>CAJUFJ010000123.1 GCA_910585815.1 uncultured Oscillospiraceae bacterium | reverse complement strand
AAGGTGGTGAAGCCGCCGTTGTCGTCCTGAATCAGGCCGCAGGAGATGCCGGCCACCGGGGCCTTGATGGGCACGCCGGCGTCCATCAGGGCCAGGGTGGAGCCGCAGATGGAGCCCTGAGAGGTGGAGCCGTTGGAGGACAGCACCTCGCTGACGACGCGGATGGCGTAGGGGAACTCCTCCTCAGAGGGGAGCACCGGGGCCAGGGCCCGCTCGGCCAGGAAGCCGTGGCCGTACTCCCGGCGGTTGGTGGACCGGGGAGCCCGGGCCTCACCCACGGAGTAGGGGGGGAAGTTGTAGTGGTGCATATACCGCTTCTCGGTCTCCTCCCAGATGGTGTCCAGCTTCTGGGCGGCGGAAAGGGTGTTCAGGGTACACACGGAGAGCACCTGGGTCTGGCCGCGGGTAAACAGGCCGGAGCCATGGACCCGGGGCAGGACGCCCACCTCGGCGGCCAGGGGACGAATCTCGTTTTGAGCCCGGCCGTCCACCCGGTGGCCCTCCAGCAGCCAGGCTTTCACAATCTTCTTCTGGAACTTGTAGGTGAACTCCTCCAGATACTGGTCCATATCGGGATACTGCTCCAGATACTTCTCGTGCCAGTGCTCGATCATCTCGTTCCAGCGCTTCTCCCGGACGGTCTTGTCATCGGTGTCCATGGCGGCCTTGGCCTCGTCCATGAAGTTGGCCACGATGTCGTCGAACAGCTCCTGGTTGAACTGGGCGTGTTCATACTCCATCTTGGGCTTGCCGATTTCCTTGACGATCTGGTCGATAAAGTCGATCTGCTTGCGGATCTCCTCATGGGCCTTCACGATGCCGGCGTACATAATTTCGTCGGGGATCTCGTCGGCCCCGGCCTCGATCATGACCACCTTCTCCCGGGTGGCGGCTACGGTCACGTCCATGCGGCTGGTCTTGCGCTGCTCCTGGTTGGGGTTGAGGACGATCTGACCGTCGCAGAAGCCCACCTCCAGGCAGCCGATGGGGCCGGCGAAGGGAATTTCACTATAGCTCACGCAGGCGGAGGCGCCGATCATGGCGGCCACCTCGGGGGAGCAGTCGTAGTCCACGCTCATAACGGTGCACTGGATGCACACGTCGTTGCGGAAGTCGTAGGGGAACAGGGGGCGCATGGGCCGGTCGATGAGGCGGCTGGCCAGCACGGCGGGCAGGGAGGGCCGGCCCTCGCGGCGCATGAAGGAGCCGGGGATTCTCCCCACGGCGTACAGCTTCTCCTCAAACTCCACGGACAGGGGGAAGAAGTCGATGCCGTCCCGGGGACGGGGGGAGACGGTGACGGCCACCATCACGGTGGTCTCGCCGTACTTCACCAGGGCGGAGGCGGAGGCCAGCTCGGCCACCTTGCCCACCTCGATGGTGAGGGGACGGCCGCACAGGTCCATGGTCCAGCTCTTGAACTTGGGGAACTGCTTGTGCTTGATGATTGTTGACATATTGATTCTCCTTTTCGTTGGTGTCCCCCGGAGCTTTGTCTGCCCTTTAGCACTTGAATACGGGTTTGAAGGTTTCCGTCCCGCCCGCAGGCGGCAAGGCTCCTTTTCCCCGCAAGGGGGACGCCGCATCCGTAAGGCGGCAGAGCCGCCA
>CAJUFJ010000122.1 GCA_910585815.1 uncultured Oscillospiraceae bacterium | reverse complement strand
CCGGGGAATACTCCCGGTCGAGATAGCAGCACCTCCGGCAGTCGGTCCGCCCCAGCGGGCAGAAGGTACCTTTCTGCTCAATACACATAAAAAATTATTCCTCCCATATCCGTACTTGACCACCCTTCCTGTACTGGACCATTCCCCGTCAGAGAGACGCTAAGTGGTCTAGTACGGCTCTAACCGTTGCGGCACAATTGGTTGCGTACTCGACCAGGGGGGTCTAGTACAGACCGCATAGCAACCGCGTACTGGTGTACTCGACCCCCCTGGTCGAGTACGGAAACCGTTGGTACTCTAAGAAAAATTCCGTACTAGACCACTTTGTATAGGTCACACGGGGAGTGGTTCATCAAAGGGAGACGGTCCATCCTCGGATGTTTCCGTAAAACCATCTTGATTCACCAACTGCATATGCCAGACTCTGTCAGTATTGCTGCCAGTGTGGAAGTACTTGATAGAGCCTTCCGCCTTAAGTGCCTTCTTCATCCGCGTAATGGCGGAGAAGCTGTACCCAGCGGACTTTGCCGTCTCTTCCAGCGTGGCGGTGGGCATAGCGCCCCCGGCCTCTTCCAGCGTCTGGAGGATGAACGCCTTGCAGTCCTCCCGTACCGGCGCGGTCCTGGAGACCTCCGCGCCCTGGATATACTCCCGGTCGCGCTTCCAGCTGGTGCCCGCCTTGTGGATTTGCTCGTCAGCGTCGATGGTGAAAAGGATGGTCTCTTGCGGTGGGGCATAGTTGTTCTTTTCGTTGGAGAGGTAGCGCACGCCCTGGTCCTCGGTGAACCCCGCCATCATGACGGACCGGGAGATGTCCCACAGGTCCGCGCTGTCGGCGATCCGGTCCCGGCCATAGGCCCCCTTGCGCTTGTTGGTGTGGCAGACAATCAGCGCCGTGGTGCCGATGTCCTCCCCGATGGAGATCAGCGGGGCCATGCAGTCGCGCATTTCGTTCCGGCTCCCCATGTTGACCTTTGGCGGGGTGAAGCCCTGGACCGGGTCGAAGATGCAGAGGACTGGCTTTAAGTAGCGCAAAACCCTGTCCATCTCCTCTGTGCCAAAGTTCAAACTACGCAACAGCCCGGTCCGGTCCATCGCAAAATCCGGTGTGATGATGTTGTCCATATCGGCACCGGCCAGTCTCAGCTTTTTGCGAAGCTTCTTTCTGACGCTGTCCTCCGTGGTCATGAAGGTGATCTTCATAGGTTCACGGGTAAATCCGGGCGGGTCCAGTATGCAGGCCGATCCACTGCTCAGCGCGGCGATGATGTGGCACCACAAGGTGGTCTTGCCTATGCCGCCATCTGCGGCGATCAGCGAAATCTGCCCTTTCGGTATCCAGCCGGGGACGATCCACTCCGCCTCCTCCTCTTGGTACTCCGACAGGGGCTTGAACAGAGAAAACAACTGGTCGGGACTGTCTGCGCGGTGGGAGGGCTCCGCTGTCCCGTCCCAGTTCAGCGCGTGGCCGCTCCCGCCCCGCTCATACCGGCCGGCGCTTTTGGCGATCTTCTCCACCTCGGCGGCGGGGAGGGGCGGGACACAGCGCTCCCGGTTCTCCTCCAGCAGGGAGGCGGTGATCCCCGCCTCACCCAGGCCCTTCCCACGGAGGGAACAGGCCAAACGGTATAACGTATCGTTACGCC
>CAJUFJ010000121.1 GCA_910585815.1 uncultured Oscillospiraceae bacterium | reverse complement strand
CATTGGTCACCAGGGCCGCCGCCAGCAGCAGGCAGGTAAGCAGTCGTTTCATGTTTGTGTCCTCCTTTTCCAGAAAAATACCGCACCGGACAATGCCAGCGCGGCTGCCAGGGTGATGGATACAATTGGTTTCATTTGCGTGTTTCCTCCTCTTTAACTTTATATTCTACTGTGTACTCCGGGTGGTTCCAGAGTGACGCCAGCAGTCTGAGTGAGTGCTCCAGTGCCTTTTCGGTGTCACGCTTTTGGCGCTTCACAAAGGCGTGGAGGAGCAGATAATCCCCGTTGGGACAGGGGGTGAAGATGATGCGCACCACCACCCGCCCCCTCTCTCGGAGCTCGTAGAGACTTTGATACTTCTCGATGGAAAAGTGCTTGTAGTGGGGCTCCTTCAGCTCCGGGAGGGGTGTTCGGGACAGATAGAGAATCTGCCGGACCACCTTGTCCCGCAGCCTGGGCTCCAGCCCCTCGATGAACTCCGCCGCCTGGGCGGGGCCGTCCGGGGGCTTATAAATTTTGATGTGCTTCATGTTTTCAACCTCTCATTGTGTATTTTCCGCCAGCCGCTTCAGGTGGGCCAGGAAGCCATCGGCGAACAGGACCGCAAAGTCCGGGCTACCGCTGATCCACCAGACGGGATCGGGCAGGTCGCGGTAGATGCCGTCATATTGCAGGCAGATCAGCAGAAACTTCTGCCTGGAGTCGGCCTGCTCCGCTGTCTGGAAGAACTGGGTAACCACTTCCCGGACCTGCTCATCGTCCTGGTAGTAGTTGCACAGGTCATCAAAAAACTGGCCGGCAAAAATAGTGCTGAATACGGACATAGCGTCCTGTTCCGGTGCGCCGTCCTCTGTGGTCAGGCCCATCCGCCGCAGCCGCTGGACGGCGGTGTCCTCAAAAGGACTGTGGGGCCGTTGGTAGTTGTTCATGTTGTTGTCACCTCCTCCCCGGTACAAAAAGAGCCTGACGCCCAAAGGCATCAAGCTCCTAAATAAAATTTTCTATGACAAAACCGGGCTGTAAATTGACCCAAAGACATTTCTGTGCTATACTAATAGTAGAAAACTGTGGAATGGAGCGTTGCCCTATGCCAAAACGATATACCATTACCCCACTCAGCGAGCTCCCGTTGAAATCAGATTTTATGTTTGGGCAGGTTATGCGTTCTGAGGAAATATGCAGTCTGTTTCTGGAGGCGCTGCTGGATGTGTCCATTCAGCGGATCGAATTTCTTGACCGCCAAAAAGAAATGAGTGACAGCTATGAGTACCATGGCATCCGTCTCGATGTATATTTGAAAGATGAACAGGGCACTGTCTTTAATGTAGAGATACAAGCGGATCGGAAGGACGACCTGCCCCGCCGGGTCAGGTTTTACCAGAGCGGCATAGACCGCAATGAACTGCCCAAGAGCGCGGACTATACCAGTCTCTCCGAAAGCTACATCATCTTTGTCTGCGACTTCGATTACTTCCACATTGGCAAAGCGGTGGGTGAGCGGATATCTTTTTTGAAGGATACCACTGTCCCCTATGAGGATGGCTCCCACGTGTATTTTCTCAACAGCCGGTACACAGAGGCCAACGCCAGCAAACCGATTTTGGAGTTTTTGGACTTGGTTCGCACGAATGATCTGGAGCAACCCTATGAGACGCCCTTGGGACAAATGGCCCGGGAACGGATACAAGAGGTGCGCAGTGATAAGGCATTGGAGGTGTCATATATGACGTATGCGCAGAAAATGATGGATGAACGTAGAGTAGGTTATATGGACGGATTGGCAGAAGGC
>CAJUFJ010000120.1 GCA_910585815.1 uncultured Oscillospiraceae bacterium | reverse complement strand
AACACCGCCGGAGAGAGGCCCATAGTCCCCAGCAGGGTATCCATCAGGGTATAGCCCAGCAGCATCATCACCGCGCCCACTACTGCGTTGGTGAGAATGAGGAGGGTGAAGTCCTGCCGGGCCTCCTGTGCCCTGTGCTCCCCCATTTTCTTCATGACTACGGCGCTGCCGCCGGTAGCCAGCATTCCGGAGATGGCCGTGATCAGGGCAATGGCCGGGGCGGTGAGGTTGATGGCGGACAGGGCCTCCATGCCAATCAGGTTAGAGACAAACAGCCCATCCACCATGGTGTAGAAGGTGTTGAACACCGTCATGACGATGGTTGGAAATGCGAATTTAAGGATGTTCCGGCCCGTGACCGGCAGGTGATAAGAGTCCAGTTTGTCCATAATGTCCTAATTCCTCCAGTCAATGTCCTGTCCGTCTCCCAGGTCGAAATACTGCATTTCCGTCCCTGCCTCCGGGAGCCGGACGGCGGAAATGCGCCGGTTCTGGGCAGGGGCAAAGTAGTACACGCCGCTCTCGGCACACATGACACTGGTACACAGGGTCTGCTCGTACACGTCGTAATTTGGATCGGCTTTTGCCAGTCCCTCGGGGATGTCCACCGGGGCAAAGGCCCGGAACATCCGGGATACCCCGTCCAGCTCGTCCTTCCCGGGAACGGCAAGCTCCTTCATAAAAGCCAAGCGGACAAAGCGGGAAGGAGAGGAATAGTCCCCCGGCAGGCCGGAACCGCCGCCCAGGCGCTCCCCGAACTCCCGGATCTCATGCCCGGCGATAGTCTGGGGGGCCTTGGGTAGATTGGTAACCCCCACGAAGTTGCGGAGGTTGGTTCGCTGCCAGCGGTAGTCCGGGCTGTTGGTCAGCACGCCGATGGTCTCCCGGTGGATGGACAGGCCACCCTCCTCCGGCTCGATGATGACGGCCTCGCCGGTTTTATCGCTGAGGATATAGTGGGCGGGCAGGGGTTTTCCCTGGATGGGCTCGTCCACCAAAGCAGTTCCCTTCAAAGCCTCCACGGTCTTCTCCACGCTGGCGCACTGACTGAACAGCCAAGCCAGTAGACGGCCTGGATGGACGGCTGTTCTGCCCGGGCCGGCACTTTCCTCATAGACCGCATACTCCGGGAAATGGAGCAGGGCCCCCATCAAGCCAGCGGAGTTTACCCCGTCCACCAGAATAGGCTCCCCGAAGCCAAGCACCGCCATACCGGTGTAACTGTATTCGCCGGAGGCCGCCCCCTCCCCGTGAAGTCCAGGGACACAGGGCATCCCCTGTGGAACACTGATGACCCGGTTGGCCGTCAGGTCTCCGAATTGGTCGTAGGTCCGTCCCAAAAGGTGCCGTCCGTCCTCTGTCCTCCAGGTAAAGCTGCTGCATCCAAAATCCATATCAAAAACCTCCTGTTTTCTCATATTGTTGTCCAGTGGACTTGCAATTATTTTTGACAGGGGGTATTATAAACCGTGTGGCCGCCACGCAGTCAAGGGGTATTTTTAATTTTTGGAGGAAATTTTTATGGAGCGAAAAAAAGGATGGCTGACCTCCGGGGCTTTCGCCGCCCTGTGCGGCACAACCAAGGAAACTCTGCGCCACTACAAAGACGTGGGACTGCTCCTCCCAGCCCACCAGGGGGACAACGGCTATTTTTACTACGACGTGGAGCAGTTCTACGATTTTTACGCCATCTCCATCTTCCGCCAGACGGGCACGCCCCTGGAGGAGATCCGCCGCTGCCTCCAGGGACAGGACACCGCCAAAACGCTGGAGCTGCTGCGGGAACAGCGGGTCCGCCTGGAAGCGGAGCGGCAGAAGCTGGAGCACATGGACTTTGTGCTGTCCGGCGC
>CAJUFJ010000119.1 GCA_910585815.1 uncultured Oscillospiraceae bacterium | reverse complement strand
CCTCCAATGTTTTTGTAATTTTAGTATAGCGAACACTTCTTACAATCTCATTACAGTCCGCACTAAAAGTAAAAATATGGGTGACAGATTATCCCTTTTTTCATCGTGCATCGTTAGGTTTTTTGCTTTTTTAGGAATATTTTTGACCTCTTAAGTCATATTGTATTTATTATATCCGTTTGAACAAACAACCTCAACTGTGCAAATATGAACTTTCATCACTTGATGGCAGAGATTAAATCTCTTGTACAAAGAGATTTTACATAGTAGAAAACTGATTATGGCAAAAAGTACGCAGCCCGCCTGGGCCGGCAAGCTGCGCAAGCAGCTCAAACGGGCCGGAGAGGAGGACCGGGATCTTTCCCGCTTCGGCGCTGACCAACACGAATACCAGCTGAAGCCGCCCGCCTCAGCGGAGTCCGTCGCCGCCTTTGAAGCACGCTTTCACGTCTCTCTGCCCGATGGATACCGCAACTTTCTGCTGTGGATGGGAAACGGCGGAGCGGGACCTTTCTACGGCCTGTACAGCCTGGGAGAAACGGAGCCCGGCCAGCTCCCAGACTACTCCGGCGGGGCGTGCTGCCCCTGGGCACCCAGGGCTGTACCCTGATGACCGGGCTGGTTCTGGACGGCCCTGACCGGGGGCGGGTGATTTACTACGACACGGACGAGTGCGGTCCGCCCACCGTGATGCGGGAGCCGGATTTTTGGGCCTGGTACGACCGCTGGACCCGGGAAGTGATTGCCGGCTATGACGATGAGGAGATGTACTTCGGCCTCTATCTGGACGGCAAGCCCCAGGAGCTGATGGAGCTCTATGATGGGACAACGGACGTGCAAACCCGCATAGAGATTGTGGAGAGCTGCTATAAATTCCAGGAGCTGCCCTCCCGGCAGCAGACCTATTTCAAAAAGGCCTGCGACAGCGAACAGGACCCAAAACTGCGTATGGTACTGATTAAAATGCTGTCCCACTTCCACGTACCCGGTATGGAGGAACAGATCGGTGTTCTGTGGGACTTCGGGGCATATCCGGAGGCCATCTCGGTCATCTGCCATTCAGGCGGCTGGGCGGTCAAGGAGGCCTGGTGGCCCCGGGTGTTGGAGAGGATGTCCACTTTGCAGGGAGAGGCATTCCAGGACGCCTGCAGCATCTTCTTTATTCTGAATGATTACCCGGAAATTCACGCCGGACTGCTGAAGGACCAGCTTTACCGAACCGACCTGGATCAGAATGACAAAAGTGTTCTGTTTCACCGCCTGAGTGAGCTCAATGGTCGGGAGGAGGTGCTGGACTACTTCCTGGACTACCTGCCCGACGAGAGGAACCATGAGCGGGCGGAGTACATGACTTTAATCTACGCCATCTGGGTGACCAAAAGCATCCAAGACCCCCGGCTGGAGCGGATCTGGGTGTCGCTGCTGGACAAGTTCCGCACCACCCAGGATGCGCAGGACGACTACGAGGGCAGTCAGATGCATCTGAAAGATGACTGCTGTCTGGGGGCCAGCCACCCCTTCGGGGTGATCTGCTCCAACCTGATGAACTGTCTGGACCGCTTCGGCCTGGACTACCGGGGCGGCTGGAAGCTGCTGATGGACGATGGACAGTGGGCAGATTGGAAACGGGAACACGGGTTTGAATCATAGCCTTCGACGGTATTCCAGATTTCTTCTGTGGAGGCAGGAGTTACAACCTAAGTTATTGTTTGTTGGGGGATTTCATCTTTTGGGTGAAATCTCCCTTGACAAATGCCATCCTGTTTCAAGCCGCTTACAGCCCGTGGAAGAACCAACGCCCCTCCCGGCACCACTGGGCGTTATCAATCATCCATTTGCCGTCAACCAGACGCATTAAATAAC
>CAJUFJ010000118.1 GCA_910585815.1 uncultured Oscillospiraceae bacterium | reverse complement strand
GGGCGGCTGGGCGGCGTGCTGCCAGGCCCTTTCGGATTGGACGGTGCTGGGGCCGCAGCCGGAGGATTCGATTGAAGCGGCCTGGTTCCTGTGGTGGGATGGCTTGTCCCCGAAGGGTCGGAATTGCTTACCCCTGTGGGCGCCCGGCTGGGCCCATGCTGGGTCGTTCCGCCGGAAACCGCCCCCGGATTCCTGACAGGGACGCCGGAAGGAGCAACAGCCGGATTCTGCGGCGGCGGAGAGGAAGTCTCGTTCCCTGCCGGTTTAGATGCAGGCCGTTCCGGCCGGCTTCTGTTCGGCGCTGCGGGATGCCCAGGCGTACCAGGTGCGCCTGGAACAGCAGGGGCAGGTGTATGGGTGCTCGGCCCATTCCCATTTTGCATATGGGAAATTGTGCTGCTGTTATTTATCTGGGCGTTCCCAGAAGCGGTGTGGCGGCAGAAGTACCCGCAGGGGGTTTTGCCGCCGGGGCCGGACGGGAAGGATTGCCGGGGCTTTGGGGCGTTCCGGCATTTTTGCCGTCCTTTGCCGTGACAACGCTGGGCAGGACCGTAGTATTGGCACTAAGGGGCGGCGCTTTTTCCTGGCCGCTTGCCCCAGTGCTTTGCTGGGCGGCTGCCACCGGAGGCTGTGAGGTGGGATGGCCGGGCGCTCCCGGCTGACCGGGTGCGCTGGTGGCCGCCGATGGACTTTGAGGTATAGGTGTGCTGCCTTTTTCGCCCGTCTGTCCAGGCACTCCACCGACAGACGGCGGCGTAAACACCCTGCCCCGACCCAGGGGCGGCCTTGTGGGGACCGGTCCCTCCTGCGCCGTTCCTTTGGACGGAGCAGCTGCCCCCGGTGGGCTCTGGGCTGTTCCCGGATTCGCTGCCACCGAAGCAGGCGCAGTCCCCGGATTGGGGGCTTTTGGCGTTGTCCCGGCGGGCGGCGTACTACCCGCAGCTGAGGCCGCTCCTGCCGTTTTGCCCGGAGCAGCGCCGCCGGTTCCGCCCCCGGCAGGAGGCGGAGAAGGAGGCGGCGAATTCGGCCCCGGAGACGCAGAGCCGCTGCTGGGCCGGTTGCTGCTCCGATTGCCGGAGGAGGGCGTTTTCCCTCCCCCTGTGCGGTTGGCGGCCACCGTCTGTATCACGGTGCGGGCGGCGTGGTTTGCCATCATGGTGGGAAGGGCCATAAAGCCATGCCCCAGGGGGCTTCCCGTGTGGGCGGGGTTCAGCCCCATCCGGCAGACAATATCATCGTTCTTCCTGCCCCCCCGGACAATGGCCGTTACAAAAATCAGCCAGGGGAAGATCCCCAGGCCGCTGGGCACCGTGCTCATGGTGGAGAGGAGCAGCTTCAGGAAAATGACATTCATCAGCATCATCACGCACATACTGCCGAACATTCTGCACCACCCCTTGAAAATATCCTCTGTGTTCTTGCTCCCGCCCATGCCAAAGGCAAGGGGGGCCAATACGACCAAAATCACTGTGACCACATACCGCTCCCCGATCTCAAAGAAGAATTTTATCACCTGGAAAATGAGGATCAGCCCCACGATCATGGCCAGCAGCCAGGAGGAGTCGATGCCGAAGGCGTTTTCATCCGGGGTGATGATCTCCACCGCATCCGGGACTTGAAACAGGTCCATGATGGCGCTGGTGAAGTTCAGCCCGATGGCGCAGATCTGCCGGCTGGCCAGCAGGAGAAAGGCGAAAACGAAGGTGCAGGTCCCCAGGGCCACCGGGTCCTCTCCCTCAAAACTCAGGCCGGCGGCCATAGAGCGCATGGCCTGGAACACCAGATTGCCGATGAGCAGGGCCCGGCCCACGGCGATACGGTACAGACCGCCGCCATCAGGTACACCACCATCGCCGCCGTGTAATACCGGC
>CAJUFJ010000117.1 GCA_910585815.1 uncultured Oscillospiraceae bacterium | reverse complement strand
CCCTGCAAATTTTTGAAACAGGGCCTGTTCGTCAGAGCAGTGAGCGACTTGCTCAGCTCTCTGGCGGGATATACAGGCGGTTGTCCATCAGCAGCCGATAGACCAACCGAACCAGCTTTCTGGCAGTTAAAGCGAGTGCGCGTTTATGCTGGAACTGATTGACCTCTTTGAATTTAAGGTCATAGTAGCGCCGGAACTCGGAGTCGCATCTTCTCACGGAGTTGGCGGCTTCCAGCAGGTAGTAACGTAGATAGCGGTTACCGGACTTGATGAGCTTGGTATGCTGAGCCTCAAAGTCGCCGGACTGGTGCTGCGTCCAGACAAGGCCGGCGTATTTGGCAACGGATGCCTGAGAGTTAAAACGGTGGACATCGCCGATTTCGGCAATGATACCAGCGGAGTAGACCTTGCCGATACCGGGGATGGAGGTAAGCGTGTTGGGGATGATCTGAAACTGCTGCTCAATGGCCTTGTCCAACACTTTAATTTGCTTTTCCAGTGCCCTCATTGTGGCAATAGAAACGGCCATCGCCTGGTTTACAGAGCTGTTTACCGTAACAGGCAGGCGATAGGAGTTTCTGGCAGCGGCTTGGATGGCCCTTGCTTTTGCCGCTGGGTCTGCGAAGTTGCGCCCGGTTTCATCAATGAACCTGGTCAGTTCATCCAGATCAGCGTAGGCCAGCTCGTCCACCGTTTCAAACCGCTCCATGAGGGCGATGGTGGTGGCGCTGGAATTGGCAATGTCCTTGTCCTGGGCCATGCCGGAGCACTTGAGGAACAGGTAATTGGCGAAGTGCTGCTTCTCCCGCGTCAGGTTCTGCACAACGTCAAATCTGGCCCTGGCGAGGGTTTGCAGGGATTTATAGCGGTAATCGTCCATGTAGACCTCCTTGCCGATCCTGCCGAAGCGGAGATGGTCGGCAATGACAAAGGCGTCCACCCAGTCATTCTTGGGCAGGTCGGGATAGGAGTCCTTGAACTTCTTGACCTGCTTGGGATTGAGCACATGGATCTTCCTCTGGTACTGTCCCAGACGCCCGTCTTCCCGGAGGGCGCAGACCAGGCCGTCCCCGTAGATGGACGTGGCCTCCAGGCCAATCACCACATCATTGAGCTGCATGGCCTCCAGCGCCGACACGATCTTCTCTGACATCAGTTTAGCACCACCCAGGTTGTTTTGCACGGAAAAACTGCTGTACTTGCTTCCGTCCGGCTTCATCAGGTAGGTCACATTGTTTTTGCTGCTCACGTCAATGCCTACAAATAGTGGATTCATATTTTCACCTCCCCTGTGATGGGATTTCAGGCCAGCAGGCTTTGAGATACCCATGATATCCGGAGCATCCGCAACCTCGCGTATCAGAATCATTCCGGGTCGGGCCAATGCGATAGCCCTCACTGCTAAAAGGGCGGCTCCGCTTCCGGCAAACAGCTAATGAGTTTGCAGCTAACTTCCGGCTCAGGGGGACAGACTTTCCATGAAGCAGCCTTGCGGCTCAACCAGGAGATGGAGAACCTGACCCTGCTGTCCTACAGCTATTCTATCACGGGTATCTCTAAGCCTGCTGACAAAGTGGAGTGTACTAAGCAGATGCACTTAAAATTATCTGCAAATCTTATTATACGAGGAGATGATCGAAATGACAAAACGGCGAATTTCCATGCTGCTGTGCGCTGCGGTGCTGATGCTGTGCATGGCGTCGCCCCCCGCCCTGGCCGCTGACCGTTCGGCAGCCTGTTATTACCCCATTGAGGTAGAATCCTACACCGCTGGCGATTTCGACCAGCCCCGCGTCCGCAAGGTCTACCAGCTTTCCCTTTCGGACGATCCGGCTGGCATCCCTACGGAGGACTTCGAGGAATACGGCATGACCTTCCACCTGATGGAGATGACCCGGAAAACGGAGGTGGGCGTGGACACCCAGCCGCTGACCAAAACCGTCACCACGGA
>CAJUFJ010000116.1 GCA_910585815.1 uncultured Oscillospiraceae bacterium | reverse complement strand
TACAAGGACACGGACGGCACCGGCCCGCCCGCTTCCCCCAGCACACCCTCTGACCCTGACGATCCCGGAGAGGAGGACGGCTGGTTTGCCAAGCTCCTGCAAAAGCTGGGCGATTTCCTGGGCTCTACCGTTGGCGCACTGCTCAAGCTCCTGGGCTCCATCCTGGACGGTATTCTGGATGGCCTCATCTCCCTGGTCACCGGTGTTCTGGACCGGCTCTCCCAGCTGGTGGACCTGTTCGGCTCCTTTGGCGAGGCCTTGGGTGTCCTTTGGACGTGGCTCCCAACGGAGGTCATGACGGTCCTGGTCGCTGGTGTGACGATTTTCGTCCTGCTCGCCTTGTTAAGACTGTTTCTTAAGTAGAAGGGAGGTCCGCCCCATGTTTGAAACCACCGCTTCTTTGGGCAAGGCCCTGATGGACGGCCTTTGGTCCCTGTTCGGCATCTACGTCCCCGGCTTCAGCTTTACCTTCGGTCAGATGTGGCTGGGCGTGACCCTCGCGTCCATCTCCATCTTGATCGTCCGTCTGATCTTCGGCTTCGGAGGCGGTCCCGGATATAGCTCCCGTACCAGCTCCACGAACCGCCCGCGCATTTCCAAGGAACGGAGGAATGATGAATTTTGAAAAAACTGCTTGCGGTCTTTCTGACCCTCTGCCTGCTTTCGGCCACCGCTCAGGCGGCAGAGGAGAGCGTCCCCGCCCGCTGGATGTTCGACAGCGACAGCGCCTATCAGATGGCCCTCGCCGATTGGGAGGCAGAGCATCCCGCCCAAGAATCCATTGAAAGTGCAGGTGCAGAACATGGTGATCCCGCTCCGGATCGGCTGGATGCTGATCCTGCTGATGATAAGTATCCTGTGGGCAGTTATATTGATGCCGATGGCCGGGTATGGTCCTCGTCCGGTAAACTGCTCACCCCGGACCCCGTACCGCCTCCGGCGGCTGTGGAAGCGCCTGAAACTCCGTCTGACGGACTGGGTGACACGGCTGATCCTGCGGACCAGGCGTTAAATGCTCCGGCCGTATCCCTCCCTGAGACCGCGCCGGTCTGGTACGTGGAGGACCTGCGCCCCAGCGAGGCCCCTGTGGAAGTCCTGGACGGCCTCAAGGCCCTGGTGACGTCCGTTTTCGGAGAGTATACCCCCATTACCACCACCAGCGTTATCACAGAGACCGTGGGCAGTGAGACCCACCAATATCTCGTGGAGACCGTCGCTCCCGGCGCCGCCGGAGTGGACTATGAATGGCTGGCAGGCGTGTTTCTGTTTGGCATCCTGCTCTTCTGCCTGATGAAACTGCTCGGAGGTGTCATCTCCTGATGGAAGCCATGATCGCCTACTCCGCCGGGATGCTGGAGGCAGTCGCCACCTTCCTGGCCTCTGAACCTATCGTCTACTTATTTGGTCTTGTCTGCCTGATCCTCGCGGTCAAGGTGGTCAAAGATATACTTCACTAAGAAAGGAGAATCATCATGCCCGTTGCTCTCGCTGAAACCTCGGGTGCCGGCACCATGACGATGGCGAGCCTGCTGTCCATCATTACGGAGGTCTTCACCGCCGCTACTGGCTGGATGGGCTCGGTTGCCGAGATCGTCGTCGCCAATCCGCTGTTCCTGATCCCCATCGTCTTCACCTTCATCGGGATTGGGATCACCCTCTTCAGCCGCCTGTTGAGAGTGTAAGCCCGGAGGGGGAGGGGGCGCGCGAACGAAGTCGCGCCCCCTCCCCCTGAACGTTCGTTTAGGAGGTTCTTTCTGTGAAAATATTGAATCGTTTACGTTTTCCGGTTTTCTTTTGGTTCGCGTTAACGATGCTGACATTTTCTGTGCTTGCGGCAGATATGACAATGCCTTGCAGCAGATGTGGAACATCTATCCCGTTTGAGCCCAATACGGATTATTGCCATGGTTATCGAGTGGTATGCCCTAATTGTGGGGAAAGTTATGCTCCTCGCCACAGTTGGCTGGAAGCTTCCCGTATTCCGGCCACCTGCACCGCCGCTGGAACCGTCAATTATACCTGCTCCGTCTGTAATGAGACCAAATCAGAA
>CAJUFJ010000115.1:798-2164 GCA_910585815.1 uncultured Oscillospiraceae bacterium | reverse complement strand
GGAGTTCAGACGTGTGCTCTTCCGATCTCTGCCCAGCCTGCGGGTGGTGTACACCAACCACTTCGTCCAGGCCAACGACGGCATTACCCGGTTCACCAACCGGATTCTGGACAAGAAGCAGGACCAGATTATCGCCGTATGCAACCGGGGCCGGGAGGTACTCATAGACAACGGCTGGAGCGGGGAGCGCATTCGGGTGGTGTTCAACGCGGTGGACCCGGAGGCATGGGCCGGGGACCGCTCCGAGTCCACCCTCCGGCAGGAGCTGGGTCTAGCGGCGGATGCCTTTGTCATGCTCTGCGCCTCCCGCTTTGCCGACGACAAGGGCCACCACTATCTGTTGGACTCGGTAAAGCGCCTGACGCAGCTGACAGAGCGGCCCTTTACTCTGGTCTTGGCGGGAGACGGCCCCCTGCTGGAGGCCGCCCAGGCCCAGGCCAGGGAGCTGGAGCTGGGGGAGCGGGTGCGCTTCATCGGGTTCCGCAAGGACATCAAGAATTTGTACAAGGGGTCCGATTTGTACGTCAATTCCTCCCGCCACGAGGCCCTGTCCTTCCTGATTATTGAGGCTATGGCGGCGGGCCTGCCGGTGATTGCCACAGACATGGGGGGCAATTCCGACATTGTCAACGACAAGACCGCCTGCGGCCTGCTGGTGGAGTACGACAACCCGGAATCTATGGCCCAGGCCATGAAGCGCTTTTTGGAGGACCCGGCCTTTCTGGCCCAGTGCCGGACGCGGGCCCTGGAGACGGTACAGGAGCGCTTTGAGGTCCACAAGATGGTCCAGGCCACCAGTCAGGTCTATCAAGCGGCACTGAGCCGTCCCCAAGGCTGAATAAAGGAGTATGCAACATGTCGATTACACGAAACAGCGCCGTCCTGCGGTTTCTGCTGGCCTTTTTTGGGGCCTGGGGCGCTGCGGGACCAACCAGCGGCATTGGCCGCGCCCTGGACGGCATTGGGAACTTCTTCCGCCGCCAGTCCGGCGAGAGCGCCCTCTGCGCCTTCGTCTGGCGGGAGGGGCGTATACCCCGGGCCTGGCCCCACAGCTTGGCCTGCGGGCTCTTTACGGGGCTGGTGAACATTCCCTGCGCCGCCGCCAAGTGGCTTTATCAGACTCTGCGGAGGCTCTGGGACGGGAGCGTGTGCTTCCAGCTGTTCGCCGCGATGGGCGGGGTCTCCTATTTCTTCCTTGGCCTGCTGATGCTGGTCATGCTGGTGGCCCCCCATGGTGTGTGGAATAACATCTACGGCTTTGCGGGAGCGGCGGGGGTTCTGTGCCTCTTTGTGGTGGGGAGCGCAACCCGGCCCAAGCTCCGGCTAAGATCGGAAGAGCGTCGTGTAGGGAAAGAGTGTGCCTCTA
>CAJUFJ010000115.1:0-788 GCA_910585815.1 uncultured Oscillospiraceae bacterium | reverse complement strand
TTCATCTGCATCTCTCTGGCCGCGTCCCTGTCCACCCGGATGTCCATGCGGTTTTTCTTCTTCCACCTGACCGGTTTCCTGCTGGTGCTGGTGCTGGTCAGCTCGGTGCGCAAGTATGAGCAGCTCCAGCTGGTGGTTTCCCTGGCGGTGCTGGGCGTCTCTGCGGCGGCGCTGTACGGGTGCTATCAGGGGTATGTGGGCGTGGATGTCATCGCCTCTCAGCAGGATATGTACGTCAACGCGGGAATGCCCGGCCGGGTGTACTCCTTCTTCGACAACCCCAACAACTTTGCCGAGCAGCTGGTCATGCTCCTGCCTCTGGACTTGGCTCTGTTCTTAAACTGCCGCTGGCGGGGGAAAATACTCTCTCTGCTCTCCCTGGCCGTGGGCGCGGCGGCCATCGGCTTCACCTATTCCCGTTCCGGCTGGATTGGGCTGGCTTTGGCGGTGGTGGTGTTCCTGGCGCTGATGGACTGGCGGTTTGTGCCGGTGTTCCTCCTGCTGGGCGTCGCGGCCATTCCCTTCCTGCCGGAGACCATTTACAATCGGATTTTGTCCATTGGCAACGCCCACGACACCTCCACCCGCTACCGCTTTGAGATTTTCGACACCACCACCAATCTCATGCGGGACTACTGGGTCCGGGGCGTAGGACTGGGCACGGATATCATGAAAAAGACCTTTGAAACCTATCCCACCATTTTTGACGGCACCTATCCGGTCCACACCCACAACAACTACCTGCAAATGTGGGGTGAGACGGGCATATGGGGAATCATCTCCTTCCT
>CAJUFJ010000114.1 GCA_910585815.1 uncultured Oscillospiraceae bacterium | reverse complement strand
CTTGTTTACTTCGTATGTTTTGCTCCGCAAAACGCAATCCTCCGCCCCAGTGTGCGCACTGGGGCACCTCCTTTCAAAAGGAGGCTTTTTGCGCTCTGGGTCTCGCAGCTACTGCTTTGACAAGCTGGAGCGAGCCCCCCGGGGGGCTCGCTTCTCGTTATTCGCTCAGGCGGTAGTAGGAGACGCTGTGGATGGCCCGGACTGCCTCCTCCTGCTCCGGGGTAAGCTCCATGGCCAGCCGCTTATTGTAGAAGGGGGCCTTTTGGAAGCAGTCCAGCAGCAGCTCCATGTAGGGGGTGCGCTGGAAGCCGGTACATAGGGCGGCGGCATCCATCAGGTAGACGGTGGACAGTTGGTTGCCGGTGTTTTGGGGAAACAGGCCGGGGTCCAGCGCCCGGTTGGCGTAGATCAGGAAGGGGGTGGTGTAGATTTTGGACCGGACGGCGAAGGTGAACGGGTCGGAGGCGGAGAAGTAACCGCTCTCCTCGTAGGCGGCAAAGTTGGCTCCCAGGGTGGGCTTGTGGTCACCGAAGAAGATCAGGACGGTGGGCCGCGCCCGGCGGTCGATGTAGTCGGCCAACCGGCCCAGCATCTGGTCGGCGGCGGCCAGCCCCTGGACATAGGTGGTGACGGCGTCCAGATTTTCCTGAGAAAGCCGGTCAGAGGAGACGGTGAGGGTAATGTCCTCCTGGGGCATGGGGGAGAAGGGCTGATGATTCTGCATGGTGATGGCAAAGAGCAGGGTGGGCTCCTCCGCCCCGTCCAGCAGCAGCTGGATGTGATCGGCCAGGGAGTCGTCGGTGGGATAGCCCCGGCTGCTGTATTCCAGGGGGCGGATGGCGTACAGCTCGTCATGGCTGTAGAAGACATCGAAGCCCAGGTGCGGGTAGGCGCTGTTTCGGGCGTAGAAGCTGGGCTCGTAGGGGTGCAGGGCCACCGCCCGGTAGCCCGCGTCCTTGTAGTTGGACACGTAGCTCTCCAGAGGGCCGTCCACATATTCGTAGGGGGTGGCCCCGTCGGGCAGCACCTCGGTGCTCAGGCCGGTGAGGACCTCAAACTCCGGGCGGACCGTCCCGCCTCCGACGGCGTTGGTGTACAGCGTGCCGCTGTAGCAGTTGTCCCGGCGGAGGAGCTCGTCATACCGGGGGAGGGGATTCCGGCTGAAGGTGAGGCCGGGCAGCTCCCGCAGGTCGCAGAAGCTCTCGCTGAGCACCAGAATCACGTCGAAGGCCTCCCCGGCGGCCGGGACGGCCTCATAGCGGTCCAGCAGGCGCTCCACATAGTCCCTGGAGTAGCCGCCGGGCGGCTGGAGGTGCATGTTGTTCAAATTGAGGATAAAGGCGCCGAGAAAGCCGTTTTCCTCATAATTCAGACTCTGGAGCATGGTAAATTCGGTGTAGATGGAAAACCGCTCCAGCAGGCGGGTGACCCGGGCGGGGCTGGAGCAAAGCACAACGCTGAGGGAGAGGGCGGAGGCGGTCCAGAACAGATGGTCCGTCCGGCGAAGGGGCAGGCGCAGGCCCAGCAGGGCCAGTACGGCGCACCAGAGGGCCAGCAGCAGAGCGGCCAGGGCCATGTATTTGGGCAGGCCTCCGCTGAGGAAGGACAGCAGGGAGCCCGCCTCTCCGGCCATGAGGACGTCCTTGGGAAAGAAGGGGTCGCCGTTGAGGGCCAGCTTCATGGAGTGGATAAAGGCGATCAGGAGGGAGGCCCCGCCGGTGAGGGCGCAGGCTGCTGCCGCCCGCCTCACCAGGAGCAGGACCAGGGCAAACAGGACACAGCTCACCAACAGTCCAAAGACGGCCTGGGGGGTGTGCAGCCGCCAGAAGGCGGCCAGCGCAGCCAGATCGCCGGCGTTGTAGTACTCCAGAACCATGCAGCAGAACAGGGGAAACAGGGGCAGACTGGCCCAGCCCGCCCACCGCAGCGGCTTGACGGCCCGGAGCCGATGAACATATTTCATAATAAATTCCTTATTGGGCGCTGTGTGGAAAGGGCGTTATTTGACCGGGTTCGGCCTAATTCGCCGCGTTTCGCGGCGGAATGTAGCAAAAATCCCCTGAAACCAAACAGATTTCAGGGGATTTTTGGTCCGAGTGGCGGGATTTGAACCCACGGCCTCTTGGACCCGAACCAAGCGCGATACCAAGCTTCGCCACACCCGGATGCCAAAACAG
>CAJUFJ010000113.1 GCA_910585815.1 uncultured Oscillospiraceae bacterium | reverse complement strand
ATTCCATATCTTTTATGGTACCATACTTTTCCCTTTTTTCCTAGTATTTTTCGCGAAGGTAATACCACCGCGTAAATGGATTCCAGGGGGCGCTGCTGCCATTCACGAGCCACAGACAGGATCTTGTCCGTGATCCGGCTGACCGTGCTGTCCGAGACGGAAATGCCGTAAATCTCCTGAATGTGTGTTTCAATGTCCCCTGTCGTCATCCCCTTGGCGTACATGGACAGGATTTTCTCTTCAATGTCTTGGCGAATGCTGGTTTGGTTCTTCTTCAGTACCTGAGGTTCAAATTCACCCATGCGGTCTCGGGGAACCGATACGTCCACCTCGCCGAAACTGGTACGCAGTCTCTTGCTGCTGTGCCCGTTGCGGCTGTTATCTGTCTCCTTGTTCTTGTAGTCGTATTTGCTGTAGCCCAGCTCCTCATCCAGCTCCGCCTCCAGGCCTTCTTCCATGAACTCGGCAATGGTCTCCTTGAACAGATTCTGGATGTCATCCATGCTGTCGATGTTTGCCATCTGCAGCAGCTCACGGATTTTTTCTCGACGGGCATTTTCTTCCGGGGTACGGTTCTTTCTGGCCATTTGTAATTCCTCCTGTGTGGTGCTTCTATTCTACACCACACAGGAGGTTTACACAAACTTTGGGATGTTCTCCTGTTCAAGGTGGCGCAGGGCATGATCTCCACCATCATGACGGCCTCCGGGCTGTCGGCGCTCACCGATACCACTCTGCCCGCCGAGATGGTGACCATCATCGAGGACGTAGGCTTTTTGGAGAGCATCCCCCTCTGGGCCATTACCCTGCTGGGGTCGCTGTTCATTTGGGTGCTGTCCCTTATCATGATTTTAACGGTCTATTCCCGGTTTTTCAAGCTCTACTTTGCCGCCGCCATCGCCCCCATCCCCATGGCCAGCTTTGCGGGACAGCCCTCCAGCAGTATTGGCGTGGCCTTTCTCAAGAGCTACGCCACCATCTGTCTGGAGGGCTGTATCATCGTGTTAGCCTGTGTGATCTTCTCGGCCTTTGCCTCCACACCGCCCGCCATCGCGGACGATACCCTGGCGGCGGCCACCATCGTGTGGAACTATGTAGGCGAGGTGATTTTTAATATGCTTGTCTTGGTGGGCTGCATCAAAATGAGCGATAGGCTGATCCGGGAACTGATGGGGCTGGGATAACGGTCACCAGAGACCCTCGATGTTGATATTGTACTCGCTGGCGGCCCTGGCCTGCCGGACGCGGTAGGCCAGTAGCTCCGCCATCGCCCGCTCCTCCCGCCAATCCTCCAGCACACCCCAGATGCGGCGGAGCAGCGTCACCACCCAGGACAGGGCGGCGAGGCCGACCAAGGCAAAAAAGATGCCGTCCGCCAAGGCCGCATGGGCCTGATACCAGCCGTGGAACGCGGTGAGCATCAGGACTGCGTAGAGCATGGGAATGCCCAACCGGAGTTTCAGGGCCAAACGGAACAGGACAGGCAGCAACAGCAAACCAAATCCAAATATAAACAGCGTCATGTGACAGACCTCCCTTTTTCTGGTTTGTCGCATCTTACCATAGGCAGGCGGGCCTTGCAACGGTCTGTGCGCCGATTCCTTCATTAGACCTCTTGCGAAAATAAGTGACTATGCTAAAATAGCGGCATGAAATACGAAAAGATAGCAGAGTATTCAAACACAAAATTCCGGAGAATCACCGGGGTGAAGCGAGCAACATTTGAGAAGATGGTAGAGATTTTGCGGAAAGGCTATGCAGAAAAGCATCGGCGTCGCGGGAGGAAGCCAAAGCTGAGCATAGAGGATTTGCTGCTGGCAACCCTGGAGGATCTGCGGGAATATCGTACCTATGCCCATATAGCGGCCAGTTACGGGATAGCAGAAAGCAATATCTATCGAGGGATCAAATGGGTGGAAAATACGCTGATCCGGGACGGAACCTTTTCACTGCCTGGCCGGAAAGCGCCGCTGAAAAGTGACCTGGAATATGAGGCGGTTCTGATAGACGCAACACAATCGCCGATTGAGCGTCCTAAAAAAAGCAAAAGCGGTACTATTACTTCCGAACCGAAAGGTCGGAAGTAATATTTGCCATGTTTTGCGGTTGCCGCTGTTTACAGCGGCGAGCAAAACGGCTTGCATCAAATGTATTATTTCCGAGCTTTAAGCTCGGAAATAATATTCCGGGAAGAAAAAGCGGCATAC
>CAJUFJ010000112.1 GCA_910585815.1 uncultured Oscillospiraceae bacterium | reverse complement strand
TACAGTTCCCAGAGGTCCCCGGCCTCACCCGGGGTAGACAGCAGCGTCTCCCGCCGGGTGAGGCCGCACAGGACCCCGATCCGGATGTAGTGGGCCCGGGTCAACTTGTTTTTTTTTGCTCGTTCAGCTCCGACAGGCCCAGATCGACCTCATCGTTCTCCGGCTTGATCTCCCGGCCATAGCCCAGAGTAATGGCCGACACAACCGCCAGCTTCAGCCGGGCCAAATCTGTGGGGACCATGGTGACGGCGATATCTTCCGCACTGCACAGAGGCTCCGGCTCATACCCCATACTCCGGCGGCACAGCTCCCCCTGCTCCGCCAGAATGGCAGCGGCCCCGCAGACGGCCTCAAAGCCGGTCCTGGAGTTGGCCTCCATGGTGTCTGTCAGCTCCTGCGCACCGCCAAAGCGCTCCTCGATCTGGAACATGGCCTCCACGGTGAAACAGAGGTGCCGTTCCCGTCCGGCCAGATTAATCTTTACTGCCTTCATGGCTTACCCTGCGGGCTGGTCGCCGCCGGAAGCAGGCATAAACCGGCCCGTCACCCAGGCGATGGCCTCCTCCTCCGTGTCGAAATCCTCCGTGATCCGCCAATCTCCATTGGCGGCGGCGAACACCGTAAAGGTGGTGGAGCTGGTGCCGAAGGTGATGCTGTCGGTCTTGGTACTGGCGGAGTCGTTGCCCAGGGACGCCTTGACGAGGGGATGGAAAACTCCCTTGTACAGCACTTTCCGCTTCCGCATGAGCTTTTTGTAGTACGCCAGACCGCCGGACGGGGGATCATCCTTGGTGTTGTAGTGGACCGTCTTCCCCTCTACGGTAGTCCCGTAGACGACCGACGCTACCGAGTCAATGATATCATCGGTCTCCATGGCCAAAGAGCCGCTGGCGAATTCCTCCACGCTCTCCGCCAGCTCGTCATCGGCGTAGAGCTTACCGGAGGCCATGGTGATGGACAGGTCTGCCTTCACCAGCCGCCCGATCTTCACCGGCTCTCCATCATAGACCGGGAGCTTGCCATCGGGTTCCTCCTTGACCTTGCAGAAATAGGGGTTCTTTGCTCCAAAGCTTGCCATAATTTCTTCCTTTCCCTAGAATCCCATGGATTCCAGCCATTTGTCGTATTCCTTTTCCGCCGCCTCAATGGCCTCATCTCTGCAACGCTCATTAGCCTGCTGGATAAAAGGTCGTGGCGGCTGACCGCGTCTGCCATACTCGTTGACAAAGGCGATCTCCGCATTGCGGGTAGTGTGCTTTTTCTTCTTGCCCCGGGTCCTGCTTCCTTTGACCGTAATGTAGATGGACTTTCCATCCCTTCCCGATATGATCTTCCCTTTGGAGATCGACTTTGCTACTTTTCCGGTGGAGTACCCTTTGGTGAGCATACTTGTAGCAGACTGCCGTTGTGCCCTGACTACCACATCGCCTGCTGCATAAAGAGCCTGGTCTGGAATAACATCAGCGTTCAGCAGTTTTTCAAAGTCAAATACACCGTCCACTCTAAATCTCGCCATCCACTTCCACCTCATCCACGATCTCGCACTCAAACACCAGGTGCTGTCCCTCCTGGTCGCTGGCGTCGATGCACCGGGGCCAGGTGAACCCCGCCCGGTGGAGTGCCTGCTTGGTCTGCCTCTGCCGACGGACGTAGTTCCCGTCCAGCGGAGCGAAGAAGTGGACCGACACCTGCCACACCTCGCACCCCGGCTCATCGTCGCCGAAATCGTCCCCCCGGGAGGTCATGGAGAACGTGTAGTACCTGGGCGGGAGCTGGTCCGCGGCAGCGTAGAGCAGATCCGCCTCCACTGGGTCCCCGAAGGGGTCCAGCGCCGCCTTGATCTTTGCCTCAACGCTCACCGCGCCGCCCCCTTCCGCTGCACCGTGACCTCCAGCCAGCGGTGCCGGTCCTCCACGTCGTCCACGCTAACGACCTCGTAGGGCACCGGGTCCCGGCCCTTGTACACCAGCATCGTGGGCTGGATGCGCGGCGAGTAGCGCATGGTCAGCGTTGCCGGTTGCCGCAGTTGCAACTGCATGGCGGAGAAGACCTCCGCACCGTGGGCGTTGACCCACTTGCAGTGGACCGGGACCTCCCGGCCCGCGCTGTCGTAGAAGACGCCCTCCTCCCGCACCCGGGCGCGGCCCTCCTCGTCCGTCTCCTTGATGACCTTGCGGAAATATACCAGGGTTCGCAGTTCCCCGGCGTTCGCCTGTTTTGCCATGGCTATTCCTCCGATGTG
Source organism: uncultured Oscillospiraceae bacterium (assembly GCA_910585815.1). Classification (GTDB taxonomy): domain Bacteria; phylum Bacillota; class Clostridia; order Oscillospirales; family Oscillospiraceae; genus Lawsonibacter. The sequence continues at coordinate 126 of CAJUFJ010000112.1, read as the reverse complement.
TCCAAGTTGGACACATTTTCTGTCAACTTCAGCTGATTGAGTATCCGCCGGAAGCCGGGGTTGTCCCCCACCGTCCCGGAGACGGACATCTCCCGCTTATCCCAACTGTCCAGAACCAGGTGGTTG
>CAJUFJ010000111.1 GCA_910585815.1 uncultured Oscillospiraceae bacterium | reverse complement strand
GCAGTACCCTGGAGGTGGGAGAGCGAAGCGGCCTCATCATCGGCCCCAGCGGTGCGGAGTACACCGTCACCTCCAGCGACCCGGACACGGTAGCGGTGGAGCAGGTGCTGGCCTTCTGGGTGGCTGTCGCCAAGGCGGAAGGGACGGCGGAGATCACCGCCACCGACAGCGCTGGAAAGTCCGGGGCAATGACGTTGGCCGTTGGCACAGCCTCTCCGGCAGAAATCAGCGGCGGGGAAACCATCAGGCAACTGCCCAATGCTGAGGTGCGGCAGGAGCTGATCCGGCTGGTCAACCAGACCCGCAAGGCCAACGGCGTGTCGGAACTGCCGGTCAACGAGGCCCTCATGAACGCCGCCCAGGCCTGCTCCGACCGGCGCTATACATGGCATCACTCACAGGAGGAGTGTCAGGCCGCCGCCGATGCTGGCTACCCCTACGGCTTCGGGGATAATCTCACCGTGTTCACCGGCACAGAGGATGCCGCCCAACACGCCCTGGACAACTGGATCAACTCCCCCGGTCATTTCCAGACCATGATCGACCCGGCCTGCGACTGCATCGGGGTGGGCGTGACCCAGCACGATGGCATTACCTACTGTTTTATGTTCGTTGGAATTCCAAACAGCGTCAACTTCTATGCGTAACAGAATCGAAACCGGGAACGGCCTTTCAGCGCAAGCTGGAGGGCCATTTCTTATTCCTCAAAAATGGAAAGGAGCTTTTGATTTATGCGAAAAACCTATTCCGCACTCACCCGCATGACGGCTCTGCTGCTCGTGCTGGTGTGTGTGCTGGGCCTGCTGCCCGCAACGGCTCTCGCCGCCAACCCGTCCACCATCAAAATGGACGATTGCGCTTACAGCGGGACCAAGTACGATTCCCCGGCCCTGGGCGAGTGCTATATGCACCAGATGCACTTCAACTACAACGGCAAAAGCACCATGGGCTTCTGTGCTGAAAAAGGCAAGGGGATGGGGTGGTCGCTGAAGGGCCACACATGGGGCAATCCCCAGCCCATTTCCGACCCCACGGTCAAGACCATGATGGCCTATTTTTACGCCCATTCTACCGGAGTTTTTACCGATCAGGCCAAGGCTCTGGGTGTGGACGATGTGTGGGACAGCGGCTACACCTGGACCATGAATGCCTGGGTGCAGGCCATCGTCTGGCGCTACAAGGCCGGCCTGCTGTCCGACCCTGTAACCGCCTGTGCCGAGGAACTGATGTGCGTCTATAACAATCTGGAGCACACCAATTATTCCAGCATTGATGAAACCATGGACGGCAGATCGTTCCGGGACCGGGCGCAGTATATCCTCGACCTGGGCGCGCAGGGCGTATGGGGCGACTGCGCCGTTTATGAATACGCATATGCCGGTCCCGGCTCCAGCTACCATCCGGCAAATGATGTGCAGGCCATCATGATCGGTGAACTGACCGTGACCCGTGAGCTGTATGACCTGATCATCAAAAAGGTAGACAGCACGAATCCCAACAAGGGTCTGTCGGGGGCGCGGTTCAAGGTGGCCTCCGAAAATGGCTCCTATAACAAGGAAGTAGTAACGGGCAGCGACGGCACTGTTACCGTATCCAAGCTGGAGGCGGGCACCTATGCTGTGACGGAAATCGCGCCGCCGCCGGGCGGATATCAGATCGACAACCCCGGCCCGCAGTATGTCGTTTTGCCCAGTAATGGCAACAATACCGTTACCGTTACTTTTTCCGATACGCCGGAAATCACTGGTGAGGGCAGCATCCGCAAGGTGGACGCAGACAACCCCGCCAGGGGTCTTGCGGGAGCGGTCATCAAGATCACCGGCGTGGACAACGACTTCACTGGAACCTATATCACCGGCGAGGGCGGATATTTGACGGACGTACCCTGGGATACCATGCCTATTGGCAGCTATGAGGCGGAGGAGGTAACTCCGCCGGAGGGCTTCACCAAAAGCCCGGACCCCAATAAGGTCAAGCAGACCTTTGTCTGGGACGGTAAAAGCGATGTTTCCCTCGTTTTTGAGAACGATAGCAAGGTCAAAATCAAGCTCATTAAACTGGACGACAGCGGCAATCCCCTCCCCGGCGCTGTGTTCAACATCATCAAGGATGGGCAAATCATCGGCACAGAGGCCACCAAAGCGGATGGCTCCATCACCGTAACAGACGTGACTGAGGGAATGTATGCCTTTGTGGAGGTGTCCGCCCCGGCCCCCTATGCCACGCTGACCGAGCCTGTGATTACCCACGTGGATCAGGCCACCATCAATGGCGGCGGTACTGTCACCGTGACGGCGGCGGATAAGAAACTGCCCAGCCTCACCATTCTCAAGCGGGACGCGCAGACCGGAGATGTAATCCCCAACACCCATTTTGAAATCCGCGGCATCCATTACGGTTTCCATGACGATATCACCACCGGACCGGATGGCAGAGCCACGCTGACAGCGATTCCCGTGGACAGCTACGAGG
>CAJUFJ010000110.1 GCA_910585815.1 uncultured Oscillospiraceae bacterium | reverse complement strand
AGGTACCCGCCTCGTCTACGCTCTCCGCCACGGTCAGGGAGATGTCGTTGCCCCGCACGCCGGGGTACAGGGCCGTCACGGTGACGCTGCCCTCCCCCAGGGTCGCCGAAGCCGCTGCCGCTCCAGCCGCCTCCGGGCGGTAGAGCAGGATTTTCGTCGGGCCTCCGGTGACGTCCGTGCCCTTGAACGCCTCCCGGAGGAAGCGGGACTGAGGCGCGGTGATTTCGTAGCCGGTGTAGGGCGTCAGCTTTTCTCCGGCGGAGATGGTCATGAGCTTCCCCACCGGCCCCCAGGAGAGGGCCTTACACGCCGCCAAGGTCCCGCGGGAACCGGGCGTGAGGCCGGCGCTGCCGCGGCTGGTGAAGTTGATGTAGATGCCGGGACGGACCTTGTTCTGGGCCGTCCAGTTGCCGCCCGCCATTACGCGTCACCTCGCTTGTGGAAGAATTTGTCGAGAATCTGCTTCGCCTCCCGGATGGAGTAGGCGCTCTTGGGCAGGAGCGCCCGGGCGAAGTCTCTCTGATAGCCCGCAAAGGCCTTGCTCCTCAGCAGGGCCTCGGTGGGGTAGGTTTTTTCCGTCTCTTTCATGGGTCAACCTCCATGTTCAGCTCCTGGATGGAGCGCATGAGCGCCGCGTCCTCCGCCGCCGTCAGGCGCAGGCGCAGCTGGAATTTATAGTGGAGCGCACTGTCCGTGATCTCCCAGCTCCGGTCATAGGTCCGCAGAAGGACCGGCTCCTCCCCGGTGGCGCTCCGGTAGGGGAACACCTCCAGGCGCAGGTCCAGCACGTCCGCCGCCTCTTGCAGGCGGCTGTCCGCGCCCAGGCGGTTGAACTGCTCCAGGTACACCAGGTCCAGGCCCAGCTTCCGCAGGAGGCGGCCCCCGGTCTGCGGGGAGATGGAGGCGTGGGTCTGCCGGAGGAAGAGCATGGGCGGTTTTGCCCCCTGCTGGGCGGGGTCGGCGAAGAACCGCACCCCGGGCAGGTCCGGCGCGAGGCAGTCCGCCAGGGACCGGGAGAGGGCGGGGAAGGTGAAGTTCACCGGAACACCTCCCCCGGGAGCTTCCTCAGCTCCGCTTCGGCTACCTCCCGGAACTTCTCCACCGCCTTCTCCTTCATGTACAGGCCAGGGACGTAGCTGGTCTTTGTGCCCACCATCATGCCGCCGGGACGGCCCGGGTCCCGGGAGAGGAGGCCGTCCCCGTCCACGTACAGTCCGGGAACGAAATGCTTATCCAGCCGGTGGCCGTCGTTGACGTAGCTCGCATACTCCTGGTTGTTGGCAAGAGCGGTCATGTAACTGCTCCCGGCACGGACGGGAACCGTCTGACTGTCCGTCTCCCAGTGCTGGGCCATCGCGCCGGTGATCATATGGACGCCCCGGAGCTCTCCTTCTTCAAAAGTGTTGGGCGGGGTGTGATTCTGTGCTTCCTCCACCGCGCGGAGGGCCGCGCCCTCCGCAATGGCGGAAAACCGGGCGCTAAGCGCCGCCTGACGCCTGGTCAGCTCCTCCATCCGCTTCTGGAGGGCATCCCCCATTGCCATCTTCCTCCGCCTCCTTCTCTGCGTCCAGGTATTCCTTCTCCAGCAGGGCGATCTCCTGGTGGGCCAAGCCCGGGATGACCGCCCCGAAGGGCTCGTAGTAGTATACCGGCTCCCCGGCAAAGGCCCGGACGGTCTGCCGGGACTGCCCCAGCGCCGCCCCGCGGCGGATCAGGAGCTCGTCTCCGGCCCTTACGTCCGCCTCGTTGGCGCAGGAGACCTTGTCCTCCCCCTCGCTGTAGGCGGCTGTGGACTGCATCCGGGGTCCGTGGGCCCCGGGGCGGTAGATGCGGCAGGGGATGTCCTCCGCCACGGTCTCCCGCAGCTGGACCGTCAGTGCGCCCTCCTGCCGGGAGCGGACCCGCCGGACCTCCATGCGGTCGGTGTACCAGTCCTGGAAATTCATATTACATAACTCCCTCCCATGCCCGCTAAGCGGGCCCGGCTCGCAAGGAGCTGTCCGTACTGGGTGGCGTTGAGGTCCCCCCAGTCCGCCGTGGCCCGGGTGAGTGCGCCGGTGTCGTAGCTGACGGAGCTGTCGCCCAAGGTGGCCGACTTCACCACCCCCACCAGGGAGCCGGTGGCGGCGGCCTGGGCAGGAGTGGCGGAGCTCTCCGCATAGGTCCGCAGGTACAGCGCCGCCTGGTGGGCCACATACAGCCCACAGCAGTACCGCCAACCGTCCAGGAAGCGGTCCGGGGTCACGGCGGCGCTGGCCTGCCGGAGGAACTCCTCCAGCATCACCGGGGGGACGTGGCAGATGGGGGGCTCAGTTTCCACAGGCGGCTCGAAAAATTGTGGAAAATCCTCCCGGAACATCTCTGCCGTATAGCTCCCCCGGCCCTCACTGATGTTCGCCGCCGCGGCCCGGATGCCCTGAAACTGGGGCTTCATTCCGCCTCGCCGGGGTCCCCGGAGGCGTCCTCCTGGGGCGGGTCCTCCGGAGGCGCGGCGGGCTTTTTGGGTCCCCTGCCCTTCCCGGCGGAGGGCTTCCCGGCAGAGACGATGACTTTGCCGTCCGACACAAGGGCCTGGAAGTAGGCGGACTTCTCCGCCCAGTCCGGGACGGGCCCCATGTAGTCCCGGGGCATCTGGAATTTCTCCCCGTTGGGGCCGGGGAGAAGAATGTTTCTCTTGGATACCACGATCATGTCCGGTCCCTCCTTAAATGCCGTCGTAGTAGGCGATGGTCTGGGGATAGAAGACCTCCACCTCCGAGAGGTTCGCCATGTAGGCGGTGTCGTAGCA
>CAJUFJ010000109.1 GCA_910585815.1 uncultured Oscillospiraceae bacterium | reverse complement strand
CCACCCTCCGGGGGGAAGGTGCCCCCGAAGGGGGCGGATGAGGGGGCGGGGCGGGCAAGCGGTTCTTACGGTAAGGGGCGATAACCTCGCCGCACCCTCATCCGTCACGGCCTGCGGCCGTGCCACCTTCCCCCTTAAAGGGGGAAGGCTTTTTGCGCGTGCCTTCGCGTTGTGCTTGTTTGACGCAGGGGTGGCCTGTGGTCACTTCTGGGCCGGAAATGGTGGCCGTGTGGAGCGGAGGCGGAAAATATGGCAGAAAATCCAAAAAAGGGAATTGACAAATGCGGGGGGATGGAGTAAGATAATAGCCAATCATTTCAAAAAAGCAATGACCGGGATAGTAGGCTTGTCTGGATGCAGAGAGAGGGCGCGGCTGGTGTAAGCGCCTGTGAAGGACCCCCCGCCGAACCTCACCCGTGAGCAGTCCCTCTGAACCGGCGGAAGGCCGCAGTAGGTTGGAACGGTCCCCTCCGTTACAGGGCAACGAGCGCATGGCGGCATGCCATGAATTTAGGTGGTACCACGGAGTATTGGCTTCGTCCTATTGAACGTAGGATGGGGCCGTTTTTCTTTGGCATTTTATGGAGGTGACGTTTACATGAACGGAGCGCAGGCGCTGATCGAGAGCTTAAAGCGGGAGGGCGTGACCCATATGTTCGGCTATGCCGGGGCCACCATCTGCCCGGCGGTGGACGCCCTGAAGGACGTTCCCGAGATCGGCTACACCCTGGTGCGGACCGAGCAGAACGCGGGGCATATGGCCTCGGGCTACGCCCGGGTGAGCGGCAAGGTGGGGGTGTGCATGGTAACCTCCGGCCCGGGGGCCACTAACCTGATTACCGGCATCGCCACCGCCTATATGGACTCCATCCCCATGGTGGCCATCACCGGACAGGTGCCCAGCCACCTCCTCGGCCGGGACATCTTCCAGGAGGTGGACATCACCGGCGCGGTGGCCCCCTTCTCCAAGCACAGCTACCTGGTGAAGGACCCCAACCAGATTCCCCGGGTGGTACGGGAGGCCTTCCACATCGCCTCCACCGGCCGGCCCGGCCCGGTGCTTATTGACATTCCCATCGACGTGCAGGAGCAGCCGGTAAAATCCTTTGACTGGCCGGAGACGGTGAATATCCGGGGCTACAAGCCCAGTGTGAAGGGCAACGATTTACAGATCAAGCGGGTGGCCGAGGCCATCGGCAGGTCGAAGCAGCCCCTGATCTGCGCCGGCGGCGGCGTGTGGCTGGCCGACGCCCAGGCCGAGCTGCTGGAGCTGGCCGAGGGGGCGGGCATCCCGGTGGTGAAAACCATGATGGGCATCTCCATCATGCCCACCGACCACCCCCTGAACATGGGGATGATCGGGGCCCATGGCAACCACTGCGCCAACAAGGCGCTGGCCAAGTCCGACCTGCTCATTATGGTGGGCACCCGGGCGGCCGACCGGGCCATCATCCAGCCCGACGAAATCCAGCGGCGGATGGCCACCATCCACATTGACGTGGACCCGGCGGAGATCGGCAAGAACATGCAGGCCGCCGTCCCCCTGGTGGGGGATGTGAAGGTGATTCTCCGGCAGATTCTGGACCTGGGGGTGGATGCCCCCGACTGCACCGAGTGGCGGGCTATGCTGGCCGACTTCCGCAGGGCCGAGCTGGGCCGCACATTCCCCAGCCGCCCCGGGTACGTCTTCCCTGGCACCGTCATGCGCAGGCTGGGGGCACGCCTGGACGACGACGCGGTGGTGTGCGCCGACGTGGGCCAGAACCAGATATTTACCTGTAAGTACTTACCGCAGAAGCACGGCCGTCTCCTCACCAGCGGCGGCCTGGGCACCATGGGCTACGCCCTGCCCGCCGGGGTGGGGGTCAAGGTGGCCCAGCCGGAGCGGCAGACGGTGGTGGTGTGCGGGGACGGCTCCTTCCAGATGGCCATGAACGAGCTGGCCGCCGTGAAATACGCCGGCATGGACCTGAAAATTGTCCTGTTCCGCAACAACACCCTGGGGCTGGTCCACCAGATTCAGAGCCGTCCCCCCTATCACGGGCCCTTCGGCGTATCTCTGGACGGCTCCCCCGATTTTGAGACCATCGCCGCCGCCTACGGGATTCCCTGCGTAACAGTGAGCGAGGAGGAGGAGCTGGATTCCTCCATTGACCGCTTCCTGTCTGAGAAAGGTCCCTGCCTGATGATCTGTCAGGTCCACCCAGACGTGGCCACCACCGACTAAATCCAATACGGTATTCACCCCCGCAGGGGCGAATACAAAAATCCTCATACTGGAATTTTTTGAAAGAAGGAGGGAGAAGAATGAAACAGACCATTTCTGTCCTGGTGGAGAACCAGGCCGGTGTGCTCAACCGCATCACCGGGCTGTTCTCCCGCCGGGCCTTCAACATTGATTCCCTGGCCGTGGGCGTCACCGACGACCCCACCATCTCCCGCATTACCATCATCGTGGACAGCGGCAACAGCGTGGTGGAGCAGGTGGAGAAGCAGCTCAACAAGCTGATTGAGGTCATTAAGGTGCGCACCATCCCCGAGGACAAGATGATCGGCCGGGAGCTGGTCCTCCTCAAGGTGAACGCCACCAACAAGACCCGGCAGGATATTATGACCATCTGCGACATTATGGGGGCCAAGGTGGACGATATCTCCCCCAACTCCCTCACCCTGGAGCTGTCCGACACCCCCGACCGCATCGACACCTTCGAGGCCATGCTCCGGCCCTTCTCTATCCTGGAGGTGGTCCGCACCGGCGTGATTGCCCTGCAAAAGGGCGGGGGGAAGATTTA
>CAJUFJ010000108.1 GCA_910585815.1 uncultured Oscillospiraceae bacterium | reverse complement strand
CCCAGGGCATCCTCACCGTCCGGGGCGGCATGACCTCCCACGCCGCCGTGGTGGCCCGGGGCATGGGCACCTGCTGCGTGTCCGGCTGCGGCGCCATCAAGATGGACGAGGAGAACAAGAAGTTCGAGCTGGACGGCAAGACCTACCAGGAGGGCGACTGGATTTCCCTGGACGGCTCCACCGGCAACATCTACGGCGAGGCCATCCCCACCGTGGACGCCTCCATCTCCGGCGAGTTTGGCCGGATCATGGCCTGGGCGGACAAGTACCGCCAGATGGGCGTCCGCACCAACGCCGACAACCCCCGGGACACCGCTCAGGCGGTGAAATTCGGCGCCCAGGGCATCGGCCTGTGCCGCACCGAGCACATGTTCTTCGAGGCCGACCGCATCCCCGCCATCCGGGAGATGATCTGCTCCGACACCGTGGAGCAGCGGGAGAAGGCTCTGGCCAAGCTGGAGCCCATGCAGCAGGGCGACTTCGAGGCCATGTACGAGGCCCTGGAGGGCCGTCCCATGACCGTCCGCTTCCTGGACCCCCCGCTCCATGAGTTCGTGCCCACCGAGGAGGAGGACATTGAGCTGATGGCCAGGGATATGGGCAAGTCCGTGGCCGATATCAAGGCCATTATTGCCGGCCTCCACGAGTTCAACCCCATGATGGGCCACCGCGGCTGCCGCCTGAGCGTCACCTTCCCGGAGATCGCCCGGATGCAGACCCGTGCCGTCATCAAGGCTGCCCTGGCCGTCCAGGCCCGCCACCCCGAGTGGACTATGGTCCCTGAGATCATGATTCCCCTGGTGGGCGAGCTGAAGGAGTTCGCCTATGTGAAGAACATCGTCACCAGCATGGCCGATGAGCTCATCAAAGAGGCCGGCTCCGACATGAAGTATAAGGTGGGCAACATGATCGAGATTCCCCGGGCCGCCATGTGCGCCGACGACATTGCCCCCCACTCCGATTTCTTCTCCTTCGGCTCCAACGACTTGACCCAGCTGGTGTTCGGCTTCTCCCGGGACGACGCCGGCAAGTTCCTGGAGGCCTACTACGAGAAGAAGATTTACGAGCAGGACCCCTTCGCCCGTCTGGACCAGCACGGTGTGGGCCGCCTGATTGCCAACGCCTGCCGCTGGGGCCGCTCCACCAACCCCAATGTGCATCTGGGTATCTGCGGCGAGCACGGCGGCGATCCCTCCTCCGTGATGTTCTGCCACGATATCGGGCTGGACTACGTGTCCTGCTCCCCCTTCCGTGTACCCATCGCCCGGCTGGCTGCTGCCCAGGCCGCGATTGCCAATCCCCGTAAATAATAAAAAACTGCCGCCCAGCTGGACAGCAGACCTCTAAAGTATCAAGGACCGCCGCCCCACCGGGCGGCGGTCCTTTCACCTTATTCTGTGGTATAGTTGTCAAAATATCCCTGGATGAAAACCACCGGGGTACCCTTGTCGCCGGAGCCGGAGGTCAGGTCGCACAGGGAGCCGATCAGGTCGGTAAGGCGGCGGGGGGTGGTGCCCTCGGACACCATCTGGCCCACCAGGTTGCCGTCCTTCTTGTGGATGCGGTCCTTGATGGCTTCCTTCAGGGCCTCACCGGACAGGTCGGCAAAGTCGTTGTCGGCCAGATATTTCAGCTTCAGCTCGTTGGGGGTTCCCTCCAGGCCGGCGGTGTAGGCGGGGGAGACCACCGGGTCGGCCAGCTCCCAGATTTTCCCTACCGGGTCCTTAAAGGCGCCGTCGCCGTAGACCATGACCTCCACATGCTTGCCGGTCTTCTCCAGCAGCCGCTTCTGGATGGCCTCTACCAGCCCCTGGCAGTCCCGGGGAAAGAGCTTCACCTGCTCCTCGGTGGCCTTGTTGGAGCCCAGCAGGCCGTACTTCTCGTTGTACCCGCTGCCGTTGACCGAATGGATCAGGATATCGTCCAAGCCGTAGACCGACACCGCTCCGGCCTCCCGGAGCAGCCGCTTGGTGCGCTGGCGGGTGTGGATGTCGCAGCACAGGACGTACTTGGTGTAGGGCAGGATGGCCCTGGGATCGTTGGCAAAGATGATCTCCACCTCGGCTCCGCAGTCCTGAATCAGCTCCTGGTAGTAGGCCACGTAGTCCACACCGGTGAAGGGGTGCTTCTCATAGCCGAAAAGCTCCCGGTACCGCTCCAGGGTGAGGACATCCTTGTAGGGGTCCACGCCCTTCTCGTCCACCGCGTCCAGGCTGATCAGGTGGTTGCCCACCTCGTCCGAGGGGTAGCTGAGCATGAGGACAATCTTTTTGCACCCCTTGGCGATGCCCCGCAGGCAGATGGCAAAGCGGTTGCGGCTGAGGATGGGGAAGATCACTCCCACCGTCTCCCCGCCCAGCCCACTTTGGACGTCGGCGGCGATCTGGTCCACGGTGGCGTAGTTGCCCTGGGCACGGGCCACAATGGCCTCAGTCATGGCTACGATGTCCCGGTCCCGGATGGCAAAGCCGTCCTCCTCTGCTGCCTCCAGCAGAGAGCTGGTGACGATCTCTACCAGGTCGTCCCCGCTGCGGATGATGGGGGTGCGGATGCCCCGGGATACTGTACCGACCATACGGCTCATAAAGGAACACTCCTCGTTTTCATATCGTTTGCATGGAAAAAATCCCACAACAATATATGATACCACGATCTTGGCCGGTTGTAAATATAATTTTGCGAGAGCTGTGCTGCCACCAAAGCCTCCTTTTGAAAGGAGGTGCCCCAGTGGGCACACTGGGGCGGAGGATTGTATTTTGGCGAAGCCAAAATGTATGAAATAAGCAAGGTTTCCGGGACTTTTGTGGGGCGGGTCGACCTTGGCCCGCCAAATCGATACGCCGGATGGAATGGTCCGCCAAATCCACACGCTGGATAAAATGGCGCGCCGGGGTCGTCGCGCCCCACGGATGGGCGGAAGCTTTGTTTACTTCGTATGTTTTGCTTCGCAAAACGCAATCCTCAG
>CAJUFJ010000107.1 GCA_910585815.1 uncultured Oscillospiraceae bacterium | reverse complement strand
CCAAGCCCTTCTCCCCGGCGGAGCTCACCGCCCGGGTGGACGCCCTGTTCCGCCGCACCGGCGGGGACGAGGTCGCTGTCTCCCCCGACGAGATCAGCGACCCGCCCTTTTTGCTGAACACCCGCAACCGCACCCTGGAGAAGAACGGCCAGCGGGTGAAGCTCACCCAGGTGGAATACTCCATTGTCAAGCTGTTTATGGAGAATCCGGGCAAGGCCCTGTCCCGGGAGGAGATTCTGGACACCGTATGGGGCAAGGACTACTTCGGCGAGCTGAAGATTGTGGACGTGAACATCCGCCGCCTGCGCATCAAAATCGAGGACAACGCCCAAAAGCCCACCTTTGTCAACACCGTGTGGGGGTATGGGTATAAGTGGGGGAGCTGAGGGCTCCCATGTCCCCAGCAGGGCAAGCCTCCTTTTGAAAGGAGGTGCCCCAGTGGGCACACTGGGGCGGAGGATTGTATTTTGGCGAAGCCAAAATGTGCGAAGCAAATAAGATTTTGTAAACTTGGGTTTACTGCGTATGTTTTGCTTCGCAAAACGCAATCCTCAGTCAGCTTCGCTGACAGCTCCTTTCACTGCGCAGCCGTTGGCGGCTCTGCCGCCTTACGGATGCGGCGTCCCCCTTGCGGGGAAAAGGAGCCTTGCTGCCTGCGGGCGGGACGAAAGAGCCTCTGTAAAGGCGGAGCAGGAAAGGCAGGTGAACACAATGGCCAAAACCACAAAGGTACAGGACCAGGTAAAGATCCGGGGCATCCGGCGGCGGTGGCTGCTGAACAGCGTGGCCATTGTGCTGCTGATCCTCACGCTGGCGGTGGGCGCCTTTGCAGCAATGCTCTGGAGCTACTACTACGGTGGCACGGCGGACGACCTGATGCGGAAGGCCACCTCCTCCGCCAACGGCTTTCGTATGTACACCCGCTCGGACTACCGGGCGGCGGCCCAGCAGACGGTGAACAGCTACGAGGACAAGAGCAGCCTGGAGCTGCAGTTTCTGGATACCGGCGGGGCGGTGATTTTTTCGGGGAACGACCTCACCGCCGGCAGCACGCCGGGGACGCCCGACATCCAGCAGGCCATGAGCGAGCTGAGCACCCGCCACTGGCGGGGCCGGGACCCGGCCACCGGCGAGCGCATCCTGGCCGCCTCCAGCCCGGTGATCTACCAGGGGGAGGTGGTGGGGGTGATCCGGTATGTCACCTCCCTGTCGGGCATCGACCGGCAGTTTCTCTTTGCCATGACGGTGATTGCCGCCATCGCCCTGGGGATTTTTGCCATGGTCTACTTCTCCAACCTCTACTTTGTGCGCTCCATCGTGGAGCCCCTGGCCGGCATTACCGAGATTACCCGGGTGATTGCCGACGGCAGCTACGGGGTGCAGATTGAAAAGAAGTTTGACGACGAGATCGGCGAGCTTACAAATGCCATCAACGATATGTCTATGAAAATCGCCCAGGCGGAGAAGACCCAGAGCGAGTTTATCTCGTCGGTGTCCCACGAGCTGCGCACCCCCCTGACCGCCATTACCGGCTGGGCGGAGACCATCCAGAACGGCGAGGCCCGCTCCGCCGACGACATCCGCAAGGGCATGGGCATCATCGTGTCCGAGTCCAAGCGGCTGGGCAACATGGTGGAGGAGCTGCTGGAGTTCTCCCGTATGGAGGACGGCCGGTTTACCCTGTCGGTGGAACCCCTGGACCTGAAGGCTGAGCTGGAGGACGCGGTGTATACCTACACCGAGTTTTTCCGCAAGGAGGGCATCGCCCTGGAGTATTTCGACGGTCCGGAGGAGGAGCTGCCCATCTCCGGCGACCCGGAGCGGCTGCGTCAGGTGTTCTGCAACCTGCTGGACAACGCCGCCAAGCACGGAGGGGCGGGCAAGCGCATCGACGTGACCGTCCGCCAGGAGGGGGAGGAGGCGGTAATCGCCATTCGGGACTACGGCCCCGGCGCCCCCGAGGGGGAGCTGCCCTTCCTGAAGAACAAATTTTATAAAGGCAGCTCCAAGGCCCGGGGCTCGGGCATCGGCCTGGCGGTGTGCGAGGAGATTGTCACCCGCCACGAGGGCCGCATGGATGTGAGCAACGCCGAGGGCGGGGGATTCCAGGTGACCATCCGCCTGCCCATTGAAAATTAGGGCCGGGTCTGGTAGAATGAATATTAGGCCTCCCTCTTTGAGGGAGGTGGCACGGCGAAGCCGTGACGGAGGGAGTCCGTTATTCGGAAAACTCCCTCAGTCAGCCCTTTGGGCTGACAGCTCCCTCTAAGAGGGAGCCTTTGGAGCGGCTAAATGAAAAACCAAAGGAGAACCCAAATGTCCAAGCAGAATTGCCAATGTCCCAAGTTCAAAACCATGTGCGGCGGACAGGCCCTTATTGAGGGCATCATGATGCGCGGCCCCAAGAAACAGGCGGTGGTGGTCCGCAAGCCCGACGGCGAGTTGGAGGTCCAGGAGAAGGAGCTCAAATTTATCAAGGACCGGTATCCCGTTTTGGGCTGGCCCCTGATCCGGGGGGTGGTCAACTTCGCCGACTCTATGTACAACGGCGTTACCGCCCTGATGTTTTCCGCCGAATTTTTCCCCGAGGACGGGGAGGAGGACGAGGAGCCCTCCAAATTTGAGGCCTGGCTCAACAATAAGCTGGGCAGCGAGCGGTTTACCGCCCTGATTACCACCCTGGCGGTGGTGCTGGGACTGGCCATGTCCATCGGGCTGTTTTTCTTCCTGCCCACCCTGCTGGGCACGGCGGTGACCGTCCTCACCGACTCCATGCTGGCCCGAAATCTGGCGGAGAGCGTGCTGAAGGTGCTCATTTTTGTGACCTACCTGGCCCTGTGCTCCCGGATGGGGGAGATGAAGCGGGTCTTCTCCTACCACGGGGCGGAGCACAAGACCATCTTCTGCTACGAGGCCGGCCTGCCCCTCACGGTGGAAAACGTGCGGGTCCAGCCCCGGCACCATCCCCGGTGCGGGACAAGCTTTCTGTTTATGGTAATTGCCATTTCCATCATTGTGTCCACTGTGGTCTTCGCCATCTGGCCGGTGCACAACCCCTTTTTGCGCTTTCTGGCCCACCTGGCCATGCTGCCGGTAATTGTGGGGGTCAGCTATGAGTTCAACCGCTGGGCCGGCCGCCACGACGGGCCCGTTACCCGGTTTTTTACCGCCCCCGGCCTGTGGCTGCAAAACTTTACCACCTTCGAGCCCGACGACTCCATGATTGAGGTGGGGATTGCAGCCCTGGAGCTGGTCCTGCCCGAGGAGAAGGGGACGGATGCGTGGTAGCACGAAAAAGCCTCCTTTTGAAAGGAGGTGCCCCAGTGGGCACACTGGGGCGGAGGA
>CAJUFJ010000106.1 GCA_910585815.1 uncultured Oscillospiraceae bacterium | reverse complement strand
CCTGCCCCCTCTGTCGGCTTCGCCGACATCTCCCCCTGTTAGGGGGAGTCGGCCCGGTGGGGGCGAAGGTTTTTTGACAGTCTGAAGCGAGCCCCCCGGGGGGCTCGCTCTATTTTTGAAACCGCCGGGCGAAGCCGCAGCGGCGGCACAGGGCCTCGCTGGCTCTGCCCTGGGAAAAGCCGTCGTAGATGGCCCGGGCCCGGGGGCTGTCCAGTATTTCCGCCAGAGTCTGCCGGTAGAGGTTCCCCAGGGGGATGTCCCCCTCGTGGTCCAGGCAGCAGGGGACCACCGTCCCGTCCCACAGCACCCCCACCTGGTCCCGCAGGCCGTAGCAGAAGGTGGGCCCGTCCCCCTCCGGGGCGGAAAGGTCGGGCCAGTCAAATACCTCGCCCCACTCCAGAAAGACGCCGGGGGCCAGGGTGGTCCCCCGCCGCCCCTCCCTCCAGGGCCCGGGGAAGGCCTCTTTCAAAGCGGACAGGATGGTCCCGTTCTGCCGGTTAGCCCCCCGGGTGCCAGCGCCGTCCAGATTCCACAGCCGCAGGGCGCACCGCTTCCCCCCCGCCGAGGCGAAGCAGGCAAAGCGGATGCACCGGTCCAGATAGTCCGCCAGCCCGGCCCCCTCGTTCCCCTCAAAGGAGTGGAGGGAGACGCTCACCCTCTCCACCGCCGGACTGGCCAGCAGCAGCCCGCCCCGTTCCTCCAGCAGGGTCCCGTTGGTGGTAATCATCACCCGGAAGCCCAGCGCCCCGGCCCGCCGCAGGATCTCCTCCAGCTGGGGATGGGCCAGAGGCTCCCCCATGAGGTGAAGGTACAGATACTCCGTGTGGGGCCGCAGCCGGCCGGCCAGCAGGGAAAAATCCTCCGGGGTCAGAAAGCCCGGCGGCCGCCGGGTGCCCGGACAGAACGCGCAGGACAGGTTGCACAGGTTTGTAATCTCCAGATAGGCCTTTTTCAGCATCCCCTCGCCCCCTTTGGGGACCATCCTACCACAGACCGGGGTTCAGGTCAACGGCGCACCCCCAGGATGTGGAGAAACCGCACCTCCTGAATGGGGTAGGTGGACAGGGGCCGGTAGTCGGCATCCTCGCTGTGGGCGGCCACCAGGACGTTGTCCGGGGTGAGAGGACTGCCCACCTCCACAACCACCGGGTTGTGGGCAAAGGGCCCCGGCACAAAGCGCAGCTGGACGAAGTCGCCGGGCAGGAGGGCGTCCATCCCCGTCTCCTCCCCCACCGGGCCGGGGGTATCCTTCCCCCGGGTGAGGAAGTTGTAGAAGAATGGCACCCCCGTCCAGGCCGGAGCCCGGCTGTACTGGCTGTTGTAGTACCAGCCGAAGGTGGGGGTGTAGTCCATCACCCCCGCGCCGGCGTAGAGACATTGGGAAGCGAAGTTGGTACAGTCGCCCCCCAGCTTGTCAAAGTTGTAAAAGGCGGGATTTCGGAGATAGGCCCACCGGTGGGCGTAGGCCACCGCCGCCTGGCGGTCGTAGGGGCGAAGCGTCATAGGGAAAACCTCCTTGTTTTCCCTTATATTATGCGGGTGGACAAGGAAAAGTGCTTGTCAGCCAAGCGCCCACTGGATCACCCCTCTGACCCAGCCCCACATGTGGGGAAACTCCGTCTTTACCATATGCCACACATCCTCTATGTGGTGTCCGTACTCTTGGAGATAGGGAAACGCTCCCTGGGCCTCATTGGTCCCCACCGCGACATGTCCGAAGGCGGAGCCGCCGATGGCCAGCCCCGTGGACCAGGCGCCGCCGCCGATGGCCAGGTAGTTGGAAAAGGCCCCGCCGCCAATGGCGAGCCACTGTCCCACAGCGCATCCGCCCACCGCAAAGCCTCCAACGGCCAGTCCGCCCAGGGCGAACAGTCCAAGGCCGCACCCTCCCAGAGCCAGCAGCAGGCCCAGGCTGACGCCTCCAAAGGAGAGCAGGCCCAGGGAGCAGCCGCCGACGGCCACCACCCCCACCGCGCAGTTGCCGATGGCGATAATCCCCTTGGCCAGCCGGGGACCGTAGCCGAAGCGGACGTGAATCAGTGGCAGGCCAAATACCTTTACAGGGCTGATGTACTCATATAATGTGCCCCAGGCCCACGCCCTGGCCGGCTTCTCAGCTGCATCCCAGGGGTCCGGCCGCTCCCCCGCCGCCTCCAGACCCACCAGCTGGTCGATGGACATGCCAAAGAGCCGGGACAGCTCCATCAGCTTCTCCAGCTCCGGGGTGCTCTGGCCCATCTCCCACTTGGATACCGTCTGCCGTGTGACGCCGATCTGACTGCCAAGCTCCTCCTGAGACCACCCCCGCTGCTTGCGCAGGGACATCAGGTGTTCCGCAAAGTTCATGGAAAAACCTCCTTTTCTGCCCCTACCATAGCAGATAGTCCCCCGTCCCGTCAACCAAATGCCCCTGGAAATCTGTCAACCAAAGTTAACATGGGCCCAAAACAGCCCCGTGGGAGGGCTCCCACAGGGCTGTCCGGTCAACAAAAATTAGGTTTTATTTACCGCCGACTTCTGAACAGGCAGCCAGACCTGGAATTGCGGCTCCTCTGCCCCGGGTTCGCTCAGGTAGACCTCCACGTCCGGGGCCTGGGCCCACTCATAGCCCGAATCGGGCAGCCACTCGGCCACAATCCGCTTTTGCAGCTCCTGGATGGCGGTGGGCTGCTGCCCCGTCCCGGTGAACACCGCCCAGGTGGCGGCGGGCACCGTCCACGCGTGGGCTCCCTCCGGGGCCGGCGCGTTGGAGGCCACCGCGATATAGTAGTAGTTTTCCTCCTCCCGGTGACAAGTACTTACCCCTAACAGGCCGGGCGTCCCAGGGTCCATCAGGGGGATCAGCGCCCCAATCCGCGGCCCGGCCTCGCCCCAGAACCGAGGCACCGCCTGAAAGCTCTCCTCCGCGTCCATGGGCAGGGGCATGCGGAAGCCAACAATGCGAAATTCCCCCCGCCGGACAATCTGATACTCCATCTCCGTATCTCCTTTGAGTACAAATTTGAAGCGGATACGTGGAAAGGCTTTCAGCTTTACACCATCCTGCTTTGCAAGGGACGGGGCCACGCCATGGACCGCCTGGAAGGCCCGGTTGAAGGCGGTGGGAGAGTCGTAGCCGTAGCGCAGGGCCACATGGAGGACCTTCTCCCCGGTCCGCAGATCCGCCGCCGCCCGGGTCATGCGCCGCCGACGGATATACTCCTTCAGCGGCACGCCGGCCAGGTAGGAGAACATCCGCTGAAAGTGGTAGGCCGAACAGCCGGCCAGCCGGCCCAACTCCTCCAGCCTGATTTCCTTGTCCAGATTTTCCTCCAGATAGTCCAGCGCCCGGTTCCAGTTTTTCAGCCAATCCATCGCTATCCACTCCTTACTTTCCAGTATACCCGCTCTCCCCCGCCCTGTCCTCGCTTTTTCGGTGCAGAAAAAGGGAGCGCCGAGGCGCTCCCTTGGAAAGCGGAAAGCTTAGGCCTTGCCGTTGCAGCCCAGGACGTTCACCAGCTTGTGGCGAACCAGCTCCTTGATGTTGGCGCGGGCGGGCTTGAGGTACTCGCGGGGGTCGAACTTGTCGG
>CAJUFJ010000105.1 GCA_910585815.1 uncultured Oscillospiraceae bacterium | reverse complement strand
GGACTCGAACCAGCGGATGAGGGAGTCAAAGTCCCTTGCCTTACCACTTGGCTACACCCCTGTGTGGGTGAAAGGCTGGGGCCGGAGCAGAAGCTCCGGCCCTTCCGCCTCAATGTGGGGTGGGTAAAGGGATTCGAACCCTCGACACCCGGAACCACAATCCGGTGCTCTAACCAACTGAGCTATACCCACCATATCACTGATGTCCGGTTGCGCCTGAAGCCGGCTGGCACGCCTGGAGGGACTCGAACCCCCGGCCCACTGCTTAGAAGGCAGTTGCTCTATCCACCTGAGCTACAGGCGCATATCATGCGCCCCAAAACTGGGGCCCCCGCGCGAACCCAGCAGACGGGCCGCGTGGGGAAAGGAGGAGCAGGGACACGAGTTGAACGGACACTGCTCCTGCGCTGGAGCGGGTGATGGGAATCGAACCCACGCGACCAGCTTGGAAGGCTGGGATTCTACCATTGAACTACACCCGCATGGTGCTCCCTCTCACATCAGCTAATGGATATTACCACATTTTTGCCGGGCTGTCAATGGGTTTCCTCAAATTTTCAGGTCAGCCGCCGATAAAAAAGATGGTGTCGCCGTCCTGCTTGCTGACCACCTCCAGCTCCTCGGTGAGGGGGATAAGGGCCATGTTCCGGTACAGCTGCTTGCCGGTGACCTGCCAGCTGGACATGGTACACAGGTAGTTCAAGATGTCCTGAGGCGGAAGCTCAGGGGCGAAGAAGCCCAGCTCAGGCAGGCCAAACTCGGCCAGGCCCTGGGTCTGGATGGTGGGCTTGTCCTCCTGAAGACCCCGGTAGAACCAGATCCACAGGGTAACCGGGAAGTAATCCGGGTCCCTCCAATCCATCTCCCTCATCCGGGCACAATGGGTCAGGTAGTGCTCCCGGCTCACCAGCAGGGCGGTGTTGGTAACGGACACCCCCACGCCCCCCTCCAGCTCCAGCAGGGCGGCGCACAGCAGGCTGAAATCCCAGCAGGCCCGGCGCTTGCCCTCCAGCGTCTTCCCGCCCCCCTTCTGGGCCACCACCCAGAAGGATTTGTGATGGACAAAGGTCTCCTGCTCCTGGGGATTGAGGAACAGGTTATACTGTGCCATGGCAGGGATATCCCGATCTTCCTGGGGCACCGGCATGGGCAGGTAGGAGCACCAGAACTCCAGCCCGTCCACCGTGACAATGAAGGCGGGCACTCTGGGGTGGCTGCGGTCGATATCGCTCACCGCTCCCTCGCCAAAGGCCGTTTGCAGGTGCTGGATTACCGGGTCAATGTCCTCCAGCACCCGGTCCATGAGCAGCAGGGCCATGGTGTCCTCTCTTGGGGGCTTGGGCCACTCGCTTTTCGGGGCGGGCTCGGGGGCTTTCTTCTTGAAACGGTCAAACAGTCCCATAGTTTTTTCTCCTTTATGACAGTGCCCCGTCGCAGAAGGCACAGCAGTCCACGCCGCCGTTTTTCTTCACCAGGGGGGGCAGGTAGTGTTCGGTCTGAGTGATGCACCGGGGGTTGCGGCAGACGGGCCTTGTCCCGATCTCCACCGCCTCGGTGCGGTCCAGACGGGGCTGGTTGGCCAGGTCGGCCAGCAGGGCCATCCGGGCGAACATGCCGTATCGGGCTTGCTGGAAGTAGGCCGCCCGGGGGTCGTCGTCCACATCCACCGTAATCTCGTCCACCCGGGGCAGGGGGTGCATCACCAGCATTTTCTCTTTTGCCCGCTCCAGCTTCCGGCGGGTGAGGATATACACCCCCTTGTTCCGCTCGTACTCCAGGGGGTCCACAAACCGCTCCCGCTGGATGCGGGTCATGTAGAGCACATCCAGCTGGGGGATTACCGCCTCCAGGCCGGTGACCTCGGTGAAGCGCATGCCGTTTTCCTGCATGAAGGCCCGCATGTAGTCGGGGACAGCCAGCTCCCGGGGGGAGACGAGGAAAAAGCGGATGTCCTCAAACTTGGCCAGCGCCTTGATAAGGGAGTGGACGGTGCGGCCGTTCTTCAGATCGCCGCACAGGCCCACTGACAGGCCGTCCACGTGCCCCAACAGGCGGGTGATGGTGGTCAGGTCGGCGGTGGTCTGGGTGGGGTGCATGTGGCCGCCGTCGCCGGCGTTGACCACCGGCACGTGGGAGTACAGCGACGCCGCCTTGGCCGCCCCCTCCCAGGGGGTGCGCATCACCACCACGTCGGCGTAGCCGGACACCATTTTGACGGTGTCCTTCAGGGTCTCCCCCTTGGCCACCGACGAGGAGTTGGGGTCGGCAAAGCCGAAAACCGTCCCTCCCAGGCGGAGCATGGCGGTTTGAAAGGAGAAGTTGGTGCGGGTGGAGGGCTCGTAAAACAGGGAGGCCATCACCCGGCCCCGGCAGACGTCGATGTATTGCCGGGGGTCGTCCATGATCTGACTGGCCCGGGCGTAGAGCTCGTCCCACTCCTGGCGTGACAGGTCCCCAAAGTCGATTAAATGCCGCATTTCTCCCGCTTCCTCTCCCGGTTTTCTTCCAGTTATCCTACCATAAAGCGGCGGTTTTCGCAAGCGGGGAAATGACCATTTTGCACGCTTGTCTCTTAAATTTAGGAAAGCTGCCGAATGTAGGGCAAGGGCTGGAGGTGAATTGGCCCGCAGGGCCAAGAGAGGCCGGCCTGGGCCGCTGCCCTTGCCTCCCCTGGCTCCCCCCCCTTGTGGGGGAGCTCCCGGCGAAGCCGGGTGAGGGGGGCTCAGGGATGCACCAAAGCCTTCCCCCTTTAAGGGGGAAGGTGGCACGGCCGTAGGCCGTGACGGATGAGGGTGCGCGGCAGGTTTTTGCCTCTTATCGAAAGAACTGCTTACCCGCCCCGCCCCCTCATCCGCCCCCTTCGGGGGCACCTTCCCCCCGGAGGGTGGAAGGCTTGCCCTGCGGGGGACGAAGGGAATTTTATCCCCTCACGGGGATAGGCAGGGGTAGAACCCCTGCCCTACATGACGCACCGATTCGGCTCTTGGCGTGCGTTCATACGTTTTGACAAAGGAAAACCCTCCATCCGGTGTGGATGGAGGGTTATTCTTACACTTCCATGATAACAGGCAGGATCATGGGGGAGCGTTTGGTTTTCTTATACAGGTAGCCGGACAGGGCGCCTTTGATAGCCCCCTTGATGGCGGACCAGTCGGTGTTATACCGGGACTCCACGCTGCGGATGGCCTCCAGGGCCACCTGGCGCAGCTCCTCCAGCAGGCCCTCGGACTCCTTCACATAGACGAAGCCCCGGGTGATGATATCCGGGCCGGACACCAGAGCGCCGTCCTCCCCGGACATGGACAGGGCCACCACAATCATGCCGTCCTCGGCCAGGTGGCGGCGGTCCCGCAGCACCACGCTGCCCACGTCGCCCACGCCGTAGCCGTCCACAAAGACCTGCCCGGCGGTAACGGTGCCGGTGAGCTTGGCCGAGTTGGGGGTGAACTCCATCACCCGGCCGATGTCGCTGATGAGGATGTGGTTGGGGTCCATCCCCATCTGCCGGGCCAGCTTGCCATGAATTTGCAACATCCGCTGTTCCCCGTGGACGGGGACGAAAAATTTGGGCTTCACCAGGGCGTGGACGATCTTCAGCTCCTCCTGGCAGGCGTGGCCCGACACGTGGAGGGTCAGTTCCCGCTCGTTGAGCACCTCCACCCCCTTGCGGTACAGCTCGTTGACCACGTTGCCGATGGCGTTCTCGTTGCCCGGGATGGCGGAGGCGGAGATAATCACCCGGTCGCCGGGGAGCAGGTCCACCTGCCGGTGGGTGTTGAAGGCCATGCGGGTGAGGGCGG
>CAJUFJ010000104.1 GCA_910585815.1 uncultured Oscillospiraceae bacterium | reverse complement strand
TTCCCTTTCTCATAGTTCCATATTATATCATAATATCTTTATTTTGGACACTCCCTTGATTTTTTAGAGAAATGCAATTATCATACCTCATGAGGTGAATCGAATGACTTATACAGTTCTGATTGCGGAAGACGACAGCGACATTGTAAACATTCTGCGGCTCTATTTGGAGGGCAGCGGGTACCGTGTCCTCACCGCCGCTGACGGGGAATCCGCCTACCGGCTGATTGAGACGGAGGAGGTTCACCTGGCGATTTTCGATGTGATGATGCCAAAGATAGACGGCTTTACTCTAACGAAATACGTCCGGCAGATCAGAAACATCCCCATTTTGATTTTGACGGCCAGGGTGGAGGACAACGACAAAATTCTGGGCCTGAATTTGGGGGCGGACGACTATCTGACCAAGCCCTTC
The DNA here is from genome assembly GCA_910585815.1 of uncultured Oscillospiraceae bacterium. GTDB lineage: Bacteria > Bacillota > Clostridia > Oscillospirales > Oscillospiraceae > Lawsonibacter. Next base: position 3,388 of record CAJUFJ010000104.1, on the reverse strand, counting down.
AACCCCGTGGAGGTGGTGGCCCGGGTCAACGCCAATCTGCGGCGGAGCTACGCGCTGAACAACGCCGGAGGTGGCAGCTCCGTCATTACGCTTTGCGAGCTGGAAATGGACACCGAGCAGTTTACTTTGCGGAAAAACGGCCGGGAGATTCCTCTGACCCCCATAGAATTTAAGCTGCTCTGCCACATGATGAAGTCCCCGGGGCGGGTGTTCACCAAATCCCAGCTCTGCGAGGCGGTGAATGGGGAGTACTATGAAAACTACGAAAACACCATCTCCGTCCACATCTCCCACCTGCGGGACAAAATCGAGGACCCGTCCTCCGGTGTCCGCTACATCAAAAACATCAGAGGGGTAGGGTATAAGATTGAAAAGGCGGAATAGGCGGGGGAGCCTGTTTACCATGCTGCTGGGCAATTACATCGTCTTTACCCTGCTGGTCATCGCTGTTTTTGTGCTGGCGCTGGTCCTCTCTTTCGCCGGCGTGGAGACAAACCTTGTTGATCTCCGGCAGGTCGGGGATTATGATGCCCAGCTGTCCTCCGGCCGCTATGACGAGTTTCCCGTCCGCCGGCTGCTGGGGGAGGGCGGCTCTATCGCCGTCCTGGACAGCCGGGGCGGTGTGGTCTACAACCCTGTGGGCATGACCATCGACCTGTCGCCAGAGGAGACCGCCTATATCCCGGATGTCCTCTCCGAATACAGTATCTTCACCAACGAGCTGAAAACAGCCGGCGGCCAAACCAACTATGAGATTACCATATCGGGAGAAGGGCAGAGCCAGCTGTTCATCCTGGATCAGGACTTTCGGCTGCTCTACGGGTCGGGCGGCCTGCTGCGCGGGCCTGTGTCGGAGAAGAAATACCGCCTGCTCTCCAACACCTGCTTTGAGGGGTATTCTGTGCGCAAACACCCTTTTGCGGCGGAGGGCGGCGAAGCCCATACGCTCCTCCTGTTCTGGCCCGACGGTCGGGGAGACCAGACCTTGCAGAACTTGGCGGACAGTCTCTCCAGAAGCTCTGAGTATTTCCTGCTCCTGTATGTCCTGCTGATTGTTCTGCTGATTTTTTGGTTGCGGCGGAAGATCAGCCGACCGCTTAATCTGCTGTGTGGTGCCTTCCGGGACTATCAGATTGGCGGGCAGCTGGTTTCCCGCTACCGGGGTCCTCGGGAATTTGTGGAGATTTTTGACCGCTTCTCTGACATGGCCCGCCGCCTGGAGGACAGCGAGCGGCGGCGCAGGACGCTGGAGGAGACCCGGCGGAAAATGCTGGCAGGCATCGCCCACGACCTGAAAACCCCCGTCGCCGTGATACAGGGCTATGCCAGGGCCCTGGGGGACGGCGTGATCCCGCCGGAGGAGCGGTCCCGCTGTCTGGCCGCCCTGGAGCAGAAGGCTGCCGGGCTGAATGAACAGATCAACGCCTTTTATGAGTACAGCCGGCTGGAACACCCGGATTTTTCCCTGAATCTGGAGCTGGGAGACATTTGTTGCTACTTCCGCGACTTCGTGGCGGAGCAGTATTCCGACCTGGAACTGGCGGGCTTTTCTCTGGAGGTGGATATTCCAGAGACCCGCGTCTCCTGTATGATCGACCGGGGACAGCTAAAGCGGGCCTTCGCCAATATCGTGGGGAACGCGGTGAAGCACACCCCCAGGGGCACGACCCTCTATTTTGCTCTCTCGGTTGAGGGAGAAAGCGCCGTCCTCACCTTGGCTGACAACGGCCCCGGCATACCGGCAGGGGTTGCACCGGATATCTTCACCCCCTTTGTCATGGGGGATGCCTCCCGGGGCGGTACGGGCTCCGGCCTGGGCCTGTCCATCGCAAAGCGTATTGTGGAGACCCACGGCGGTTCCATCCGTCTGGGGAACAGCTCAGATTCCCGCTGGTCCACCGTCTTTGAAATTACACTGCCCATCCAATCAGCCTGATATCAGCTTGCGCCGCCGGAATCTCCGGCGGCGCTATTTTTAAGAAATCTTATATCAGCATAAAACTTCCTTTAAATCTGCTGTGGTACAGTAGGGGCACATCAGACGTGACCCCAAACAAAAATTGAAAGGAAGGAAATACAATGAAACGATTTCTGATGATGAGTAAAATACTCCTGACGGCGGCACTGCTGCTGCTCGCCGGCTGGTCCAGCCTGAACCGGCAGGTTAAAATAGGAGGTGAACATTGATATGCTGGGAATCTATCTGTATCTCGCTGCCATCGTCCTGCTGGGCTTCGTCTCCTGCTTTTTCGGGAAACGGTTCTATTTTCAAATCCTGGCCGCTACAATTTTCACTTTGGTCATTGGCACTGCGCTGTCCTGGTTTGAGCTGAGCTGGAAAACCTGGATGCTTGCTGTCCTGATTGCGATTGCGGTGTCCGCACTGGCGCTGTTCCTCTATAAGCTGGGGATATTCCTGTTGGGCGGCGTGTTAGGTGCGGGAATCGGGACGCTGCTGGCCGGTCTCCTGCCCTTCGGACAGTATCGCTGGATCCCCGTGGCCGCCCTCGCTCTGCTGATGGGGGTCTGTGCCCTGAAATGGTGTGATGTGTTTATCATGGCGGCCACTGCCTTTCACGGCGGATGGCTCCTGGCGGGCTCCCTCTGTTTCCTGCTTACCCAGTTCCAAAATCTGCCCAACTTTGTCTACGCTGACGGCCTGCTTGCGACCATGGCAAACCTGAATCAGTACCTGAATGGGGACTTTGCTCAGCAGTATGCCCTTCTGCTCCTGGCTGGGACCGCTGTCACGGCGGTAATCGGATTCGCCGGGCAGTATATCGCCACCCGGCGGGAAACCAGTGTCAGCAGATGTGTGGAGTGAGTTACTCTACCTTTTTAGTGATTATCGTGTTCTTAACTCCACTTTCTGCTTTGTGGCCCGTTTTCGTTCCTTTTCAGGCTGTTCCTGCTGGTGAGCAGCTTCTAATATCCTGTCCGCCTGTTCTGGGCCAATGGCCCGCCTGACCCGCTCATAATCCATGCTCCTCTCCCGCAGGGTCTTGTTCTCGTCCAGAACATCATTCAACCGGGCTGAAAAGGAATTACACCGACTGACCGCACGATTGTACTGCCCCTGCAAATGGGCAAGGTCGCTTTTCAAATCCAGATAAGCCCGGTAGACCGAGCGCAGCACCTTGACGATCTTCGCCAGCAGGGGCTTGGCTTTCTTCTCCCGGTAGGACTTGGCGCTCTCCAACGGCCCCGGCTCCGGCAATATCCGCTCCGGGTCATCGGAGAACTGCGCCGCCAACTGCTCCATGTTCCTCACAGCCGGGGCCAGCTCCTTTAGACGCTGCTCCTGCTGTTCCACCTGTCCCTGCTTCTTGGCCTTGACCGCCTCCAGCTCGGCAATCTCTTTCGCCCTCTGCTCCTTTTTGAAGTCCAG
>CAJUFJ010000103.1 GCA_910585815.1 uncultured Oscillospiraceae bacterium | reverse complement strand
ACCGGGCCGAGACCCTCACGCCGAAGAAATACTGGCCCTTCCCCACCTACGGCGACCTGCTGTTTGGGGTGAGGTGAATATAGGCCCCACGGCCCCGGCGGCGCCATCCCGCCGCCGGGGCCGCAGGTGGGCAGAAAGAGGAAAGATATGTGTTCTATCATTGGATATTGCGGCCCCGTGGCCGATTTGGAGACGTTTCAGCGGGGCTTTGACCGCACCAGAAGCCGGGGGCCCGACGACAGCCGGGTGGTCCCGGCGGGGGAGGGGCTGCTGGGCTTTCACCGCCTGGCCATCATGGGCCTGACCCCCGAGGGGATGCAGCCTTTCGAGCTGGAGGGCAGCTGGGCCGTCTGCAACGGCGAGATATACGGCTTTGAAACGCTGAAACGGGAGCTGGAGGAAAAGGGGTACGCCTTCCGCAGCGGCTCCGACTGCGAGATTCTGCTCCCCCTCTATCGGGAGTATGGGACGAATATGTTCGCCATGCTGGACGCAGAGTTTGCCTGCATCCTCTACGACGGGCAGGCGGGTGAATTCATCGCCGCCCGGGACCCCATCGGCATCCGGCCCCTGTACTACGGCTATGACAGCGCCGGGACCATCCTCTTTGCCAGCGAGCCCAAAAACCTGCTAGGTCTGACGGACAAAATTCTGCCCTTCCCCCCCGGGCACTACTATAAGGAGGGCAGATTTGTCTGCTATCATGATATTGCCAAGGTGGACCGGGTCTGCTATGACGGGCTGGAGGAGGTTTGCAGAAACATCCGGGAGAAGCTGATCGCCGGGGTGGAAAAGCGGCTGGTTTCCGACGCTAAGGTGGGTTTTCTCCTGTCCGGCGGGCTGGACTCCTCCCTGGTGTGTGCCATTGCCGCCCGCCGGAGCAAAACGCCCATCCAAACCTTCGCCATCGGCATGGATACCGACGCCATCGACCTGAAATACGCCAGGGAAGTGGCGGATTACATCGGCAGCAACCACACGGAGGTCATTATCACCAGAGAGGACGTGCTGTCCAGTCTGGAGATGGTGGTGGAGCTGCTGGGCACCTATGACATCACCACCATCCGGGCCAGCATGGGCATGTATTTGCTGTGCAGGGCCATCCATGAACAGACAGATATCCGGGTGCTGCTCACCGGGGAGATATCCGACGAGCTCTTTGGCTACAAATACACCGACTTCGCCCCCTCGCCCCGGGCCTTCCAGGAGGAGGCGGAGAAGCGGCTGCGGGAGCTGCATATGTATGACGTCCTCCGGGCCGACCGGTGCATCTCGGTGAATTCCCTGGAGGCCCGGGTGCCCTTTGGCGACCTGGATTTTGTGGAGTATGTCATGGCTATTGATCCCAAACGGAAGGTAAACACCTACGGCAAGGGGAAATACCTGCTGCGGAAGGCTTTTGAGGGGGGCTGGCTCCCCGAGAGCATCCTGTGGCGGGAGAAGGCCGCCTTCTCCGACGCGGTGGGCCACTCCCTGGTGGACGACCTGAAGGAGTACGCCGAGGGCCGGTACACCGACGGGGAGTTTGAACGGCTGCGGCAGAAGTATGACCACGCCCGGCCCTTCACCAGGGAGTCCCTCCTCTACCGGGAGATTTTCGAGAAGTTCTACCCGGGCCAGAGCGGCATGGTGGCGGATTTCTGGATGCCCAACCGGTCCTGGGCGGGCTGCGACGTGGACGACCCCTCCGCCCGGGTGCTGGCAAACTATGGGGAGAGTGGGGTATAAGAATGCAGAAAATTTTGATTCTGGATTTTGGCGGCCAGTACAACCAGCTCATTGCCCGCCGGGTGCGGGAGTGCAGGGTGTACTGCGAGGTGAAGCCCTGGACCACGCCTTTGGAGGAGCTGAAGGCCTTCGACCCTATCGGCATTATCTTCACCGGCGGGCCCCGGTCAGTCTATCGGGAGGGCTCCCCCACGGTGGACAAGTCGATTTTCACCTGGGGGGTGCCCATTCTGGGTATCTGCTACGGCTGTCAGCTCATGGCCCACCTGCTGGGGGGAGAGGTCGTCCCGGCCCAGGACGACTCCGCCCGGGAGTACGGCAAGACCCCCACCCACTACGACGCCGCCTGTAAGCTGTTCCAGGGCCTGCCCCGGGAAGGGGTGTCCTGGATGAGCCACGGGGACTACATGTCCAGGGTGCCGGAGGGCTTCTCCCTCGCCGCCCGCAGCGGCGCCTGCCCCAACGCGGCCATCGCCGACGAGGTCCGGAGATTTTACGGCGTCCAGTTCCACCCCGAGGTCAGCCACACGGAGCACGGCCTGGATATGCTCCGGAATTTTCTCTACGGCGTCTGCGGCGCTGCGGGGGACTGGACCATGGGGGACTACAAAAACACCATCCTCCGGACCGTCCGGGAGAAAGTAGGGGGAGGCCGGGTGCTGCTGGCCCTGTCCGGCGGGGTGGACTCCTCCGTGGCGGCCGCCCTGCTGGCCGAGGCGGTGGGCGGGCAGCTTACCTGCGTCTTTGTGGACCACGGTCTGATGCGTCTCAACGAGGGGGACGAGGTAGAGGCCGCCTTCGCCCCCTGGGATATCAACTTTGTCCGGGTGGACGCCGGGGACCGCTTCCTGACAAAGCTGGCCGGTGTCACCGACCCGGAGGAGAAGCGGAAGATTATCGGGGAGGAGTTCATCCGGGTCTTTGAGGAGGAGGCCAAAAAGATTGGCGCGGTGGATTTTCTGGCCCAGGGCACCATCTACCCCGACGTGATTGAGTCGGGGGCGGGGGAGGCCGCCGTCATCAAGAGCCACCACAACGTGGGCGGCCTGCCCGACTGTGTGGACTTTCAGGAGATTCTGGAGCCCCTGCGCCTGCTCTTTAAGGATGAGGTCCGCCAGCTGGGCCGGGAGCTGGGCCTGCCCGAGTATCTGGTGAGCCGCCAGCCCTTCCCGGGGCCGGGCTTGGCCATCCGCATCCTTGGGGAGGTCACCAGGAAAAAGGCGGACCGGCTCCGTCAGGCCGACTTCATCTTCCGGGAGGAGCTGGCCGGGGCGGGGGAGGACCGGCGGCTCAGCCAGTATTTTGCCGTCCTCACCGACAGCCGGTCGGTGGGGGTGATGGGGGACGGCCGCACCTATGACTACACCCTGGCCCTCCGGGCGGTGACCACCTCCGACTTCATGACCGCCGACTGGGCCCGCATCCCCTATGACCTGCTGGACAGGGTCAGCACCCGCATTGTCAACGAGGTGGCGGGCATCAACCGCATTGTGTACGACATCACCAGCAAGCCCCCGGCCACGGTGGAATGGGAGTGAAAATATGACAAAGTATATTTTTGTAACCGGCGGGGTGGTGTCCGGCCTGGGCAAGGGGATTACGGCGGCCTCCTTAGGCCGGCTGCTGAAGCAGCGGGGACTGCGGGTGAGGGTGCAGAAGCTGGACCCCTACCTCAACGTGGACCCGGGCACCATGTCCCCCTATCAGCATGGGGAGGTCTTTGTCACCGACGACGGGGCGGAGACCGACCTGGACCTGGGCCACTACGAGCGGTTTATTGACGAAAACCTCACCGTAAACTCCTCGGTCTCGGCGGGGCAGGTGTATTGGAACGTCCTCAACCGGGAGCGGCGAGGGGATTACCTGGGGGGCACCGTTCAGATCATCCCCCACATCACCGACGAGATTAAGAGCCGTGTCTACTCTCTGGAGGGCCCCGAGACCGATGTGGCCATTGTGGAGATCGGCGGCACGGTGGGCGATATTGAGAGCCAGCCCTTTCTGGAGACCATCCGTCAGGTGGCGGCGGAGCGGGGCCGGGACAATGTCATGTTTCTCCACGTCTCCCTTATCGTTTCCATCCCGGGCACCGGGGAGCTGAAGTCCAAGCCCACCCAGCACTCGGCCAAGGAGCTCCTCTCTTTGGGCATCCAGCCCGATGTGATTGTCTGCCGCAGCGACGCCCCGGTCCCCCGGGA
>CAJUFJ010000102.1:1615-3989 GCA_910585815.1 uncultured Oscillospiraceae bacterium | reverse complement strand
GCAAGGCAACCATACCACAGAAGAGGAACGAAGTCGAATACAATCGCCGAACAGCTTTACTGCTCCAGAGCCGTAACTTTCCAGCGGAAATCCCGTTCATCCCGGACACAGGTGTAAAGTGTAATCCGGTGGTCGCTGGTGGTTGTGGTGCCGCTGGTGTCCGTCTCGGATACCTTCTCCACACTGCTGACGGAGTAGGTCCGGGTACCCAGCTTGGTGGTGAGGGTGATGGTGTCTCCAGGCTCCAAGGTGTGGATCTTGCCAAAGTGGGCGTTTACACCCCGGTTGTGGGCCGCGACGCAGATATTTCCATCCCAGATGCTGGTCTCAGCGAAGTGGCCGGCCCCTTTGGCCAGGGTCTTGCTGTCCGTACCCTGATACACCTTGACAGACAGGCCGATGGCGGGAATCTTCAGTGTCCCCAGGTGGCCGCCGCTGTAGTAGAGATCGTCGGTCACATCAGTGAATCCGACGACGCTGCCGCCCTGGACAATCCCGCTGGGGCTGCCGGGAATCTGCGTCATGGTGATACCGCCCGAACCGGGGGCCTGAGCCCCGTTGTCGATGGCCGGGTAGTTGACGCTGCCTACCTGATTCACCAGCCCGCCCTTCAGAGCTCCGGGGACAAGGTTGGGGGTGAGGGCCTCGCCGCTGCCGGGGAGGTAGCTGGTCGGTGTCCCAAAGCCGGGTGGCACCAGGGCCACACTTTTACTGCGGTCCACGTTGGGGTCCTCCTGAGTGTAGGGGCCGTCCTGGCTGGTAGGACGCCCGAACAGGTAGTCCTCCGGGGCGTCGTAGGTATATTCCAGTGCACTGGCTTGGCCCACGCACATGGCACACAGAGCCAAAGTCAGCAGAATTTTGCGAAATTTCAAGGGATCATCTCCTTCCACGAATCTTTTTAAACACAAACACCCCGCCGACAGCTGCCACAACCACCAGCCCGACGATCAGCAGGGGCTGTTTCAGGCTGGCGATGTGGAAGGGCGCTTTCGGCGTGTCAGGGGAACTGCTGCCATCCGGCGTGCCCTCCGGGGCCTCCATGCTGCCGAAGGTGGCGGTGTAGGTAACCACATCACAGCCTGTCTTGGCCACCTCGCCGGTGTAGTTGGCGGACACCGTGTAGCCCGTAGCGTACTTGCTGGAGGTGGTTCCGGTGTACTTGGCAGTGGCGGTGTAGCGGATCATGGGGCTGCCCTCGCCGTCCGTCTGGGTGGAATCACTCCACTGTACGTCGGCCAGGGTGAGGGTTCGGCCCTTGTCCTCAATGGTCTTGGGGATGAGGGACAGGTCTGCCTCCGACAGGTTGGGGTAAGTGCGGGAGGCGGAGACGCTGCCCGTTTTGGTGGCGTAGCCGTCCGTGGTTACCTGGACGGTGGTGTGATCCAGGTGGAGGGTGCCGGTGTAGCCATCCTCGGTGGTGACCTCCAACTCCGCGTCCAACTGCTGGAGAACGGCCTCCATGTTGTTGGTATCGCTTGCCTGGGTGATAGGGCTTAGTGTCCACGCCAACCTCGCCCTTCTTGGTCATATCCAGCAGATAGTACAGCCGCCCGCCTCGGATAAAGTCCTCAGTGGAGATACCACCGGGATCATCGCCCAAAGACAGTTGGTACACCTTGTCGATACGCAGCTCATCCAGAGGGCCGTAGGTGTACTCCTCCACCGAGATGGGGTAGCAGCAGCTGTCCGTACTGGGGACGGGCTCCTCAGCGGCGAAGGCCGGGACGGACAGGCTGCAGAGGATTAGTGCGGTAAATAATAAGGAAATTGTCTTTTTCATATTGATAACTCCTTTGAATTTTCCATATTTGTTGCAGATGCAGTTATCTGGCGTCATGGTGGACGGCAGGAGCGGCCCGCTGGGGAGGTGCGATGCTCTTTTCGATGGCCCTGCCGATCCGTTTGCTCAGGTCCTGAATGCCGTTGAGCACATTTTGGCGGTCCTGGGCGGGCCAGCCCTGGAACCGCTCGGGCAGTTTAGACAGGTCGGGCTGTTCCCGGCTGATCCCGAAGCGCCGGCACAGGATGTAGGCCACACTCTGGGCACTGAGTTCACACTCCTCCCGGCTGTACGCTCGGTTAAAGCCCCGGTCGTGATATTTGGCCTGGGCAATCTCAGCGGCGATGGCCCCGAACGCCTCGCTGTCTGAAAAATCAGGGTTGACGGCCAGCAGCATATGGTGCTGATCGTAATAGGCGGGGGTGGACAGGTCATCATTCACTATCATCTGAACAGGGGCAAATCTCAGCAGGGCGGACAGCGCAGCCTCCATCTCCGGCGTATCGTCATGGAGGTGGGGTGTCTGAATGGGCCGGCCCTGGGTCTGGCTAATGTCGAAAGCGTCCGCCAAAGTGTAGCCGCGGCCAGAGG
>CAJUFJ010000102.1:0-1515 GCA_910585815.1 uncultured Oscillospiraceae bacterium | reverse complement strand
GCGGCCTCACGCTCCGCCTGCCGCTGTTCCCGCCATTGAGTATCCGCTGCGGTTTTGTCATTGATCAGCTTTCCTAAGTCTGCCATTGGTTGTAATTCCTCCCTTTTTGTATTGGTATTTGTGATTTTAGATGGTTTGACCTCCTTTCCAAAGACTAAGTGCTGCAAATACTCATTCCAGTCCTTGCCAAGTTCCGGGGTGCAGGCGGACACCTGATAGCCCCGCTGCTGATATTCTGCCGTCAGCTTTTCGGTCGCCTCCTTGCCCGGTCCGTCCGTGTCCAGACACAGGATGATCCGCTTCAGATGGGGGTTCTCCCGCAGATAGGTCTCCAGAGCGCCATTGTGCAGGCCGCACAGGGCTACGGCATTGCTGGTGACTTTGGGGTGGAGGGTGCAGAAGCTCATCAGGTCGATGGGAGATTCGAACACCGCCACCCAATCCAGGGCCGGGTCGCAGGGCAGGGGAAAGGCCACGCTTTTATCGCTGCCGGTGACATCTCCCTTGAAGCCGGGGCCGTTGAGGTCGTAGGTACCGCGTTTGCTGGCAAATCTGGGCTTGCCACCTCCATCTTTACCAACGAATACGCAGTTGTGGTGTCCGGCGTCCTCGTACAGCAGCCCGCCCCGGATGAAGTCTCGGATTACCTGGGGGTCAATGCCACGTTTCTGGAGATAGGCGAACACCCGGTGCTGGTCTGTGTGCGCAGGGGGCAGGGTGAAGGGCGTTTTTTTCCGGGGCTCCGGCCTGGGCAGTGGGTAGTTGGGGGAGTCCCGCGCCCGGTGGCCGTTAAAGTCCAGCAGGTAATTCACCGCCTCCGGGAAGCTCTTGCCGCAGAACTCCTGGCACAAGGGAACCCCGTGCGAGCCCAGCGAAGCGGGTCGCATGGGGAGAGGAGGAGCAAGGGAGCGCGCGTAGTTTTCGCCGACAGGCGGAAATGAAGCTAAGCGGACTTTGCGACGACGAGATGGCGTCCCCGCCTTGACCAGTGGAATAGCGCCGCCACCGCCGCCGCTCCTTGATGCGGATGCTGTCCATCTCCTTAGTGGTATGGTAGCTGCCCAGCCGCCGCACCTGGTAGCCCAGGTGGGACAACAGGTCCGGCAGATCTGTCTCCTTGGCGATGGACATCTCCTCCGGGGTAAAGCGATAGGCTGGACTTTGATTCGATGTTCTCGTAATAATCACCTCCTCCGAGAACGCAAAAAGCCCCCCGGAGCATCCCTGTCTTGGGGTGCTCCGGGGGGCTCTCTGCCTGTGGTTTTCAGTTATGCCTTACACGGCCCACACGCTGGCCGACGTGGGCCGTTACCCCTTCTCCGGGGGCTGGGGGTCGTCCTGGCCAGCCGGGGTCTCACAGGGGTCGACACCGGTCTCGTCCACGTCTATGGGCTCGGCCATGTTCAGGACACCGATGATCGCCCCCAGGACGAACTCCCGCTGGGTGACCTTTCTGCCCAGGCGGGCGCTCTCACGATCCAGGTGGGCCTTGATCCGCTGGAACAGTTCTTCGTC
>CAJUFJ010000101.1 GCA_910585815.1 uncultured Oscillospiraceae bacterium | reverse complement strand
GTGCCAGGCTATCGAGCCGCTGAAGGAGGCGGATATGGAGAAGCTGAATGCGGTAGTGCTGTTTGCGGAGGCTGGAGACATGATGGCCGTCCGCCAGCTGGCGGAAAACCTGGACCTGTTTGACTTTGTCCCCGGCCTCCAAACCCCGGAGGAATACGGCAGGCACATGATCCGGGAGTCCGGTCATTTCGACTACGACGAAAACCTGGAGGGCTTCTACGACTACCGCCGCTACGGTGAACAGCAGCTCCGGCAGGAAGGCGGGCAGTTCAACGAATGCGGCTATGTGGTGTACCAGGGCACAATGCCGCTGGAGGAGCTGATGATGGAGGACCCCGCAGAGAAGCATCAGCGGGAACAGGGACTCCAGATGGGAGGGCTGGCGCAATGATTCTTTACCTGGAGTGCCGGAGTTACGGTATTGCGCTCGATATCCCCACTACCCGTGATGAGGCGGCAAGCACGATCTTTAGCCTGATCGCAGGCTTTGAGGATGAGCCTGCGGAAATCAGCATCAGCGGTGTGAACAGCCCCATCCCCAACCTCTATCCGTATGTCCAGCACGCCGATCTGGAGAGCGGGGCTGACCTTGAGAAGCTGAACACCCTGGACGCCAGAATCAACGGTATGACCCAGGAGGAACAACACCTCTTTTCCGGGGCGCTGGAACTGGAATGTACCGGCGATCTGGACTTTGCGGTTCATGTCGCAACCAGCCTGGACCGTTATGAGATATTCCCTAAAATTAAGACAGACGAGGATCTGGGCCGCTTTCTGGTGGACACGGCGTTCATGACCGGAAAATTCTCCTTCCCCGATGAGGCCCGGCCTTACCTGGATTACAGCAAGATCGGCGCGGAGCAGCGGGATGCCCTTGGAGGGATATACACGCCCCATGGCCTTGTCAAACGCCGTGAGGAAGCGCCAGTGCAGGAGGAGACGCCAAAAGCCATGCTTTTGACACTCACAGCCTCAGAACAGAGTTATCCCCTTGTCCTCCCCGCCTCCGAGAAGCAGCTGGGACAGGCAAAGGAGTCCCTGAGAATCGAGGACTTTGCTCAAGCGGTGATCGCCAGCGCCGAATATACAGCGCCCTATTTGAACCGGCTGATCCCTATGGACAGTATCACTGTAGAGGACGCCAATGAGATGGCTCTCTGTCTCCAGCGCCTTAAAAAAGACGGCGAGATCATGAAATACTGCGCCGCTCTGGAGGTGGAAGAACCGTCCACCTTCACCGAGGCCCTTGATATGGCCATCGACATCGACGACTATGAGCTGATCTCCGACAGCGAACGGGAGTATGGCCGTCAGGCCCTGCGCCGCATGGGTGCAAACGACGAAGTTCTGGAGGCCATAGAAGGCTGCACTGATTTTGACCGGCTGGGCAGTGAGATGATGGATGAGGACGGCGTTCGGCAAACCGGGTTCGGTCTGGTGCGCCGGCTGAGCAAGCCCTTTCCTCCTGCGCAAGAGCCGGACCAGCAGATGGGAGGTCTATCATGTTAAAGCTGAATATATCCAGCGGCAGGGTACTTGAACAGTTGAAACTGCCGGTGCCGCTGGATGAATTCAAACGGAAAGTTGATGAAATTCGTGCGGCGGGCCAACCCAATATCGCACCCACGGTATTGAACGCTGACAGTTCCGTCCCCGCACTCAACTGGCATCTCCAGCAAACCAGGCTGGACAGCGATTCCACGCTCCAGAAGCTGAACCAGCTGGCGGAGACAATAGACGGGATGAACGCGGCGGAACACTACCATCTGTCCAAGTCTCTGGACCCGGAGTCTCAACAGAGTCTGGACGATGTGCTTCGGATCGCCGCCCATATCAAACCGGCCAGCCTGGATTGCTACGAGGTCATTCCAGGTGTGACCTCCCACCAGGAGCTGGGCAGATGGCTGGTGGAGCATGACCGTCTGGAGGATAAGGTACCGGAGACTCTGCGGCCCTACCTGGACTATCGCTCCATCGGCATCGACTACTGCAACAGCCATGAGGGAGAGTTCCTGGCCGACAGCTACACCGGGATTCAGTCAGGCGCTATGGAGCAGGTCTTGGAAGAGCAGGGCGTCCTCCGCCTGACGCTTTCCACAGCAAAGGGTACATTTCCCCTCAGCTTTCCCGCCTCGGACGAGCGGCTGGAGCAGGCAAAAAGGGCGCTGGACGTGGAGGACTTCGCCCAGGCCGGCATCACCGCCGTCAAGTTCTCCTCTCCGTATCTGGACGGCCTCCTCCCGCTGGATACAATCACTGTGGAAGACGCCAATACGCTGGCGCTGTGCCTTCAGGAGATGGAGCAGGAGGACGGGGAACTGATGAAGTTCTGCGCTGTTCTGGAGGTGGAACAGCCGGGTGCCTTCACGGAAGCCGTCAGCATCGCCATGGACCGGGACGACTATGAACTGGTCCCGGAGGACATGGACGAGTATGGGAAACAGGTGCTTCGGCGCGTCGGGGCGGACGATGAAGTCATTGATACCATCGACGGGTATATGGATTTTGCCCAGTTGGGCGAGGACGCCATGAAGGAGGACGGCGTCCGGCGGACGGAGTTCGGTCTGGCGCGCCGCCTGAGCAAGCCTTTCCCTCCCGCACCGGAGATTGGGCAGGCGATGATGTAAAAAGTTTTTGTAGACTTTCGCCGGGAGTTGTGGTATCTATTGTTGCTGACCAAAAACGAAAGGGAGTGAAACCGTTGCAAATCAACATTTACAAGGACAAAATGCTGGGGGCTCGCCTGTTCGGGGCCTCGGTGCTGTACAGTGCCGCGCCCATCCCCCGCGAGGATGTGCCCCAGGGCTGGTACTGTTACGACCTGCGTGGTACAGCCCGGCATCCGGACGAACCCCACGCGCTGGTGGATCTGGCGGAGGAAAACCATACCGGTTCGATCCTCTCCTGTCTGCCGCTGAAAAAAGCCCGTTCCCAGTTCCGGCTGGTCAAGGATATGTTCCAGATGACCGGTACAAATCCCAGCTTGGCGGAGTTCTGTGCTGAGGAAAAGATCCGCTGCCCTGAAACGCCTGTCCGCCATCAGCTGTGCCCCGCATCCCCCGAGGATGCGGGGCTTTTTTATGCTCAGACGCCGGAGAAGGATGAGGAGCTGGGGGCCATCGGCCATGTCCGCATCGACTTCGGACACAAGGGACGCGAGGGCTTCTACCATACCTGGTGGCCCAGAGGCCCCGAAGAGCTGAACACCCAGGAGTTCCGGGATGAGCTGGACAAGGTGGTGAACGATCTCCGCAAGGGCGTCCTGAAAGACCTCCCCTCCATGCGGCGGTACTGCTATGGCAGTAAGGGAGCCATTGCGGGCGGCTCCTGCTGCCAGAACTACGGCTTCACGCTGGAGACGGGACGGTATCTCTACCGCCTGCGGTGCAATCCCATAGAGGGCGACTACCAGTGCTACCTCAGTTGTTTCGATAAACAGGCTCAGCAGATGGGACTGACGGAACAGGGGCGCCAGTCGCTCCAAAACGCCGCTGAGCCCACACTCCCCCATAGCTATGAGTGGTATGTGATCGAACACATCAACACGCCTGAGCGGCAAGTGACCCACCAGCTCCCGCTGGAGGAGGCCATACAGTTATACGCCGGTCTTGACTGCGAGGACAAGCGGCTGGGGGTCACCAAGGACGGCATCGCCGCGGTGGATCTGGCCATCCATTGGGATGGCCGGGAGTGGCTGTCAGAGGACCGGCTGAGGATGGACGAATTCAAGGATGACCCGGTGACGGCGGAGGCTGCCGCCCGTCTCCGGCAGGTACTGGACGAAAGCCCGGCTGTCGGGCGGGTCACCTTCGCCAGCGGGGAACGGTGGAACTATACCGATCCGCAGAAGTACCTCCAGACTGTCCGTGAGGAACTGCCCTGCCACGCCACCACCGGCTTCCGCTGTGAAACCCTGACCGATGACCCGGAAATCCGCAAGGCCGTGGACGATATGTTCTGCGACCTGTATGGGGAGGAGAATCCCCGCCAGATCGAGGACTACGGTGGTACCGGCATGACGATGGGGGGAATCACCTGATGAAAGACCTTGTTCAATGTACGGTTTCCCGTGATGATTTCCAACGCTGGCTGTACTGGGGAAAGACGCCTTTAACAATATACAAGGGCGAGGAGGCTGTCACGATGCTCCTCAA
>CAJUFJ010000100.1 GCA_910585815.1 uncultured Oscillospiraceae bacterium | reverse complement strand
TAGCCGGTGGGTAATCTTCCGCTGAACCCACCGGTCGAAATTATAGCAGGATAAAGGCGTGGCGCCTTGCGCCGCCACGCCGGGTCACACCGGCCCTCAACGCGGGCCGGGAGACGGGAAACGCCGAAGCTTG
This sequence comes from uncultured Oscillospiraceae bacterium, assembly GCA_910585815.1. Classification (GTDB taxonomy): domain Bacteria; phylum Bacillota; class Clostridia; order Oscillospirales; family Oscillospiraceae; genus Lawsonibacter. The sequence continues at coordinate 4,608 of CAJUFJ010000100.1, read as the reverse complement.
GAACCGTTTGCGGTACATTTTAAGAAAAACTGTGCAAATCACAGAATGGCATCAAATTCCCCGGCGTGGCATTGGATATGGCATTGATAAGGGCGCAAACTCTACTGCCGCAAGGAAAATTCAGGTATTACAGGTGGCAAAAGCCCCGAAAAACACAATTTTGGAGGATAACATCATGGCAGAAGAAAAAGTGAGATTTCAGATGAGGATTGACCCGGACACAGACCGAAAGGTCAAAGCGGCGATGCCGCTGGCGAACTGCCGCAGTCAGAATGAGTTCGTGGAAACAGCTCTGCGGTTCTACTGCGACTATCTGACAGCGGGAGACTGCACAGCCGTAGCGCCTATGTACATGTCCGCTATCCGCGGTACAGTGCAGGACTCGGAGAACCGCGTTTGCCGACTGCTCTTCAAGCTGGCGGTGGAGCAGGACATGGTGATGAATGTGCTGGCGGCTGGGATGGAGATTCCCGATGAGCAGCTCAAGGCGCTGCGTGGGCGGTGCGTCCAGAATGTAAAAAAGACTGGCGGCAGTGTTACGCTGGACGACGCGGTTCACTACCAGAACGGCGGGCTGTAAAAAAGTAGTAGCTATTCCCGCCGAAGTGTGGTATGTGTTGGTATTGCAGAATCACGGGAAAGGAGATGACACGCATGGCAAAGCGCAGACCGTCCGGCGACGGCATGGTGCGCAGGCGGGAGGACGGACGCTGGGAGGGCCGCATCGTGGTAGGTCACAAGGAAAACGGAGACTCCATCTTCCGCTACGTCTCTGCCAAAAGTCAGAAGACTCTGATGAAAAAGCTGCACCAGAGCATCGAGGAGTACCGGGATGTGGACCTGAGCGAGGACAGCCGGATGCCGCTGGGAGAGTGGCCGGACCGCTGGCTGGAGGAGTACGTCTCGCCCACGGTGCGGGAGTCCACGCTGAAGGGTTACCGCCAGTACATCGAGTGCTACATCAAGCCCCGGCTGGGGGACAGGACGGTGTGCAAGGTGACTGCCGCTGACGTGCAGGCTCTGTACCGGGAGGTACAAAAGAACGGGCGCAAGACCGAGCACCCCGAGTGCGGGTATGCGCTCTCCGGTTCCGCCATTCGCAGTCTCCACGGTGTGTTCCGCCAGGCCATGGACGCGGCGGTGCGGGAGCGGCTCACGGCAAGGAATCCCACGGAGGGTGTTACGCTCCCCAAAAAGAAAGCCTCCGCCAAGCAGATTCTTAACGACGAGCAGCTGGAGCGGTTCATGGAGGAAATCAAGAAGGACCCAGTCTGGCACGACTTCTTCTACACCGAGCTGACCACGGGGATGCGCCGGGGCGAGATCTGCGGGTTGATGTGGTCCGACTTCGACGGGAAGAAGGGGACGCCGACGGTGCGCCGAACGCTCCACCAGCGCAAGGGCGGCGGGCTGACCACCGGCGAGACCAAGACGGAAAAGGGACGGCGCACCATCACCCTGCCGCCCAGTACGGCCCAGTTGCTGCGGGAACGGAGGAAAGGCTCCTGCTCCCAGTGGATCTTCCCCAATCCTCTCCGCCCGGAGGACACGGTCAATCCCGGCAGGGCCTACAGCCGCCTGAAGACCCTGCTGAAAAGTGCCGGCCTGCCCGGCATCCGGTTCCATGACCTGCGCCATACATACGCCGTGAACTCCATCCGCGCCGGGGATGATATAAAGACTATACAAACCAACCTGGGCCACGCCTCTGCTGCCTTTACCCTGGACATTTACGGCCATGTTACCGAAGCTATGAAACAAGACAGTGCTACAAGGATGGAGGCGCTTATTAAAAGCACAATAAACCTGTAAAGGGAAAATATAAGTGAAAAACATTCTTTAAATCCGCTTGAAGCCGGTGTGCCGCAACAATTTCAAGCGGATTATTTTGTTATCTTTATGATAACACGGGACATGGCATACCGGCAATCCCTAATGAAGTATGCAGGGAAATACGGCGTAAGCCGAGCCCGCCGGAAGTACAACAAGAGTCGGTCTTACATTTACTGCTGGTGGGCCTGCTGGAATGGGAACATAGAATACCAGTCCCGGTGTCCTCACAGTCATCCAAACTGCGGAGCTGAAGCTGATCCGGGACAGCGCCGCCGCAATCCACAGCTCGGCCTGGTGGAGCTGTGGCACCGTCTGAAACAGCTCGGCTATACCCGCCGGTCTGAAAGCCTGTTTCGGGTCATGCGCAAACTAGGGATGTTCCCACAGGAGAAGAAGAAAAAGGCTTATACGCCAAAACCCTACCAGCAGATAACTCATCCGGGAGAAAGGATTCAGGTGGATGTGAAGGTCGCCCCTCGCCGCTGTATCGCTGACCCGGAACTGCTCCTGTTCCAATATACCGCCATTGATGCGTTCTCCAGACTCCGCTTCCTGGCTGCCTATCCGGAGCAGTCTACCTGCTCCTCTGCCGACTTCTTGAAACGACTGGTGAAATGGTATGCCCGCAGGGGTATCCGTGTGGAATGTGTCCAGACCGACAACGATTTTAAATTTACTAACTGTTTTTCCAACAGCAAACGGGATATCCCCACCCTTTTTGAGAAAACCGCCGCTGGGCTGGGTATCCGGCATAAGCTGATTCGTCCTCATACTCCAAGGCACAATAGTAAGCTGGAGCGCAGTCACTGTAAGGATAATGAAGAATTCTACGCCTCAAACAAATTCTTTTCCTTCCATAATCTTCAAAAGCAACTTACCGTCAGGCAGCGCCAGTATAACACTTTCCCCATGCGTCCCCTCAACTGGTGTTCCACTAATCAGGTCTTATTTGCTTTCCCTTTTTGCATAATACTTCATTAACAAACTTACAAAGCCGACGGCACGCCGAAGGGGATAAGGCGGGGCACCCGTTGGGTCAGTTCAGCGGGAGGTCCCAGGGCAGGTTGTAGGGGCTGTCAGGGCGCAGCCACAGGGCCCGGTGGATGGTCCGGCGCAGCTCCTGCCCCTGCTCGGTCCCCATCCACTCCAGGGCGGAGTCCAGAAAGCTCTCGCTCATCTCCTGCCAGCCGGAGAAGGTCCTCTGAATCAGCCTGCCCACCTGGCAGGAGCGGCGGACCATGTCCTGCCGGCTGATCCAGCCCAGGCGGAAGGCGATGGCCAGCAGCTGGGTGCAGCGGCACAGCTCCCAGGCCTGGTCCGCCTTGGTCCGGCACTTCTGAAAGCCGGGGCCGGTGCTCATGTAGGTCACCGTCTTCAGCAGCCCGCGCCGGGAATGGATGTCCCAGGGGTTGTCCAGCATGGCGAGAAAATACTGCCGCTGTTCCTTGCTGTCGTAGGGGCCCAGGCGGCCGCCAAAAAGCATGGGGGTCCGCTCGTAGTTGGGCGCCAGAGCGGCGGCGGGGCCGGTGGTGAGTTCGCAGTTAAACAGCGCCCAGTTGGCGCAGGTGCCGAAAATCCAACGCTCCACGTCGTTCCGGGGCTCCAGGTCCTGGTCCCGCCGGCGCAGGGCGCGCAGAGTGCGCATGGCCAGGAGGCCGGCCGCGGCCAGAAGGAGCGGCAGGCCGGGCAGGCCGATGCGAACCGTTATCCCCAGGGCCAGGCCCAGCAGGCCGGCATACAGGTATGTCATAGCAATCCCTCCGTGTATATGGATGAAAAGAGCAAGCCCCCCGGTGTCACCGGAGGGCTTTTCTACTTACTGCTGGGCCTCAACCTGGCCGAAGGTACGGCCGTTATAGGTCAGGCAATTCTTGCACATACGGTGAGGCAGCCGGTAAGCCCCGCACTTGGGGCAGGTCACGATACCGGGAGTTTCCAGCTTCCAGTGGGAGCTGCGCCGCTTATCGCGCCGGGCCTTGGATACTTTTCCCTTGGGGACCGCCATGGGTGACACCTCCTTCGGCTGTGCCGGTCAGGGCACATCTACTACTCACTCAGCTTCCTTATCCAACAGCTGCGCAAGGGCCGCCAGTCTTGGATCAACATCAGGTCCGCACCCGCAGGGGCCGAGGTTCAAATCGGCTCCGCACTTGGCGCACAGCCCTTTGCAGTCGTCTGAGCAAAGGTTTTTGGTGTCCATTGCGAGGATGAAGGCGGTGCTCACCGCCTCGTCCAGGTCCAGCTCGGTGCCGTCCAGCAGGAGGATGTCGTCGTTTTCCTCGTCCTCCAGCTCCTGGGCTACCAGACTGTCCAGCGCCACCGTTTTTTCCCGGGAAAAGGACTTCCCGCAGCGGTCGCATTGAAGCTCCAGAAGGGAGCGGGCGCTCCCCTCCAGCACCAGGGCGCCGGCGTGGTTGGTCACGCGGCCCTCCGCCTGGACGGGGTGGACGATGGGTCTGGCCCCGAAGAAATCCTGGCCGGACAGGTCCAGCTGGAATTGGAACGGCTTGTGTGCGTCCGGGATGTGGATGATGTCTCGCAGCTCCAGGCGCATGGCGTTCCTCCCTGGGGGCGTGTTCCCCCTATACTCGCAGAATGGTACGCAGGATATTATAAAGAATCTTGTCCCAAATGTCAAATACTTTTCACAAATTTCTCCACGAAATTTATTGACACCGGGGGCGGAATATGGTGAAATATTGCTTGTTGGCTTTATAGTAGGAAAAGCCTCCTTTTGAAAGGAGGTGCCCCAGTTCGCAAACTGGGGCGGAGGAT
>CAJUFJ010000099.1 GCA_910585815.1 uncultured Oscillospiraceae bacterium | reverse complement strand
GTGTAGATGATGCCGTTGGCGACCTTCTCAATGGGAATGTAGTCAGCCAGTGGATTGATGGGACGTACCACCTCCTCCGGCTCCAGGAAGGTTTTGAACTGGTCCAGCTTTCGTGCCTTCAAATCCACCTGAAAGCGGCTTTTGCTTTTGGGCTGTGCTTCGGTCTCCTGTTCCTCTGCGGGCCGCTTACTCCGTAACCAGGTAGGGTGCATAGACAGCTCCTTGCCGTCCCGCTCCCGCGCCGGAGCGTCCTGGGACAACACCCGGCGGTTTCGCAGATAGCTGAAAAACAGCAGAATGAACGATGACAAACTGCTCCCTCCAACGCCAATCAGGGCCAGGAGGACGAGGGGCAGGGCCGTCAGGCACAAAATGATGATCCGGGCAGTCAGGGAAAATCCCAGGTTGAGGACCGGCAGTCCAACGACGGTGCCCAAGACACCGGCCTCAATGACATTCCGGGTCCTAAACATGCCGCCCAGCAGTGTGCCGCCCTCGATAAAATTAGGCGGGATCAGGTAGCTGTCCCGCTGTTCGTGTTCCATAAAAATCTCACCTCACATTCGGTCTTTCCGCTTCGGCGGGGTAGGCAGCCGCTTGACGATCTCCTTCTGATAGCCGATCTCACCGTCCGGGGCCTTGAAAGGGGTTTTGACCACCGTATCAACAGCCTGCTGCTTGTACCACGCTGCTCCATCCGCAGAAAACACCTTTTGATAGCTGCCCTCGGGCTTGGCGTACTGGTCTACATGGTACATGGCAAAGTCAATGCCCTGGGGGTGTTCTGGGGTCACTTCCCGGCCAGTGATGCGCCCGCCGCCAATCTCCACCTGGGAGTAAGAGACTTTTTCGGTGTCACCAGGGCCGATAGCAGTGTGGCCCATGTAGGATTGGAGGGACTGCGCGGCTAAATCGCCGGTGATGGAACCTGCGGAGCGCATATAGCCCCGGGCCACCATGCCAATCACATCATTGGCAAACTGACCGCCGGATTGAAGTGAATTGGAGAAGATTTTTCCGCCCAGGGTCGGCATACGGACAGGGAACATGCTATGGCTGCTCCGATGAATGTTCTCCACGCTACGGGTGTGATTAACAGAATGACTTTCACTTGTGCCGCCGCCCCCGCCGCCTTGCCGGACCATCTCCAAATGGGCCTTCTCGCTGGCGCTGTGAACGATATGCCCACCGCCGGCAAGGATAGTTTCTTCCTGTGAAGCAGCCGGTGTGAGCTGGATTCCGATATCTGAAGTTGGGATATTGTCCGCTGGGATAGCTGCGTCCGCAGGGACAGGGGCCCAAGCGGTATATCAGTTCCGGTCAGGATAATTCCATTTTCCTGGGGAGAGACACCGGAGGAAACGCTGCTGTCAACAGGTGCTGGCCCAACAGAAGCAGGACTGCCAGCAGGCGGAGAGCCGCCGCCTGTTTGAATGGGCGCGGCAGGAGGCGTATCGTTTCCAGTGAGGATGATACCCTCCCGCTGAGTCGCGCTGTCCTTTTGCGCTGTGCTGTCGGTACGGGAAATTGTATCTGTATGGATCACACCGCCAGAATGAAATGAGCTGTCGGTACGGGCATCCGAAGAGGACAACTTTTCACTGGCAGTATGCACAGCCGCTGCGCCCTGTTTCTGGGCGGTGTGGACAGCGGGAGTCTGTGTAGTAGCGGTTTTGACTGCGCTGTTGGTAATGTGCCGGCCAGCTATACCGATTAAACCGCCTTTGAAGAATCCGGCGGACCCGGCAGAACTGGATCCGCTGCCAGAAGCGCCCCCAGCTGCGGAGGCCCCAGTGCCGTGCCGTCCTCCGCCAAGGATTCGGCCCGCACCCCCGGTTGCCATTGTGGCCGCCCGGAAGGTTACCATAGCGTCGCCCAGCAGGGAGCCGCCAGTATGACCCACGTTGATGCCCAGGCTTGCCATAAAGCTGTCAATCTTCTGTGACACCTTCAAAAAAGCCACCGCACAGAGAAACCAGATCAGGACGTTCCCGGTGACGGCCTCCTTGCTGGAAGCCGCGACCGCAGCCTCCACCTCGCTTTCGTCAAGGGCAAAGGCCGGTACACACAGGACCGAAAGTATCAGCGCCGCCAACAGTATAAATTTCAAGAGTTTCTTGGCTCTTCTCATAAAGCCTCCTCAGAGTGATAGCGGGTTGGCGATGAATGCTCCCACCATGCTGGTGAACAGGCGCAGACACCATGCGTTCATCAGGAGCAGGAATACTTGGCCGCCGAACATCCGGCACCAGCTTTTGAAGATGCTGGACGTGGCCTGGGACGCACCCATGGCAAAGGCCACTGGCGCTGTGTAGACCAGGACCCCCAGCAGCACATACCGCTCCGCCGCCTCGAACAGCAGCTTCAAATAGTTCCAGGCCAGGACCAGCACCAGAATCAGGACGATCAATGTCACCGCCCCGTTAGCACAGACGCCGAGGATGGTGAGCAGGACCGAGTTGGAGCTGGCAAAATCCAGACTTGGAAGTGTGGATGTCAATATCCAATCATAGGGTGTACCACCGATAGTCAGCACCGTATCAACGATGGAGTCCGCATAGTAGGCCAGACCAATGAACAAGATGGTCCAGATGGTCAGTTTAACAGGATCTTCTGCCTCTGCTCCCACACCCAGACCATAGTTCTTGAACAGGTTCCATACCCAAAGCAGCAGAATCAGCCCGATTGCCAGAGCCACAAAGACATTATACATCGTCTCTGCCGCCGGGAAGTAGCGCAGAAACACGGCCATATCACAGCCCAGAGCGCCCAAAACTGATGTGTTTATCAAATCCAGGCCGTGCATGACTTGTTCCGCAATCCATGCTACAATGCCGTCTAAAATGCCCATAGGTGATTACGGCGCTGTCCACTGTCCGCCGGAGAAGAAGGGCGTGACATAGCTCATGATGAACCCCAGAGAGTTCAGGATGATCCAGGTGATGACGACGCGCTTCAGTCACGCCCGAGATTCATCCACCGTCCGGCCAGAGCGGGAAAAGTTCATCATCAGCAGTGCCACGGCGGCCATTACGATAGCGGCAATGGTGGAGATGGCGAGAATCTGGGTGTAGACGTCCTTCATGATGTCGCTGGCCTTCGTCCAAATCGTGTCAGCCGCAAAAGCCGGTTGACAGAGCAGCGTGGACGTGCAGACACCCAGATAGACCATGAACGCGCCGCGTCCGGGGTCAAACCTGCGCCGGGGAGTGCGCGGAGATGACGTTTTGTCTTGTTTCAATGAAAAACCTCCTTTTTTCGTTGGCTTCTGTCCTGAAAAAAGGCAGCACCCGGAAATTTGGATGCTGCCTCAGCTGCCGCAGAAGGACAAAGAAAAAGACGCTTTCAGCGTCCTTCTGCAGCTGTTTTCAGTTTTGCTTACAGTTTTGAGCATACTTACTTTAACGTATAAGGATTTACGCTTCAATAGCAAAACCCTGCCAATGCTGCGCCAAAAACCGTGCCAATTACCTGCCACCCACCTCTGCGGGGAAAAACTGCTCCAAAACCTGCAAGCTGTCCTGCGCCGTGTATCCCCACAGGACAGAGCTTAACGCCTCAATCGCCTCCTTCTGGCGGCGGTAGTAGGTGCGGAAGCTGATGTCGTGGATATGGAAACGCAGCTGCTCGATGATTTCTTCCACATTTTTGAGCTGCTGGGGAGACAGGTAGGTATAGTGCAGGAGCCAGTAGTACGATTCCCCATTCTTGTGCCGGGTACGGAGCAAATCGACCGCGTTCTGTACCAGCGTGAGCATTTTGTGGCTACGCTCAATGCACTGGGCCTGGTGTTCAATGTCCGTGCCGCCCAGATCCGCGCCGGCCAGGTAGATGGACTCCAGGAAGTCCTCAATGCTGGTATCATATTCGATCTGAAACTGCGTCCTGACCTGCTGGACGGACAGCTCCAGGCTCCAGACCACATCCCGGTACTTCTTCAGCAGCTTCCAGGTGTTGTGGTAACGAGGGTCCTCCGTCACCTTGCGCTCAACCTTTTTCCTTGCCATCATGGATTTCTCCTTTCAAAAATTCGTCGATATTGGGGTCATAGTAAGTTCAAAGCTGTAAATCGGATGATTGTTTCCACATTGGATCGCCATACCAATCCTGAGAACACTCGTTTGTCCGCTGTCCCCCTTTACTGCTTCCGTGCAGTCGCCGGATAAGGGATATAACTTAACAGTGGATTTGGGGCAGTGAAAGCAGGAAATCCCTTGCGTCTCAAGGACTTGCGCCACTTTTTGGACAATGCGCTCCACCTGCGATTTTGAAACGCTAATGAGCTGGTCTGAAACGCAGACTTTGGGATCGTCCGGGATATTGTCTGCTGTGTCCGTGCTATCTGGGAGCTGGAGTTTGATATTCAGAGACATCGCAACCTCGTCCTTGTCCACCATCACATCAGACACCTGGAACATGGTGGACAGATAGCTGTTCAGATAAATCACGCTGCCAGTCCGGCCTGGGAAGGACATGAGCGTAAGGTACTCCAAGTCAGCCAGCTTTTTCAGCAGCCGTCCAACCGTGGAACGTGAGAGGCCCCACCGCTGGGCCAGATCGGAGTAATTCAACAGCGGATTGCCTGTGCCGTTGCGGAGATAGACCACCGGGCCAACCTCAGAACCACGTACTTGGTTGTCCTTATAGATGGCGGAGAGCCACAAATCCAGCACCACATCCATCTCAGACGCCTTGCCATAGCTAATCAGTTCTGTAGCAACGGCGATGGGCATAAAGAAGAAGCCGCTTTCCTTTTGCAGGGGCAGTTGTAGTCCAGCACCGTGTTATGCTTGCGCCAGCCCTTGATGCTGTACTTGACCAGATGGCCGTGTCCCAACTGGGTGAAGGTGATAAGCTGCCGGTCCTGGAGGACCTTCAGGATGGACAGAGCCTTATGCTGGAACCGGACACGAAAGCAAGCCGCCAGTTCACTGACCCGGAAGACCCACTCGCCAGGGTAGACAGTGTAGGTGATGCCGTCCAGCCGGCGGTACGAGGTTCGGAAGTTGGCGTAGGAGCAGAGGACGGTATAATAAAAAAGACCGGAGCCTCCGTTGGTTCGGATGCTCCGGTCTGGATCAGGGTTTGAACAAATTCCCGGTAGATGCGGCAGCGTGGATAGTCCACGACTTGTTTGATTTCAAGTTTGTGTTTGTCAAGGAAAAAGTTAAGCAAAAGGGCTCGAAAAAGGTGAGCACCCT
>CAJUFJ010000098.1 GCA_910585815.1 uncultured Oscillospiraceae bacterium | reverse complement strand
CGTCCCGGAGACGGACATCTCCCGCTTATCCCAACTGTCCAGAACCAGGTGGTTGACGCACAGGTCGTACTGGGAGCGGCGGAACGTGCCCTCCTCCGGCTCGGACACCCCGGCCTGGGCCATGTAGGCCGCTGCCGCGCCGTAGAAGGTCTCCAGCAGAGCGGCCACCTCAGGATCGTCCGCCAGCTCCGTCAGCTTGCAGTAGGCCAGGAGCGATGCCCGGCGGGCATCACTCAGTGGGGACATTGATCCGCTCCAGATAGGCACCGTCCACCCAGCCGCTGCCTACCTCACAGGTGATGTGCAGCCAGATAGAGTCGTCGTGCTTCAGGTCCTCCCGCAGCAGGTCCGCCACATCCTCGCCCAGAACCACCGTGCCGCACGGGAGGGTGGTCTTGAGGCGGTATCCCAGCCCGGGCCCTACCCGCAGGCGCACCCCGCCGGGCCAGTTGACACGGTAGTACGCCAGTTTCGGCAGCTCCTCGCCGTCCTCCAGGAGCGGATCGTCCTCCTGTCCCATCTCCTCCGGGAGCACAGGGACTTCCGGCGCTTCCTCCTCCAGTCCCTCCGGGAGCACAGCGTCCTCCTTCAGCTCCGGCACCTGCTCAGGCTCTGCTGCCGTTGTTTTCTTCTTTGTTGCCATAATGAATTCCCCCTTATCCCATGGGCATGTCAGCGCCAGTGCCTGCGGCGGCGCTGATGTACCCGTTGACAAACGCCTCATCATCCCACGTGGTGCAGTCGTCCCGCAGGGTTCCCTTCCAGATGGTCATGTCCTGCTCAAAGGCGTTGAACTCACCCACCACAGCGGAGTCGGACACCTTCACCGAGAACTGCCGCCTATCCCAGTAGGCCACGCCGCTCTTCAGGTCCCCCAGGATCATGGGGATCTTGCTGTCCTGGGTGGGAATGGTGTCGTTGTCGTAGGTCTTCACCGGCAGGACGTAAGGCCCCATGCACAGGCGCAGCTGCTGAGGCTCCGCCGGGTTGGGGGTCAGCAGGTACCGCCCGTTGGCGTCCTTCAGCTTCCCCAGCCAGAGCAGGCCGTCGTCGTTGGTGATGAGCTTGCTGGTAGACCGGAAGGCGCTGCCCAGGCCCACCCACGCCTTGAGGATGCCGTCCAGGTCCTTCAGGTCCTGGGCCGTCTTGGCGGCCACAACCGCCAGGATTTCCTTGTTGGCGGTGACCCGGGCCTCATCTGCCAGCCACTGCTGGGCTACGGCGGTGATGTTGTTGTCGCTGTCCTCCAAGAGCTCATTGGTGACCGGCAGGTACCCGCCCCGCTTCTCCACCTCGTAGTTCAGGACCGTAAACTGGGGCGTGGCGGCCTTGCCCAGCTTGGCCGCCTCGGCCACGGTGGCAAACCCCTGGTGCTGACCCCGCTTTTTAAAGGTCCGGCGTCCGCTCTTGGTGGTAACAGGGATGACCTGGACCTCATCCAGCAGGCTCTCCCGGGCCTCCCGGAGCTCGATGATCTTCGTCACGATGTCCGAGGGCACGGTATAGCCGCCGTCGGCGTCCACGCCCTCCTGCATCATGTCTCCGGCGGCTTTCTGCCTGGGGAAGCCCTCCCGGGCCGCTTGGGCGAATGCCTTTACCGCTTTCTGGTAGCCGTCCTGACCGTCGCCCTCCTGCTGGATGCGGATGCCCTTCTTGGCCTCCTCGCCGTCCTCAGAGCCGCTGTAGCGCTCCTCTTCCGCGATCAGGGCCTTGACCTTCTCGATCTCCCCGGCGAGGCTCTTGGCCTCGTTGGTCAGGGCCTCCGCCCTGTCCAGCTCCCCGGCCTCTACGGCCTTCTGGGCCTCCTGGACCTTCCCCTTGTGCTGTCCCAGCAGGTCATACAGTTTCTGCTTCAGATTCATTGCTCGGTACCTCCTCAACAAATTTGATTTTCTCCAGCTCGATCTGAGCGGACAATCTCTTCTTCCGGTCCTCACCGCCGGATGTGTCCAAGTTGGACACATTTTTCGGGGGCTCCTTGTCCCCTCCGTAGCTTTTGACCACCCCGGCCTCCCGCTGGGCGGGCACGGCCACGAAACTGACCTCGTAGGCGTCCGCCGGGTCCCCCAGCTCCACCGTACAGAGTGTGCCGTCGTAGGCTTTGCCAGGGCGGTGCTCACAGTAGCCGTGGGCCTTGTCCGTGCCGCAGATGGAGCAGGTGGCCGTTTTCACCGCCACCCCCACGCTGACCTCCCGGAGGATACCCGCCTCGATGGCGTCGATGGCGGGAGCCGCGGCGTCGTTTCGCAGCATGTAGCAGCTGAGGATCAGGCGGCTGACGCCGCTCTCCTTCTCCACCGCCGCCGCGTACACCCGAGCCATTTGGCCGCTGCTGGACCAGCGGTGGTCACTGAGGACTGTCCGGCCCACGAAGAGCTTCGACAGGGCCTCCAGGGCGGCATCGGAGAAGCACTCGAAATCCCGGTCCACCTGGTTGTCGCAGGCCGCGATCCGGAAGAGGAACACCTCCTCCGCTTTCAGCTCCCGGATGGACTGGGCGTTGATGAGCCCCATGTCCACCGCTGTTGGCGCGCTCTTGAGCACCACCGCGCCTTTTGTGATGTTTTCCACTTACTCGCTCGCTCCTTTCTGTCCCCCGGCGTTCCGCGCCCGGCTGAGCTCCCGGAAGTCCTCCAGGGGGATGTAGTTGAGACTGCTGTAGCGGGTGTCGCCTCCGGGGACCGGCGGCATATCCTCCAGGGCCAGGATGTCGTTGACCGACAGCGCCCCGATCTCCCGCATGGTCCGGTACCAGGTCCCCCGGCTGTTGGTGTCGCCACGGAGGAGGGCCATCATGTTGTGGCGCACCTCCAGGCCCCGCCGCCGGTCGCTGAGAGTCAGGAGTTTGTCCGTCTCCTCAAACTCCATTTGCGTGACAATGGGCTGGATGGTGTTCACGCAGAATTCGATGCTGTTCTGCTCGTTGCTGGAATAGCTCTGCTTTCCCTCCCCCAGCTTGTAGAGGGGCACCCCGAAAAACCGGGAGATGTCGGCGATGGTCACCGCCTTGTTCTCCACGAACTGGGCGTCCGAATTGCTCATGGCGATGGGCTGGTACTCCATGCCCAGGTCCAGCACCGCCGTCCGAAAGCCGTTCCCCGGCCCGGCGTGGATCTTGTCCCACTCCCGGCGGATCGCGTCCTTCATGCCGATCTCGGTGCCGTCCGGGAGCTTCACACGCCCGCTCAGGTCCGTGGAGGCCTTCAGTACGCCGGAGGGCCTGCCGCCGTTCTCGTAAAGGGCCTGCTCGTACCGCTGGGCGGCGGAGGCGGTCTCCAGGGTCTCCCGTGCCCGGTGGAGAACGGAGACGCCTGTCACCCCGTCCGGGGAGTAGGCTTTGAAATGCAGGATGTCCGCCGGGCTCAGCCGGTACATACGCCCGCTCTTGGGTTCCGTGGCCAAGTACCAGAGCCGTCCGGTGCCCGGCTCGATCACCGGCTCACAGGTGCCGAGGGGCAGGGGGATGAGCTCCACCGGCTCCCCGTAGCCGTTCCGGTAAATCCAGGCGCAGGCGTTGCCCCGCAGGAGGCGCTGACACTCCATGAGGCGGAAGAAGACAAAGGGGCTCATGGCTTCGTTGGTCCGCTCCCAGAGCACCCGGCCCAGGGGGTGGTCCCCCAGACGCTGCTTGGTGGAGCTCTGCATCACGAATACCGGCAGCATCCCAATGGCGTTGGAGATGATCTCCACGCAGGCGCTGACGGCGCTCAACTTCATGGCGGCGTCCGCCGTCAGCTCCCGCCGGGTGCCCGCCGGGAACCAGCCTCTGGAGCTCTCCAGGCTCAGGGAGGCCGACTTCCGCCGCCCGAGGGCCGCAAGGCCCTTGCTGACGCTCACCTCTCCCCACCGCCTCCCAGACTGCTGAGCACCGCACCGGCGATGGCCAGCACGCCTCCGGCAATGAGCCCCGCCGGGAGACAGATCATCCCGGCCCCCACCGCCACGGCCACCGCGCCGCCCAGCAGAACCAGGTCTGTGCAGTACCGGGCCAAGCCGCGAATCAGATTTTTCATGGCCGCTCCTTTCCGTGTCCAAGTTGGACACAATTTATGTCCCCTCCGGCGCTGTGCCGGAAGAAAAATCAAAATGAGAAATTACCCTCGCGGAGCTTGTCCGCCACATCCGGCTTTTTGCTCACCACCAGCACCCGGGCCAGGGCGTTCATCACCGCCGCCAGCGGGTCAATACGCTGGGAGTCGTCTTTGTGCTTCTTGTTGAGCTTCACGTCGCCGTAGTTGTTCTGGACCTCGATGGCGTTGCCCAGGCACCAGAGCAGCAGCGGATTCTCCTCCAGCACGATCCGCCCCTGGAGCAGCAGCTCCCGGAATCCCTTCACCGCCAGGTTCTGCCCCGCGCAGGTCTGGGAGATCTCCACGCAGAAGTCCGGATTGTTGCGCTCCTCGCACATCCGGATGGCCAGGTCCGTGGCGTTGTGGCCGTCGTAATCCACCTCGTCCACCTTCCAGCCGTGGCAGCGCTCCCCGGCGCTGATCCAGTTGTAGACATAGCCGTTGTCCGTCACGTCACCGGGCGTCAGGGTGCAGTGCCCGCCCTGGGCCCACGCCTTGTAGGGCACCCGGTCCGTCTGCTCGTGGCGCAGCGCGCCGTTCTCCGGCAAAAAACCGTGGGCCTTGATGCCGATCCGCCCGTCCGGCAGAGGGAACACCGCTCCCGCGCCGGAGAGGTCGATCCGCTTGCCCAGGTCAAAGCCGCAGTGGCAGTGGAGGCCGTCCGTCAGGGCGGCGAATGCCTCCCGGGACACCTGGGCCTGCCGGGCAAGCTCCATGAGCCGGGCGTCCAGGTAGCTGTTGACGCTCTCCGCCTGCCATTGGCACATCCGGCGGGTCAGGAACTTGCTCAGCTTCGCCGGGTCCTTGGAGCCGTAGGCGGCGGTGTACTCGCTCTCGATCTCCCCCAGCAGGACCGCGCTGTACTCGTTGGGGTAGCGCAGGACCGGATTGGGCAGGAGCCACGTCCGTTTGTCGTGGGGGTTGGCGTCCAGCGGGAGCTCCCGGATCATCGCGAAATAGCGCTCGTCTGCCACCTCCCCCCGGAGGACCTGCTTGGCATACTGCTCCTCCCGGAAGCAGGGTTTCGACTCCGCACCGTCCCCGGCGGTGGTGATGACATCCAGCAGGGACTGGGCCCGCTTGCCAAAGGAGTCCTTGCCCAGGTCGTAAATCTCCGAATTCAGGTGGGCGTGGTACTCGTCCACCTCGAAGTAGCTGGGCGCGCCGGAGTCCTTATTCTTGGTGTCCTTGCTCAGCGCCCGCATGAACCCGCCCCGGGTCCGGTGGACCACCGGATTGGACCGGGGGATCACCAGGCGCTTGGCGATGTTGGGCGAGGCATTGGCAATCTTCTTCGCGTCCCCGAATACCCGCATGGCCTGCCCCCGGTCCACCGCCGCGCACTCCACCTCCGGCTCCAGCTCGAACTTGGCCAGCTCCGGGCGGTAGGGCGGGTAGATAGCGTCGCCGCACATGTGGTAGAGGCACTTGCAGCTGACCTCCGTGCTCTTGACGTTGCCCCGGCCCCGTTTGCAGTAGCTCCGGTTGAACCGCCGGGCCCCTGTGTCCCGGTGGACCCAGCCGTACAGGCACCCCTGGTCGAAGATCTGCCACGGCTGGGGCTCGATGGGCTGACCGGCGTAGACCCCCCGGACTTGGATGCACTG
>CAJUFJ010000097.1 GCA_910585815.1 uncultured Oscillospiraceae bacterium | reverse complement strand
GCCGTTGGCGGCTTTGCCGCCTTACGGATGCGGCGTCCCCCTTGCGGGGAAAAGGGGCCTTTGGAGCGACAACGGAACATCCAGCGCCCAAAAGCCCTCCTTGCCAAAGGGGGGAGGGCCGCCGGACGCAGTCCGGTGGCGGGGGGATTCCGCCGGCAGCTCGTTCGCCTCCTACGGCAGCTCCTCCAGGGTGGAGGCCAGGCGGCGGCGGTAGGCGGATACGGCCTCCCTGGGGCCCAGCAGGGTGATGCTGCCGTCCAGCCCCAGCAGCCAGCCGAAAAACTGGGGGCTCATGACCACCGGCAGGGTGACGGTGAAGTGCTCCTCCCCGTCGGGCACCAGAATCACGTCCTGGCCGAACCGGTCCCAGACCAGGTGGGCCTTGTCCCGCCGGCCCCGGAGGGTGACCTTCATCTCCTGCCCGGAGTACATGCCGAAGTGCTTCTGGCCGTACTCGGCCAGCTGAAAGTCGGGGTACTGCTCCCGCCCCTCCCGGTCCAGGCCGGTGACCACGATCTCGGTCATCTTGTCCACCCGGTAGTGGCGCAGCTCCCGGTGGGTGTGGTCGAAGGCCACCAGGTAGTAGTTTTCGCTGTTCCAGATCAGCCCGTAGGGGGAGACCACATACCGCTTCCCCTCCTGGCGGAACACCTTCTGTCTGGCGATGTCGTAGTCGAAGTATTTGAAGGTGATGGCCTTCTGGCCGGCGATGGCGGAATGGAGCTTGTCCACATTGTAGTAGATGCTCTCGTTCATCACCTTGATGCGGCCCGAGACGTAGACCTGCCGCTGGAGCTGCCCCGCCTGATGGACGCTGGCCAGCCCCTCCAGCTTGCGGATCAGGGCGTCGCTTTTGCGCTGGGTGATGAAGCGGGAGGACTGCACCGCGTCCATAAGCAGCTTCACCTCGGGCAGCTCAAAGTCCCGGTCCCCCACAAACCAGCCGGGGGTCTTCCCCTTCCGGGACTGGACGTCCAGCCCGAACAGGCGCAGGGATTCCAGGTCGTCGTAGATGCTTTTGCGCTCCGCCTTGATATCCTCCCGGGCCAGACGCTCGATGATCTGGGGCACGGTGAGGGGGTGCTCCTCGTCGGTCTGCCGCAGCAGGATGCGGCACAGATGGAGCAGCTTGGTCTTCTGATTGGAGCTTTTTGACATGGCGGTCTCCTCCTTTCCGGGTTTCACGTCCCAGTGTAGCGGGAGTTGTGTCCGTTAAAACGGACTTTTAGAGTTGGGACGGGTGCGTTATGTAGGGCAAGGGCTCTGCCCTTGCCAAATCAGATTCCCGTCTCGGTGGAAAGGCAAGGGCAGAGCCCTTGCCCTACTGGCGGACGTTTATGAAACATTCCTACGCCCACCCCTCCCACACCTCGGGGCAGAATCCCACGGTGGCCTGCCGGCCGTTGCGGACCACGGGGGTGCGCAGGAGGGTGGGGTCCTCAAAGAGCTTTTCCAGCCTGGCCTGGTCGCTGGCCAGGTAGGACACCAGCACCGCATCGGGGTGTTTGGGGTCCACCATGGCCTCCAGCCCCACCGCGTTCTTCACGCTGGACAGCTCCCCCAGGCTCATGCCCTGCTTTTTCAGGTCCACCGCCTGGAACTTAATCCGCCGCTCCTTAAACCACCGCTCCGCTTTTTTGGTGTCGAAGCACTTGCTTTTCCCGAAAATCTGAATGTTCATGTCCCTTCCCCCACATAACGAAATCTGGGCCCGGAGTACCCCTCCCGCTCCACCGGCTCGGTCCACATGGCGGCGGGGCGGACCCACAGGCCGCCCTCCCCATACAGCGCCCGGTAGACCACCATGGGCTCCAGGGTCTCCGAGTGGGCGGCCGTTCCGATAACCTCGTACTCCCCGCCCTTGAAGTGCCGCCAGCGGCCCGGTTTGATATCCATATGGAAAATCCTCCTCATTTTTTCGCTATTATACCATATATTGTTTTTCAGGACAAGTTTGAAACGCCGGACTGCAAGCCATACTAACCGCACTTGACTGACGGAAGGATGGCGAAGCGTTTGAAGGCAGTTATTATGGCGGGGGGCGAGGGCACCCGGCTGCGGCCCCTGTCGCTGGGCAGTCCCAAGCCCATGACCCCCCTGCTGGGGCGGCCGGTGATGGAGCACATCATCGGCCTGCTGAGGAACCACGGCGTGGACGATATCTGCGTTACCCTGTGCTACAAGCCCCAGGGGGTGATGGACTACTTCGGCAGCGGCGACCGGCTGGGGGTGCGGCTGACGTATTTCATCGAGGACGAGCCCCTGGGCACGGCGGGCAGCGTGAAGGCCTGCATGCCCCACATCGGGGCGGAGGACTTTCTGGTCATCAGCGGCGACTGCGTCTGCGACCTGGACCTCACCGCCCTGGTCCGGTTCCACCGGGAGCGGGGGGCGGCGGCCACCCTGGGCCTCTACCGCCACAAGACCCCCCTGGAGTATGGCCTGGTCCTCACCGACGGGGAGGGCCGGGTGGAGCGCTTTGTGGAGAAGCCGGCCTGGGGACAGGTGTTCACCGACCAGATCAACACCGGCATCTATGCCCTATCCCCCGCCGCCATGGAGCGGGTGCCCGGGGAGACCGCGTGGGACTTCGGCAAGGACCTGTTCCCCGCCCTGCTCCGGGAGGGGGCGGGGCTCTACGGCCTGCCCCTGGAGGGCTACTGGTGCGACATGGGGGACTGCAAGGCCTATCTGGACTGCACCTGCGACGCCCTGTCCGGCAAAGTAAAGCTGGACATGGGCCTGCCCCGCCTGGAGGCGGGGGTGTGGTCGGCCCAGCCCCTGCCCCCGGGGCTCAACCTGGTGCCCCCCTGCTGGATCGGCCCCGGGGTGCGCCTGGGGGAGGGCTGCCTCATCGGCCCCCACACCGTGCTGGACCAGGGGGCCGAGGTGGGGGAGCGGAGCATGGTCCAGCGGTCCATCCTGCTGGAAAACGCCGCCGCAGGCCCCCGGGCCACCCTCTACGGGGCCGTCCTGTGCCGGGACGCCTCCGCCCGGAAGGGGGCCGTCCTCAACGAGGGGGCCGTTCTGGGGGAGAACGCCCTGGCCGAGGAAGGGGCCACCCTGCTGGAGCGGGTGAAGCTCTGGCCCGGCCAGACTGCCCCCGCCGGCTGCCGGCTGGCCCGTTCGGTGACCAGCGGGAGCCAGAAGGGGGTGCTGCGCTTTGGCGACAGCGGGGTCATCCGAGGGGCGCTGGGGGAGGACATGGGCCCGGAGGCCCTCCTCACCCTGGGCAGCATCCTGGGGGCCGAGGGCCGGGTGGGGGTGGGCTGCTCCCCCACCCCCGGGGCCGGGATGCTGGCCCGGGCTGCCGCCGTGGGGGCTGCGGCCGCGGGCAGCGAGGTGCTCACCCACTCCCTCACCAGCCCCGTCCAGGGGGCGGGGGCGGCCACCTTCCACCGGCTTCCTGTCTCCCTCTTTGTGGAGGAGAGCGGTGGGGCCATCTTCCTCCACCTCTTTGACAGAGACGGTCTGCCTCTGGGCCGGGCCCGGGAGCGGAAGCTGGAGCATGCCCTGCTCCAGGGGGAGGTCCGCCGCACCCGGGGGGACAAGGTGGGCCGGCTGCGGCTGCTGGACATGTCTCAGGAGCAGTGGGCACGCCACGTGGTGGAGGAGGCCGGCCTGCGCCGGCCCGCCCTGCGCCGCCTCACCGTGGCGGTGGGGGACGCCTCCCCGGAGGATCGGGCCCTGCGCTCCGCCCTGTCCGCCCTGGGCTGCAAGCTGGAAAAGGAGTGGCGGCCCGGGCTTGTGGCCTTCCACGCCCGGCGGGGGGGCTTTTCCCTCACCGCCCAGGACGAGCGGGGGGCGGTGGTGGACGCCGGCCAGCTGCTGGCGGTGCTGGCCCTGATCGAGATGGAGAACGGCACGGGTAAGGTGGCCGTGCCCGCCGGGGCCAGCGCGGCGGTGGAGCTGGTGGCCGCCGGCTACGGCGGCACCGTCCTGCGGCTGGACCGGGACGGGGACCAGGCATCCGCGCTCTACGCCGCCCAGCCCTGGCTGCGGCAGGCCCCGGCGGCGGCAGTGCGCGTCTGCGCCCGGATGGCCGTATCCGGCCAGAAGCTGGAGGCCCTGGTGGCCAAGACTCCCCGGTTCTCCTCCTGGCGGCGGGAGGTGCCCCTCACCGCCGACCGGGGCCAGGTGATGCAGGCCCTGGCCCGGGAGAGCGCCCGTCAGCCCGCCGGGGAGGGCCTGCGGCTGCGCACCGGCAGCGGCTGGGTGTACCTCACCCCCATCGCCCGGCGCTCCGCCCTGCGGGTGATCGCCGAAGGCCCGGACCTGGAGCTGGCCGCCGAGCTGTGTGACTTCTACGCCGGCCGGGCGGCGGAGGTGGACCGGTCCATTTCTGAGCATTGTGTACAAGAGAAGGACAAATAACCGGCCATCTGTTTTTCTGAAAACCATAGTATACTTTTCAGGGAAAGTGTGGTAAACTATAAGGGCCTATTATATTCTCTCTCTGTAGGGGCGGCCTGTGGCTGCCCGCGGAGCAGATTGAAGAATACGGGCGGCCACAGGCCGCCCCTACACGTGATTTAAACGCCAAGGGGACGGGAGGACCCTCCCGTCCCGGCGTCTAAATATATCCTCCGCCCCTCCACCCGTAACGCAGACGGGGACAGGCCGGGGGAACCAGCTATGACAGAGACCCATCGAGAGACGAAGGGACCGCGCACCCCAACCGGCGAGGCAGGGCCGGGGCGGGACAGTCCTTCGTCTGAACGCTGTGCCGTGGGCACGGCCGGTTTTCTATGGGCTTTTCTGTCAAACTACATCAAAACCCGAAGCCTCCGCTCCTCCGGAGCGGGGCAGGGAAAAATTAAAGGAGTAATCATGGCAGAAAAACTGAAAATCATTTCCCTTGGCGGTCTCAACGAGATCGGCAAGAACCTCACCGTCTACGAGTACGGCGGCGACATCATTGTGGTGGACTGCGGCATGGGTTTCCCCGACGATGACATGTACGGCATCGACGTGGTCATCCCAGACGTCAGCTACCTGATTAAAAACCAGAACAAAATCCGGGGCATCTTCATCACCCACGGCCACGAGGACCACATCGGGGCTCTGCCCTATGTGCTGCGGTCCCTCAACGCCCCCATCTACGCCACCCGCATGTCCGCCGGGCTTATCAAGCTGAAGCTGGAGGAGCACCGCCTGCTGGACCGGACCAGGCTCATCACCTGCGAGGCGGGCCAGATCGTCAAGGCGGGAAAATTCACCGTGGAGTTCATCCACGTGAACCACTCCATTGCCGACGCGGTGGCTTTCGCCATCAAGTGCCCGGTGGGCACCTGTGTCCACACCGGCGACTTCAAAATCGACGCCACCCCCATCCAGGGGGGCATGATGGACCTGGCCCGGCTGGGCGAGCTGGGCAAGGAGGGGGTGCTCGCCCTGCTGGCCGACTCCACCAACGTGGAGCGCCCGGGCTACACCCGCTCCGAGCGCAGTGTGGGGGCCTCCTTCGACGGGCTGTTCCGGGGCTGTGAGGAGCGCATCATCGTTACCACCTTCGCCTCCAACGTGGACCGCATCCAGCAGGTGATTGACGTGGCCGCCCGGTACGGGCGGAAGGTGGCCGTTACCGGCCGGTCCATGGAGAATGTGATGAAGGTGTCTGCCGAGCTGGGGTATATGAATATCCCCGACGGCATCCTGATGGACCTGAATCACATCAAATCCCTGCCTAAGCACAGGGTCTGCATCATTACCACCGGCAGCCAGGGCGAGACCATGTCCGCCCTCACCCGCATGGCCTTCAACACCCACCGGCAGGTGGACCTGCTCCCCGG
>CAJUFJ010000096.1 GCA_910585815.1 uncultured Oscillospiraceae bacterium | reverse complement strand
AATGAAACACCCCCCACTTGTTTGATAGTATACCACACTGTCTAACAAATGGGGGCAGTTCATCCCTTTAATTGCTCTATTTTTGCTTTATTTAACGCATCTTTCCCGCACTTTCCATTATAAGTCCATAGGTTTGGAAAAAGATTGTAGAAATTGTTTGAATATCATTAAAGCCAAGTCTTTGAAGCTGCTTCTCAATATGCGAAAGCAATTCTCGATTGTATGGCCTGTCTGCAATCGGTCCACCAAATCCCGCTTCGCCGCAAAAACCATCACCAGAGCATCCCCACGATACAGCGCTATATTGAACACTATCCACTTTCATGCGGAAGGGTGCAAACAATTTATCTGCCTTATCAAAGATGAGCGGAACTTCCTCTTTGATTTTTTGCATCATAGCCTTGTGTTGATATTCGGGAATAAGGTTAGCCGTTAATCCATTCCCTACAATCAGAATTTTATCCATAGTAATTGATTGCCTCACTTAATAATATAGTTTGTATCCGATCCTAGATAGTCCTCCGTGACTTACAATGTAAATGTTTCAAGAATAATTATATCAGATATGCGGAAGACATCAAGTGTTGAGTGTGTCTAGGCAGGAAGTTTTACAATTTCCTGCGACTACATTGTACTTTGAGAAACCAAACGCTATGTCAGGCAGGAGAGAAAGCCATGAATTGCAATGCCTAAAGCTGATGTGGGTGATGTCAGTAGGGGTTCAAATCCCACCCTATTACACGTTTTGCTCTCTGATTTTGAATTGTTTGCTTTTTCCCGCTGACACATGGAATCCGAAGTTAAAAAGCCTGTAACCCTTGAAACACAATGGTTATAGGCAAAGAACGACCCTACCCAATCTGAACAACTGACAACAGTTTGTTCAGATTGGGTAGGGTCGTTCAATCTGGTGGACCTGAAGGGGATCGAACCCTCGAACCTCACGGATGCGAACCGTGCGCTCTCCCAGCTGAGCTACAGGCCCAAATTTCAAGCTCATTCAAAAGACAGCTTCTACATTATAACAGATTTTCCGAAAATGTAAAGGGGCTTTTTTGTCTTTCTTCAGATTCTGGAGGATATCTCCAACCAATTGCACAAATTGCATTGACATAGCGGGAAATTTACACTAAAATAAAGGGAACTTTGGGAGAAAAGGGAGGACTTATTATGGATCTGAAAGAGAGAAAACCCAAGCAGAACCCGGCGGCCTTGCTGCCCATACTGGTATTCCTGGCGCTCTATCTGGGCATGGGTCTGGTTTTTGAGTACGGCTTAGGGGTGGAGATGGCCTTTTACAACATCCCCATCGTGGTGGTGTTCATGGTGGCGCTGCTGGTGGCCTGCCTGCAGAACCGGGTGCTGAAATTTGATGACAAGCTGGCCATTATGGCCCAGGGCGTTGGGGACAAGAACATCATGACCATGATCCTGATTTTCCTGGTGGCCGGCGTATTCGTGGGCGTTACCGGGCGGAGCAGCGCCGAGGCGGTGG
This sequence comes from uncultured Oscillospiraceae bacterium, assembly GCA_910585815.1. Taxonomy (GTDB): domain Bacteria; phylum Bacillota; class Clostridia; order Oscillospirales; family Oscillospiraceae; genus Lawsonibacter. The sequence continues at coordinate 4,441 of CAJUFJ010000096.1, read as the reverse complement.
CCTATTTCCTGCTGTCCGTCACCCCGGCCTGGGCCTCTGTGGCGGTGCTGTTTGTGGCGGCCTGCTTTGTGTCCACCGCCATGGGCACCTCGGTGGGCACCATTACCCTGATTACCCCCATTGCCGCCGCGGTGTCCAACGTGTCCGGTTTTTCCATGGCCCTGTGCGTGGGGTCTGTGATGGGCGGGGCCATGTTTGGCGACAACCTGTCCTTTATCTCCGACACCACCATCGCCGCCTGCAACACCCAGGGCTGCGAAATGCGGGACAAATTCCGGGCCAACTTCAAAATCGCCCTGCCCGCCGCGGTTGTGACCCTGGTTGTGATTCTGGTACAGTCCCTCAGCGCCGGAGTGGACCAGATCGACATTCCGGAGTACAATCTGCTGCTGCTGATCCCCTACATTCTGGTGCTTTTTGGCGGCATTGTGGGGCTGAACGTGTTTGTGGTGCTGCTGGTGGGCATTTTGGCCGGCGTAGCTATCGTGCTGCCCACCGGGACGGTGGACTTTATGAGCCTGCTGGGCAGCATGGGCTCGGGCGCGGCCGGGATGTTCGAGACCATTATGGTAACGGTGCTGGTGTCCGCCATGTGCGCCCTCATTCGGGAGTTCGGCGGCTTCGAGGCCCTGCTGGCCTTTATCCGCCGGATGTTCAAGGGCCGGGTAGGCGGCCGGCTGGGCGTGGGCCTGCTGGTGGGCGCCATGGACATTGCCACGGCCAATAACACGGTGGCCATTGTTATGGCCGGCCCCATTGCCAAAGAGATCAGCGAGGAGTACGGCATCACCCCCAAGGAGTCGGCCTCCCTGCTGGACACCTTCTCCTGCGTGTTCCAGGGCGTGATTCCCTACGGCGCACAGATGCTGGTGGCCATCTCCGCCTCGGGCGGCGTGGTGTCCGCCTTCCAGATTATGCCCTGCCTCTACTACCCCTACCTGCTGGCCGCCGCCTGCGTGGTCTATATCCTGGTAGGGGCTGGAAAAGGGAAAAAGTAAGCGCACAAGCCCAAAGAACTAAGCGCGAGATAGTTTTACAGCCCCGCCGCAAATGCAAGCGGCGGGGCTGTCCTTTATCCTAACATAGAAAACAAATCCATCTGGCTGGTCTCGGGCAGGTCACCGAAGGCTCCGGCCTCCTTCAGCAGCTGGATGTGGGTCTTGGACACCTTGGGGCAGGCGGCGGACACCTCCTCAATGGAGATAAACTGCTTCCCCTCCCGCTGCTCGGCCAGGGAGATGGCGGCTGTCTCCCCCAGCCCCGCCACCGACACGAAGGGGGGCCGCAGGGTCCCCCGCTCCTCGTCCACCGAAAAGTGGATGGCCTGGGACTGGTAGACGTCCATCCGGTCGAACTGGAAGCCCCGGAGATAGAACTCGTAGCACACCTCCAGGGTGGTGAGCATGTCCTGCTCCACGGCGGTGGCCTCCTTGTCCTTGGCCACGATCTCCCGCATTTTCTTCTGACACACGTCCATCCCCCGGCACATAAAGGCCTCGTCGAAGGCCTTGGCCCGGATGGAGAAGTAGGCGGCGTAGAAGGCCAGGGGGCGGTGGACCTTGAACCAGGCGATGCGGAAGGCCATCATCACATAGGCCACGGCGTGGGCCTTGGGGAACAGGTAAGCGATCTTCTTGCAGGAGCCGATGTACCAGTCGGGCACGCCGGCGGCCTTCATCTCCTCCTCCGCCCCGTCGGGCAGACCCCGGCCCTTCCGGACGGCCTCCATAATCTTAAACGACCGCTTGGGGTCCATCCCCTTGGAAATAAGAAACAGCATGATGTCGTCCCGGCAGCCGATGGCCTGGCCGACTGGGATGCCCTGCTGGATAATCAGGTCCCGGGCGTTGCCCAGCCACACATCGGTGCCGTGGGAAAAGCCGGACAGCCGCACCAGAATGTCAAACTGGTTGGGCTGGGTCTCCTCCAGCATGCCCCGGACGAAGGAGGTGCCGAACTCCGGGATGGCGGTGCCCCCGGTGGGGCCGAGAATCTTGTCGTCCTCATAGCCCAGGGCTTTGGAGGAGGAAAACAGGGACATGGTATCCGGGTCGTCCAGGGGGATCTCCCGGGCGTTCACCCCGGTGAGGTCCTCCAGCATGCGGATCATGGTGGGATCATCGTGGCCCAGCATGTCCAGCTTGAGGAGGTTGGACTCCATGGAGTGGTATTCAAAGTGGGTGGTGATGATATCGCTGTTGGGGTCGTCGGCGGGGTGCTGGACGGGGCAGAAGTCGTATATCTCCTTGTCCTGGGGGATAACCACCATGCCCCCGGGGTGCTGGCCGGTGGTGCGCTTCACCCCGGTACAGCCGATGGCAAGCCGGTTCTCCTCCGCTTTGGAAGCCACCTTTCCCTTCTCCTCCAGATACTTCTTCACATAGCCGAAGGCGGTTTTCTCCGCCACCGTGCCGATGGTGCCCGCCCGAAAGACGTGGGTCTGGCCGAACAGCTCAAAGGTGTATTTGTGGGCGCTGGACTGGTATTCCCCGGAGAAATTCAGGTCGATATCGGGCACCTTGTCGCCGCCGAAGCCCAGGAACGTCTCGAAGGGGATGTTGAAGCCGTCCTTGACGTATTTGGTCCCGCAGACGGGGCACACCGCGTCGGGCATGTCCGCCCCGCAGCCGTAGGGGTGTTCCGGGTCCTGGGCGTAGTCGAAATCGGTGTGCTTGCAGTTGGGACAGCGGTAGTGGGCGGGCAGGGAGTTCACCTCGGTGATGCCCGACATAAAGGCCACCAGGGAGGAGCCCACCGACCCCCGGGAGCCCACCAGGTAGCCGTGCTCCAGGGAGTTCTGCACCAGCTTCTGGGCAGACATGTAGATCACGTCGTACTTGCAGCGGATGATGTCCCCCAGTTCGGCCTCGATGCGGTCCACCACAATCTGGGGCGGGTTCTCCCCGTAGAGCTCATGGGCCTTGCCCCACACAAGCCGCTTCAGTTCCCCGTCGGAGTCCTCCAGCTTGGGGGCGAACAGGCCCTGGGGCAGGGGCTCGATGGGGTCGCACCAGCTGGCAATGAGGTTGGTGTTTTTCACCACCACCTCGTGGGCCTTCTCCTTGCCCAGGTAGGAAAACTCTTTCAACATCTCGTCGGTGGTCTTGAAGTAGATGGGCAGGTCCTCGTCAGCGTCCTCAAAGCCCTTGGAGGCCAGCAGGATGTGGCGGTAGACCTCGTCCTGGGGGTCCAGAAAGTGGACGTCTCCGGTGGCGCACACCGGCTTGCCCAGCTCCTCCCCCAGGCGGACGATCTCCCGGTTGAAGTCCCGCAGTTCCTCCTCGGACCGGACCAGCCCCTTGCGGAGCATGAACATATTGTTGCAGATGGGCTGTATCTCCAGGTAGTCATACCAGGAGGCGATGCGCTTCAGCTCCTCCCAGTCCTTGCCTTCGGTGAGGGCCCGGAACAGCTCCCCCGCCTCACAGGCGGAGCCGATGATAAGCCCCTCCCGGTTCTCGTTAATCAGGGACTTGGGCATGATGGGGTAGCGCTTGAAGTGCTCCAGGTGGGCCAGGGACACCAGCTTATAGAGATTCCGCAGGCCGGTCTGGTTCTTGGCCAGCACAATGAGGTGCTTGGGCTGGCGCTTGGCCTTCCCCTTGCCCCGGATGGTGCGCATGTAGGGGTTAATCTCAGACAGGTTGTGGAAGCCCAGCCCCTCCAGCTTTCGGAAGAAGTGGGGCAGCATGTAGGCCACGGTGGCCGCGTCGTCGCTGGCCCGGTGGTGGTTGAAGGCGGGCAGGTGCAGGTGCTCGGCCACAATGTCCAGCTTGTACTTGCCCAGCTCGGGCAGCAGGTTCTGGGCCAGAATCAGGCTGTCCACCGAGGGGTTGGCAAAGGGGAGCCCGTACTTCCGGCAGCCGGCGGCGATAAAGCCCATGTCGAAGTCGGCGTTGTGGGCGGCCAGGGGCCGGTCCCCGGCGAAGGCCAGAAAGGCCTCCAGCGCCTCCTTCTGGGACGGGGCCCCCTCCAGCATCTCGTCGGTGATGCCGGTGAGGCGGATGATCTCCGGGGGCAGAATGCGCCCCGGGGCGGCGAAGGTGTTGAAGGTGTCGGTGATCTCCCCGTTTTTCAGCACCACCGCGCCGATCTCAATGATGACCTCGTGCTTCTTGTTCAGGCCGGTGGTCTCGATGTCGAAGCAGACGATTTCGCTGTCAAAGGGGGCGTCCGTCTCCCCGTGGACGGCCACCCGGTCGTCCACGTCGTTGATAAAATAGGCCTCTACCCCATACAAAATCTTGATCTTCTTGGCCGAGTGCCAGGCGTCGGGGAAGGACTGGGCCACCCCGTGGTCGGTGATGGCGATGGCCGGGTGGCCCCAGGCCTCCGCCCGCTTCACCACGTTCCGGTCCGGGCCCAGCTTGGGGCCCACGCTGGTGAGGGCGTCCATGGAGGACATGGTGGTGTGCAGGTGGAGCTCCACCCGCTTCTCCGG
>CAJUFJ010000095.1 GCA_910585815.1 uncultured Oscillospiraceae bacterium | reverse complement strand
TCCCGCTGGGCCGAGGCCCTGCGCGAGATGTCCGGCCGTCTGGAGGAGATGCCCGGCGAGGAGGGCTACCCCGCCTACCTGTCCTCCCGTCTGGCCCAGTTCTACGAGCGGGCCGGCTCCGTCTCCTGCCTGGGGTCCGAGGAGGACCGCCGGGGCTCCCTGACCGCCGTGGGCGCGGTCTCCCCTCCGGGCGGCGACCTGTCCGAGCCCGTCTCCCAGGCCACCATGCGTATCGTCAAGGTGTTCTGGGCCCTGGACGCCTCCCTGGCCTACCGCCGTCACTTCCCCGCCATCAACTGGCTGACCTCCCACACCCTGTATCTGGACTCCCTGCGCCCCTGGTACGACGAGAACCTGGGCAAGGACTTCCTGCTCAACCGGGAGTGGGCCATGTCCACCCTCCAGGAGGAGGCCAACCTGAACGAGATCGTCCAGCTGGTCGGTAAGGACTCCCTGTCCGCCAAGGACCAGATCACCCTGGAGATCGCCAAGATGCTCCGGGAGGACTTCCTCCAGCAGAACTCCTTCGTGGATATCGACTGCTATTCCGAGTACGACCGCCAGGCCCAGATGCTGGCCATCATCCGCCGTTACGAGGACCTGTGCCGGGACGCCTCCGCCAAGGGCGGCAGCCTGAACGACCTGTTCGGCGTGCCCGTGCGGGAGAAGATCGGCCGTGCCAAGTCGGTGCCCGCCGACCAGTATAAGAGCGCCTACGACGCCATGACCCGGGAGATGGAGGAGCAGATTACCGCCATCGCCGAGAAGGGAGCGGATGAAGTATGATTCGGGAATATAAGACAATCGAAGAAATCTCCGGCCCTCTGATGGTGGTCAAGCGGGTCCAGGGCGTCACCTATGACGAGCTGGCCGAGGTGGAGCTCACCGACGGCACCATCCGCCGCTGTAAGGTGCTGGAGGTCAACGGCGATTCCGCCGTGGTCCAGCTGTTCGAGGCCTCCGCCGGCATCAACCTGGCCGAGTCCAAGATTCGCTTCCTGGGCCACCCCCTCCAGCTGGCTGTGTCCGGCGACATGCTGGGCCGGGTCTTCAACGGCATGGGCCAGCCCATCGACGGCGGCCCCGCCATCCTGGCCGACGAGTACCGTGACATCAACGGCCTGGCCATGAACCCCGCCGCCCGGAACTACCCCAACGAGTTTATCCAGACGGGCATCTCCACCATCGACGGCCTGAACACCCTGGTCCGCGGCCAGAAGCTGCCCATCTTCTCCGGCTCCGGCCTGCCCCACTCCGCCCTGGCCGCTCAGATTGCCCGCCAGGCCAAGGTGCTGGACGGCGAGTCCAACTTCGCCGTGGTCTTTGCCGCCATCGGCATCACCTTCGAGGAATCCGAGTTCTTCGTCCAGGAGTTCCGCCGCACCGGCGCCATCGACCGCACCGTGCTGTTCACCAACCTGGCCAACGACCCCGCCGTGGAGCGTATCGCCACCCCCCGTATGGCCCTCACCGCCGCGGAGTACCTGGCCTTCGAGAAGGGGATGCACGTGCTGGTCATCCTCACCGACATCACCAACTACGCCGAGGCCCTGCGTGAGGTGTCCGCCGCCAAGAAGGAGGTCCCGGGCCGCCGCGGCTACCCCGGCTACCTGTACACCGACCTGGCCACCCTCTACGAGCGCGCCGGCCGTCAGGTGGGCAAGGAGGGGTCCATCACCATGATCCCCATCCTCACCATGCCCGAGGACGACAAGACCCACCCCATCCCCGACCTGACCGGCTATATCACCGAGGGCCAGATCATCCTGTCCCGTGAGCTGTTTCGCAAGGGCGTCAATCCCCCCGTGGACGTGCTGCCCTCTCTGAGCCGTCTGAAGGACAAGGGCACCGGCGAGGGCAAGACCCGGGAGGACCACGCCGGCACCATGAACCAGCTCTTTGCCGCCTACGCCACCGGCAAGGAGAACAAGGAGCTGATGTCCATCCTGGGCGAGGCCGCTCTGTCCCCCACCGACCTGCTGTACGCCAAATTCGCCGACGAGTTTGAGCGCCGGTACGTCTCCCAGGGGACGGACGAGAACCGCTCCATCTTCGAGACCCTGGACCTGGGCTGGGACCTGCTGTCCATCCTGCCCAAGACCGAGCTGAAGCGGATCAAGCCCGAGATGATCGAAAAGTATCTGCCCAAAAAGGAACAGGGGGGGGTATAAATGCCTTCCACAACAATCAACCCCACCCGGCAGGAGCTGAACCGGCTGAAAAACCGCCTGCGCACCTCCATTCGCGGCCATAAGCTGCTGAAGGACAAGCGGGACGAGCTGATGAAGCAATTCATGGACGTGGTGCGGGAGAACCGCGCCCTGCGCAAGCGGGTGGAGGAGGCGCTGATGCGGGCCCACGGCGCGTTTACCGTGGCCGCCGCCCTCATGTCCCCGGAGATGCTGGAGCAGTCCCTGCTCTACCCCAAGCAGAGTGTAGAGCTGGACATGACCTTCCAGAATATCATGTCGGTGGACGTCCCCCAGTACCAGTTCCGCACCAGCAGCCAGGACCCCGGGGAGGTCTACCCCTACGGCTTCGCCCAGACCAGCGGCGAGCTGGACGACGCGGTGGACGCCCTGTCCCGGGTGCTCAGCGACATGCTCCGGCTGGCCGAGGTGGAGAAGACCTCCCAGCTGCTGGCGGAGGAGATCGAAAAGACCCGCCGCCGGGTTAACGCGCTGGAGTATGTAAAAATCCCCGAGATGCAGGCCAACATCAAGTATATCACCATGAAGCTGGATGAAAACGAGCGATCCAACACCATCCGGCTGATGAAGGTGAAGGACCTCATCCTGAAGGAGGCCATCGAGGAGAAGCGGGCGGAGACCGCCCACGCCATCGAGGCCTTCGGGGGAGAAGCGCCCCAGTCTGTGTAAGCTGTATCGGCGGTACTGCCCTGAATCTCGGGGCAGTACCGTCTTTTGTAGGAAAGGGAGGAGCAGCCATGAGCTTAGTCCAAGCTGTCCTGTGCAGCGAGTTCGCCCTGGTCTGCGGCGAGCAGCAGCTGAATCTGACCAGCGGCGGAGTGCTGCATAATTTCAGAAAGATTTTTAAGGTGAACGAATCGGTTATCATCGGCCTGTCCGGGGCCATTGAGGACAACTATTACCTGTTTCAGGACTATCTGAACGTAGATTTTACCCTGAAGGAGGACTGCCCGGACAGTCTGGCAGAGGTCTTCCACAAGGTCACCGCAAGGTACCGGGAGATGACGGAGCAGGGCGAGTGCGATGTGTTCAGTCTGGTCTGCGGCTGGAACGGCTACGGCTTCGAGGGCAAGACCTTCTTCATCAACTCCCAGTTCGGGGAGGAGAGCCGAATCACCGACGTAAGGCCGGAGCACGAGAAGGATGCCAAGCTGATCTCCTGCGGCGACAATCGGCACTTTGACAATTTCCTGGCCGGCGTGTACCGCTACGGCGCCGAGGTCTACGCCCTGCAAAGGGCCTTCCGGGACACCCTGGCGCAGGGCGTCATGTTTGACGAGTATATCGACAAAAACGCCCAGTTCGAGCTGATCAGAAGGCCGGAAGCATAAGCAGGGCCCAGTCTGCCGACCGGGGTTATTATAACAGGGAAAATGTGGAAAGAAGGGATTCCAATGGCTCAATCTATACTGGAAAAAATCATAGAGGGAAAAATCATTGCCATCGTCCGGGGCATCCCCAGCAGCAAAATCCTGGGGCTGGCCTCCGCGTTGGAGCGGGGCGGCGTCAGCTGCATCGAGGTCACATTCGACCAGACCAGCGAGGAGAAGGCCCAGGACACTCTGGCCTCCATCCGCGCCATCCGGGAGGAACTGGGGGACAGGATGTGCGTGGGCGCCGGCACGGTCATGACGGTGGAGCAGGTCCGCCAGGCGGCGGAGGCCGGCGCGGAGTATATGATCTCTCCCAACGTGGACGAGGCGGTCATTGAGGAGACCAAGCGCCTGGGCAAGGTGTCCATCCCCGGAGCCATGACCCCCACCGAGGCGGCCTTTGCCCACAAATGCGGGGCAGATATTGTAAAGCTGTTCCCGGCCGGCCTGCTGGGCGCGGCCTATATCAAGGCGGTAAAGGCGCCCCTGAAGCATATTCCCGTCACCGCAGTGGGCAACGTAACCGTGGAAAACTGCGCAGAGTTCATCCGGGCGGGGGCCGTGGGCGTAGGCGTGGGCGGCAGCCTGGTCAGCGCCGCCCTGGTGGACGAAGGTAAATTTGACGAAATCACCGCGACCGCCCGGGCCTATGTGGCGGCGCTGCGGGGTTGATGGACAGGAGGGACAAAACATTGGACAGCTATCTGCTCTACTTTGACTCCGGCACCTCCAACACCCGGGCCTATCTGCTGGACCGGAACTTTCAAGTGAAGTATGTGGCCAAAAAGGCGGTGGGCTCCAAGGATTCTGCCATCGCCGGGAGCAATCGGGTGCTGGTGGAGGGCATGAAGGCGCTCCACGACCAGGTGCTGGCGGAAAACGGACTGACGGAGGGGAACATCTCCGCCATCTACGCCTCCGGCATGATCACCTCCCCCTACGGGCTGAAGGAGGTCCCCCACCTGCCCCTGCCTATGACAGTGAAGACCTTCGCAGACAGCCTGTACCCCTTCCGGGAGGACACCTGCTTCCACCGGGACATCATTCTGGTGCCTGGGCTCAAGACGCTGAGCGATGACTTCTCTTTTGTCAACAATATGCGGGGAGAGGAGATCGAGATTATCGGCGCTCTGGAGGAGCTGAAGGCCATGGACGACGTCCAGGATGCCGCCCTGATTTTCCCCGGCTCCCACACCCACGTCACCTATATTCAGGGGGAGGAGATCACCGGAATCATCTCCAACTTCACCGGAGAGCTGTTCTACGCCATCCAGAAGGACACCATCCTGTCCCCCGTCCTCACCCCGGACGGCAGCCCGCCCGACGTGGAGATGGTGCGCCAGGGCTATGAAAACCTGAAACGCTTCGGCTTTAACCGAGCCCTGTATATCTGCCACGCCATGCGCCTGTTTGACCAGGGGACGCCCCATCAGCGCCTCTCCTACGGCGAGGGTGTCATCATGGGCGGCGTGCGGGAGTCGCTGGAGTACTACTGTGAGAACCTCTGGCCCAGGTGCCGGACAGCGGTGCTGGTGTCGGACGAGTTCATGTATCAGCTCTTTGCCGCCCTGCTGGAGGGCAGCCCCTATATAGACCGGGTGCTCTGGATGCCCATTTCGGCGTCCAAGAGCTACGCAGTCAGCGGCCTGAAAAGGATCATCCGCGCAAAGGAAGAAACCGGCATATAAACAGAACACGCATATGTTTTCGAAAGGAAAACATATGCGTGTATTTTCTGCTTCTGCCCCAGCGGCCGGGCGATTAGAGAGCTCCGCCGCTCCAAACCTGGGACTGCGCAGGACACTAGCCGTCCCTGCGCACCGGCTCCCGCCAGGGAACGTCCTGAAACCGCTCCCCGGCCTCCAGCGCCTCAATGGTCCCGGCGGAGACGTCCAGCAGGTGGGCAGCAAACAGCCCGGCGCGCTCCTCGGGGATAAGCACCGACAAAAGCACATCAGCGCCGTAGTCCACATGTTCCTCCACGCCGCCGTGGCGGAGTATCTCCCGGCGGACCTCCTCAAACTGAGCATAGGTGCAGGGCACCTCCATAGCCACCCAGCGGCGGACCACCGAAATGCCGGCGGCGTCCAAGGCGTCCTTGGCGGACTGGGTATAGGCCCGGACCAGCCCGCCGGCCCCCAGCAGGATGCCCCCGAAATACCGGGTGACAACGCACACCACATCGGTCACGTTTTCCCGCTGGAACACATTGAGCATAGGCTGCCCGGCGGTGCCCTGGGGCTCCCCGTCGTCGGAGTACCGCTCCACACCCCCCTCGCGGACGCGGTAGCACCAGCAGTTGTGGCGGGCGTCGTAGTGCTTCTTTTTCGTCTCCTCGATCCGGGCCCGGGCCTCCTCCTCGGAGCTCACCCGCCACACCTGTCCGATAAACCGGGACCGTTTTTCCACCAGCTCCGCCTGGCTGCGGCCGGTGGGGATGTAATACTCTGTCATGAAATCACCTCTCGTCCGGGAAGACCTGAATTGCCAGCGCCTGGCAGATACGGAAAAAAACCTCGATGGAGGGGCTTTTTTTGCCGCTCTCTATCTCGTTCATAAAGGATTGGGTAATGCCCACAAGCTTTGCCAGCTTATACTGGCTCCAGCCCAGCGCAATCCGCTTGCTGCGGATGATTTCACGATAATCTTCCATTTCTATCACCAGTAGCTATTATAGCTCAGAGCTATCACGCTGAAAATATATAGCTTTCAGCGATTGA
>CAJUFJ010000094.1 GCA_910585815.1 uncultured Oscillospiraceae bacterium | reverse complement strand
GCCTAAACTTTGACACTCGCCGTTGGGCAGGGGGGAAAGGCACAGCCTTTCCCCCACCCGGCCAGTGTTCTCCGTGGGACAAAAGTCAAGGGGTACGGGTTGTATTGCCTTGCGGCAATCTCCACCCGCAGGTATGCCCCCTTGACTTTTGGCCCCGCTCCCCGTGACGGCCGTGACGACCGAGACGATGTTTTACACACCGCCCCCGCTCTCAAAAAAGCCGTCACAGCCGTCACGGTCGTCACGCCTGGGGCGGTTCCAGGGTGAGGGTGATACTTCTCCCGGCGTGGCTCCTGCTGTTCTCATAGCGGATATGGTACTCCGCCGCCAGTCTCCCGGCCCGGACATTCAGCCGCATAGCCAGGGCGTTGGGCTTCATGTCGGTTTGGAGAGCCGCCGCCAGCTCCGTAGCCGTACCGCCCCAGGCGGGCCTGTCCGCCGTCACAAGGGCGGCAACGGCCTCCAATACCGGGTCGGGCGGTTCCACCCACGGCTCCGTTTCCAGCCGCTCCAGCTCCCACACAAGCCGCTCCCTGTCCTTGGTGAGATACATCCGCTGGTCTTGCTGGTCACGCCCTGCCACGTCCAGAATGGCGTTGCCGTCCGTCCGCTTCTCCTTTTGAAGAAGAAAGGCCCCGTCCGCAGCTCCCAACAGGCCGTTGGTGCCGGAAATCATATCAAACTTATCGTCGGCCTGTTGCTTTCGGGTGTGGTGTACCAGCAGGAGACAGATACCGCAATCATCGGCAAGGCGTTTCAGCTTGCCCACCACCTCGTAATCGTTGGCATAGCTGTACTTGTCCCCGCCGACCTCCCGGACTTTCTGGAGGGTGTCAATGATAATCAGCTTGGTATCGGGGTGTTGGCGGACAAACTTCTTTAGCTGTTCCTCCAGGCCCAGGCCGAGCTGTTTGGCGTAGATTGCAAAGAGCAGGTCGTTGGTGCCGTCCATGCCGAACATCCGATACAGCCGCCCCTGCAAGCGGCGGTGGTCGTCCTCCAACGCCAGATAGAGGACGGTGCCCTTGTGGACGGGGTAGCCCCACAGGGGGAGGCCCATGCTCACATGATAGGCAAGCTGGGCCATCAGGAACGACTTGCCCACCTTGGGCGCTCCCGCAAAGAGGTACGTCCCAGGGTAGAGCAGACCGTCAATGATTGGCGGTCTGCTCTGGTAGACGTTCTGGTAAAGCTCGTTCATAGAAACCGTGTGGAGGTAGGCCGGGTCGCTTGTCCGTTGAAGCTCCCGAAGAATATCCTCCATACTTTCATCCTGGGGGTTGTTTTCGGTAGCCGCTTCTGATATACTGTTCGTGATACATATTTGTGAAATGGGCTGTTCCCCGTCTGCGCCAACAGACGGAACCGGGACAGTCCTTTTCGTTTCTCTGGAATCCATCAATCTATCAATCCTCCTTCATACCGTCCAGCGTCACGGTGATAAGGCGGATGGTGGCGAGAAGTTCATCATCCACCCCGCCCCCGGCCTCCATGCGCCGCAGCTCCCCCAGGACGGCGGCGAGCTGGTCACGCAGGGCCTTGTAGACCCTGGGATTGCCCTGCACCACAATGTCCCGGTTCAAAAGTCGCCGGGTGATGTAGTCCTGTTTGGTCAGCCCGGACAGGCGGACGGCAATTTCAAGCTGTTCGTCCTCCTCCGGGGACACCCGGAACGCCACGGTCTTGTTCCGCCAGCGGTTGTGATTGTCCAAATTCTTAGTCGACATTATGCTCCCGTCCTTTCAAAGTCCAGCTTGTCCGCCATCTCCGTCTGCTTGGACGGAAACAGGTGGGCGTAGCGGTAAGTGATTTCGATACTCTCATGTCCTACCCGGTCGGCAATCGCCACAGCGGAGAAGCCCATATCAATCAGAAGTGAAATGTGCGAATGTCTGAGGTCGTGGATTCTGATACGCTTTACCCCCGCCTCTTTCGCCCCTCTGTCCATCTCATGGTGGAGATAGCTTTTCGTGACGGTGAAAATGCGGTCTTTCTTCTTGACCCCGTAGAGCATTCCCAGGTAGTCCCGCATTTCGTCACAGAGGAAATTGGGCATTTTGATGGTACGATTGCTTTTCTTGGTTTTCGGAGTGGTAATCACATCCTCGCCGTGGAGCCGCTGGTAGGACTTGCTGATCTTCACCGTCCCGGCCTCGAAGTCGAAGTCCGCCGGGGTGAGGGCCAGCAGCTCCCCCTCCCGAATACCGCACCAGTAGAGCATTTCAAAGGCGTAGTAGGAGAGGGGCTTGTCCATCATGGCCTCTGCAAACCGCTGATACTCCGCCTTCGTCCAGAACAGCATTTCCTTTCGCTCCTCCGTCCCCATGTTCCCGGCTTTGGCGGCGGGGTTGGAGCGAAGCTCATAGAAACGGACAGCATGGTTGAAAATGGCGCTGAGCTGGTTGTGCAGGGTTTTAAGATAGGTCTGGGAGTAGGGCTTGCGCTGTTCGTCCCGATAGGCCAGCAGCTCATTCTGCCATGCGATCACGTCCTTGGTTGTGATCTCGCTGATTTTCCGCTTGCCGAAGTAGGGCAGAATCTTCTTCTGGATGATGTTCTCCTTTGTCAGCCAGGTGTTCTCCTTCAGCCGGGGCTTCACATCCTTGGTGTAAAGTTCCACAAAGGCTTCAAAGGTCATATCCATGTCGGCGGCGGTCTGCATTTGAAAGCTGCGCTCCCACTCCTGGGCCTCCCGCTTGGTGGGAAAGCCCCGCTTGCACTTCTGCTTACGCTCCCCCGTCCAGTCCCGATACCATGCCATGACGTACCATGTGCCCCGCTTTTCGTCCTTAAATACCGGCATTTTCGTTCACTTCCTTTCCGGCCCCGTAGAGCCGCTCGTTGAAATACTGGCGGTTGACCCGCCCCGCAATGGTGATGTAGCCCTTTCCTTTCAGTTCCTCGTTCAGCTGTCGGATGAGCTTGTATGCGTAGGGCCTCGACACGCCCAGCTCGTCCGCAACCTCATCCACCCGGATAAACTTGTTCTCCATGCTGGTTCCTCCTTTCTTGGATAATAACGCTATTTGTTTAACGTTGACCCTATTATACTAACTCTATTCCGTTATGTCAAGGCTTTCCAAGAAGAAAATATAAACAAATTTATTTATATTTCGCTTGACAGTTCTAAACATATCTGTTATACTCCAAGTGTCCCCATTACATAGATTGGAGTTGGCAGTTATGGCAATCGGTGAACGTATCCGCTTTTTCCGCAATAAGAAAGGTGTCACGCAGAAGTATCTCGGTCAGGTGGTGGGGTTCCCGGAACGCTCCGCCGATGTGCGTATGGCGCAGTATGAGACAGGGAGCCGTACCCCCAAGGCCGACCTGACCCGGACGCTGGCGGGCTTCTTTGAAGTCTCCACCGATGCCCTGACCGTCCCTGACATAGATAGCGATATTGGCCTCATGCACACCCTCTTTGCCCTGGAGGATATACGGGGGCTGACCATCGGGGAGATTGACGGCGAAATCTGTCTGCGGCTGGACAAATCCAAGGGTAGGACTTATCTCTCCATGCTTGAAATGTTCTCCAGGTGGGCCAATGAAGCCAAGAAGCTGGAAGCTGGGGAAATCACCAGGGAGGAGTACGACCATTGGCGTTACACATATCCCGCAGTTGAGGCCCAGCGCACAAGGGATGAGCTTGACGCACTCCGGGCAAAGCGCAAGGCGGCGGAGACAGAGGAATAGACAGCAAAAAGCCCTTACCGACGTTGCCATCGGTAAGGGCTTTCTAATATGGATTTTGTCACCCACAAGCCGCAAAGGAACACTTTTCACCTGCAATCCACCGGGGATACAGAATGATACGGCCTATGGGGAGCGTTATCAAATCGTTATCAAAAGAGGAGCGCAAAACCGTCTATTCGTTGTGCCGCAACGGGTTCAGGACTTCAAAAACTCATTCCCACTCTATGGTTCCGCTGGGCTTCGGAGTCAGATCGAATAGCACCCGGTTGACGCCCTTCACCTCGCTGGTGATCCGAGCAGTAATATGCTGGAGCAGGTCAAAGGGCACATTTTCCACAGTAGCGGTCATAGCATCCACCGTGTTGACGGCCCGAATAATCACGCACCACTCGTCCGTGCGCCTGTTATCCCGGACGCCCACCGACTTCAGGTCAGGGATAGCGGTAAAGTACTGCCACACCTTCCCCTCCAGGCCGTTTTTGGCGAACTCCTCCCGGAGGATAGCGTCGGACTCCCGCACGGCCTCCAGCCGGTCCCGGGTGATAGCCCCCAGGCACCGCACCCCCAAACCGGGACCGGGGAAGGGCTGACGGTAGACCATGGAGTCAGGCAATCCCAGGGCCTTGCCGCAGGCCCGGACCTCGTCCTTAAAGAGCATCTTCAGCGGCTCCACCAGCTCAAAATCCAGGTCCTCAGGCAGGCCGCCCACGTTGTGATGGCTCTTTACCGCCTTGACGGTCTTGGTGCCGCTTTCAATGATGTCGGGATAGATGGTGCCCTGTCCCAGGAATTGAATACCGTCCAGCTTGCGGGCCTCCTCCTCAAACACCCGGATGAACTCCCCGCCGATAATCTTCCGCTTCTTCTCCGGCTCGGCCACCCCGGCCAGCTTGTCCAGGAAGCGGTCCACCGCGTCCACATACACCAGGTTGGCGTCCATCTCATTCCGGAAGACCTGCACCACCTGTTCCGGCTCCCCCTTGCGGAGCAGGCCATGGTTCACGTGGACACAGGTAAGCTGCTTGCCGATGGCCTTAATCAGCAGGGCCGCCACCACAGAGGAGTCCACCCCGCCGGACAGGGCCAGCAGCACCTTTTTATCCCCCACCTGATTGCGGATAAGCTCCACCTGATCGGCAATAAAGTTGTCCATATTCCAGTTGGCCTCGGCCCCGCAGATGGTAAAGACAAAATTCTCCAGGGCGGTCTTCCGGGCCCCGTCGTCGGCGGGCCAGGGGTCGTCTCCCCGGTGGTCCACCAGCAGGGCGGGGATGTCGCAGTCGTAAATCTCCTTCGCCACGTCGATGGAAACCCCGTCCACCACCCGGTTGGGCCCACCGTTGAGGATAATCCCCTTCACGTTGGGCAGGGCCTTCAGCTCGGCCAGGGTAATGTCGTGGGGGTGTATCTCAGAGTAGACCCCCAGGGCGCGAATTTCACGGGCAATCTTGGGATTTTCCTCGCTGCCCAGGTCCAGTACAACAATCATATCTTGCTTCATCGAAAGTTTCCTCCTGACATTCATTGAAATTCTCCCGTATTTTACCATAAACAGAGCTTCTTCGCAAGAACTCCCGGCATTATTTTTCCACTCCGGGAAAATACTCCTTCACAAACTCCACATCCTCCACCTGAAAGCTCCGGCCGTTGAGGGCCTCCAGCGGCCCGGCGTCGGTGGTAAACCGGAAGGTGAGCTTATAGGAGTACAAAGCCTGCCCGTGGCGGCCGTATTTCCGGTTCTCCCGCTCACTGCCGTACTTGCCATCCCCGATCAGGGGGTGGCCGGCGGCGGCGAACTGGGCCCGAATCTGATGGGTCCGTCCGGTAATCAGGTCGCACTCCACCAGGGACAGGCCGTTTTCCACCGCCAGCGTCCGGTAGGCGGTAACGGCGCTTTTGGCCCCCGGCTCGGGCCGCGCCCGGACATACACCTGCTTTTTCACCTCGTCCTTAAAGAGGAAGCCCTCCAGCCGCCCCTGCGGGGGCGACATTCTTCCCCGGACCACGCACAGATACAGCTTGGTCAGCTCCCGGTCCTTAATCTTCTGGTTCATCACCCGCAGCCCCTCGGCGGTCTTGGCGGCAATCACAATCCCCCCGGTGTTCCGGTCGATGCGGTTGCACAGGGCGGGGGCGAAGGAGTTTTCCCAATAGGGGGACCACTCCTTTTTCTGATACAGATAGGCCTGAATGTGAGTGAGCAGGGTGTTCACCCGCTCGTTCTCGTCGGGGTGGACCACCAGCCCGGGCCGCTTGTCCACCAGCATAATGTGCTCGTCCTCATAGAGGATATTTAACTTGGGTTGGTAGAGGGACAAAAAGGCGTTTTCCGGGGTAGGCCGGTCAAAAAACTCGTCGTTGATATACAGCTGGAGCACATCCCCCGTTTGGAGCCGCACATCCCGCTTACTCCCCCTGCCGTTCACCTTCACCCGCTTCAGGCGGATGTACTTCTGTGCCAGCGGCGCAGGGAGCAGAGGCAGGGTCTTGGCCAGCCAGCGGTCCAGCCGCTGCCCGGCGTCGTTTTTTCCGATGCTAAATTCTTTCATGGCAGGACCTCCCCCCAAGGCCCCTTTTGAAAGGGGCTGTCAGCCGAAGGCTGACTGAGGATTGCGTTTTGCGAAGCAAAACATACGAAGTAAACAAAGCTTCCGCCCACCTGTGGGGCGCGACGACCCCGGCGCGCCATTTTATCCAGCGTACCGATTTGGCGGGCCGAGGTCGTCCCGCCCCACAAAGTTCTCTGACCTCTTGTTTGCTTCGCATATTTTGGCTTCGCCAAAATGCAATCCTCCGCCCCAGTTTGCGAACTGGGGCACCTCCTTTCAAAAG
>CAJUFJ010000093.1 GCA_910585815.1 uncultured Oscillospiraceae bacterium | reverse complement strand
TGCAATGCAAAGGCTAAGGTGCTCAAAAAGAGAAAAGAGGTATAAACCATGAGAAAACTAAAAAAAGTGCTTTCCCTTGCGCTGGTCCTGGTGATGTGCCTGGGGCTGACCATTCCCGTTTTTGCGGCGACAGAACCTTGGACGCGTGCTCCGCATATGGACAGTGTCTACTATAAATTTGAAGAAGAGGGTATCTTTGTTACTATTTACATAGAAGGTTCGACTCTCCATATCAACTATACTGGATCTGGAACGCTTGACTATAGATATGCGGATTATGGCATCGGTGAACTGCTCGGAGAGTACTCTGAATATTACGGTCTTAGCCGTGACAATATTAGTGATTTTGCAATCGGTATTGGACTGGGAATTGATGATTATAGTGATTTTGAAGGTCGGGTAGATGATATTCTCGACAACCAGTATCCATATTCCATCTCGCGCATCGACTCCGCTATCCCAGCCCAGCCCCAGCAGCCCGCCGCTGAGACAATCGCCTCTCCCACCAATGACAAACTAGAGGTCAACGGCACAGCCGCCAACCCCACGGTGTACAAGATTAACGACAGCAACTACTTCAAAATCCGCGACGTGGCCGCCCTGCTGAACGGCACGGAAAAGCAGTTCGCCGTGGGCTACGACGGCGCGAAGAACGCCGTCACCGCCACCACCGGGCAGGGCTATGACAAGCAGTCCGGCGACCTGGCAGGGGCCGCCACCGGCGGCAGCCAGACCGCCGACCCCAGCAACGACGCCATCTATGTCAACGGTGAGAAGATTACCGCCGAGGTCTATAAGATCAACGGCTCCAACTACTTCAAGCTCCGCGACCTGGGCAAGGCTCTGGACTTCTACGTGGGCTGGAGCGTGGACCGCGGCATGTACATCGAAACCAATAAGCCCTACAGCGAATAAACAACCCCACGCGGCGGGTGACCGGATAGGTTGCCCGCCGTTTTTTTGGGGCAGCCCTGCCGGACTGGGGGATTCCGTCTCTCACTGGAAAGGGTTGACTTTTCCCGGGGCAGCTGATATAGTATCGAGAAATAGCTGAAAACAGCGAGAGAGGCGTTCATGAGTTACCCCTGTGGTACGGCGGCTGGCCGTATGGTAGCTCTTGAGCGCCTCCCTGTTCGGTGGGGAGGGAGACATATGAAGCGGAATATGGTTGAGGGGAGCATCGCCAGGGCAATGGTGGCCTTCACCGTGCCTCTGATGCTAAGCGGGATACTCCAGCAGCTGTTTAACTGGGTGGACGCCTTTATTGTGGGCAACGTGGAGGGAGAGCTGGCCCTGGCCGGGATTGGAGCCACCACCGCCCTCTACAGCCTCTTTGTCATGGTCATCACCGGCTTTACCGGCGGGCTCTCGGTGCTGGCCGCCCGGGCGTACGGCATGGGGGAGCAGGGTGGGCTGAGCCGGCTCCTGTCCGCCTTTTCGCTGCTTCTGGGTGGCGTTTTTACGGCGATGGCCGCCCTGGGCCTTATCCTCACCCCTGCCATCCTGCGGGCGATGGACACGCCGGCGGATATTTTTACTGTCTCAGAGCGCTATCTGCGGATTATGTTTGCCGGCGTGCCCCTTCTGGCCGTCTACAACACCTATTCCGCCATCCTGCGGGGCATGGGGAACAGCCGGGCCCCCTTCCTGTCCGTTCTGGTGTGCTCGGGGGTCAATGTGGTGCTGGACGTGGCCTTTGTGGTGGTGCTGCGGTACGGCGCGGCGGGGGCGGCGGCGGCCACCGTCCTCTCCCAGGGGGTGATGACCGTCTTTCTGGTGCTGTACGCCGTGAAAAAGTACCCCGTGCTGCGCTTCCGGCCGGGCCGGGGGAGTGTGGACCGGTCTGTGGCCGCCAGAGGCAGCGGGTTCGGCCTGCCGCCGGCCATCCAGTCCGGGACAAATTCGGTGGGAAACATCTTCCTCCAGCGGTTTATGAACGGCTTTGGGGAGCAGACGGTGGCCGCCATCACCACCGCCTACCGGGTGGACACCGTCCTGCTGCTGCCCGTGATTAATTTCGGCTCCGGCATTGCCACGGTGGTGGCCCAGAACATAGGCGCCGGGGAGCCGGAGCGGGCCAGAAAGGCCCTGAAAACAGGGGCGGTGATGATGGCCGGCATCTCCCTGGGCCTGACGGCGCTGATTTTGGTGGCCGGGGAGGCGCTGATCGCCATGTTCGGCCTGACCCCGGAGTCGGTGACCATCGGGGGCAGCTTTTTCCGCACCATTGCCAGCTTTTACCTGGTCTACAGCCTGGCCATGGCGCTGCGGGGGTATCTGGAGGGCATGGGGGATATGGTTTTCTCCGGCGCGGCGGGAATCGCGGCGCTGGCGGTGCGCATCGTCTGCTCCTATGCCTTTGCCGATGTGTTTGGACGGAAGGTGATTGCCTACGCGGAGGCCTTCTCCTGGCTGGTCCTGCTGGGGGTCTACCTGCTGCGCTATATCTGGGTACGCAGAAGGGAACGCAGAAAATGAAAAGGGACGGCCCTGGGCCGTCCCTTTGGTTATACCTTTTCCACGGGAAAGAGCACCCCGGTCTCCAGCTGGTCGGGGGGCGTGTTGTCCGGGTCGCCAAAGTAGCGGTCCATGGCGGGGCCGCAGATTCGGTACTCGGGATGCTCTGCCATCCAGGCGCACAGTGCGTCATAGGCATATTGCAGCCGCTCATAGGGGCCCCTGTGCTGCACCGCCGCGCAGAGGCAGGCCGGCTTGCGCTTCACATCCGGGCCGTCCTGCGCCACCACCATCTGGGCCTCCACGTCGGAGCGCTGGGGGTTAAATTCCGCGTCGTGGTAGAGCATCTGGATAGGCCCCGCCTGGGTCAGCCCCCGGGCGGCCGCCTCCCGGTACAGCCGGGCGAAGAAGTCGTGATACTGGTCCACGCCGATGGTTTCCCGGATGGAGAAGACCCTCTGTTCCGGGTCTTCGATCAAGACCACATGATACTGATATTCCATAAATTTTGTTCCCTCCATGCGGAGGATGTCAGCCTCCAGCTGGTGGAGCAGGGCCTGCCGGGCGTCCAGCTCCCGGCAGAGCTCCAGCCGCCGCTGGCGCAGCAGCGGGAGGAGCTGGCGGTCCTCCAGCTCCAGCAGCGGGGCGATCTCCCCCAGGGCAAAGCCGTAGCCCTTCAGCCACTGGATGCGTACCAGGTCAGACAGCTGCTCCTGCCGGTAGTAGCGGTAGCCGTTGGCCCCCACCGCCTCCGGGCGGAGCAGGCCCAGGGCGTCGTAGTGGCGGAGCATCCGGGGGGTGACCCGGCTCAGCCGGGAAAAATCGCCGATGGTGAGCATGACATCCCTCCTGTTTTTGTGTGGGAACCGGTTCCTGACATCAGGATAAACCCTCACACTGTGGGAATGTCAAGGGATTTTTCAAAAATTTTTTCCGGCGGCTCGCTGTGTCCGCACACTGCCGCCGCCCAGCCGGGGCCGGTCCAGGTCCGGAAGCGGAGCCCGTCCATTTCCAGTGGGCCCGGTCCCGGGAGGGGGACCCGGATATCCCGGATGGAGGTGGTCAGCCCCCGGCCGCTCTCCTTGGCCTGGGCCTCCTTCAGGGTCCAGAGGAGGGTGAAGGCAGGCCAGAGCTGGGGCTGGGCGTCCAGCCAGGCCAGCTCGGCGGCGGAGCACACCCGCCGGGGCAGGCCGGGCCGCCACGCCTTTACGATTTGAATATCCACCCCCACCGGGGCGCGGTCCAGGGCGCACAGGGCCAGGTCTCCGCTGTGGCTCAGGTTGAAATGGAGCTCCTCCCGGCCCGGGAAGAAGGGCTTGCCCCCCTCCCGCCGGGCGATGTCGGGCAGGGGGGACAGCCCCCACACCTCCCGGACCGCCAGGGCCAGCAGCTCCCGGGCCTGGGCGCGGGCCGTCAGGCCGCTTGCGCTGTACACAATCAAACCGTTTCCCTCCTTTTGGGCCATTGTACCAGAGGGAGGCGGGAAAAATCAACTCATAAAATTTCAGCAGGGCAGAGGCAGCCAGGAGCCCACGGCGGACAGATCCCGAAAGAGCAGCCCCTCCGGGGGATAGAGGGTGAACCAGCCGATGAGCAGGGCCAGGGCGATCACGGCCACAATGGGCAGCACCCATTTGACGCCCCGGAAGGGCCCGGAGAACCGGGTGGCCAGCCAGAAGCCCAGGGTCATCACCAGCACATAGATGGCGATGTCCACCCACATGGCCTCGCCCCCCAGCATCACATGGTACACCCAGCCCAAAATCAGCACCAGGGCGCACAGTCCGGGCAGCACCAGCAGCCAGGGCCGGACCCCGCCGGGACGGCCCCGATTGAGCACCAGCGCCGCCCCCAGGAAGGGCCAGAACACCAGCTTTATATGTTCCCACAGGCTCTCGTTTACCGGGGAGAACAGGGCGGTTGCCGCGTTGGGCCACCACGCATACAAAAAATGGAGGGCACAGCCTGCCAGAATGGCGGCCAGCCAGGTCACAATCAGCTGTCGCTTGGGATAGATCAATGTTCTCACTCCTTCCGGTACAACTTATGCGCCGGAAGACTCTTTCATACGGCCGCGCATAATTTTTTCCTCAGAGGAGAACATATCAGAAAGCTTGGAAGGAGCGATGCGCATGACAAATCAGGACTATGGCAAGCTGGTCAACGAGAGGTCGAAGCCCTCTCCCATGGGGAAAAATATTGTGTGGGCCTTTCTGGTGGGGGGCGCCATCTGCACCGCCGGACAGGGCCTGCTGAACTTCTACCAGAGCTACGGCCTGGACAAAGAACAGGCGGGGACGGCGGTGTCGGTCACGCTGATTCTCGCCGCCGCCCTGCTCACCGGGCTGGGACTGTTCGATAAGCTGGCCAAGCGGGCGGGGGCGGGCACCCTGGTGCCCATCACCGGCTTTGCCAACGCCATGGTGTCACCCGCCCTGGAGTTTAAAAGCGAGGGCCTGATTACCGGCACGGCGGCCAAGCTCTTTACCGTGGCCGGGCCGGTGCTGGTGTTCGGCATCAGTGCCAGCGTAATCTATGGGCTGATTCTGTGCCTGATAAAGGCGGTTTAACAAAAAGGGCTGCACCTGAAGTGAGGTGCCGCAACGAAGTATTCTATGTACGGCAGGGCTGTGACTGTAAAAGGTCACAGTCCTGCCTTTTCAGGCCGTTTTTCGATTTCTACGCCACTGCCCCCTGCCGTCCCCGGCTTCGCAGAGGTCGTCAGCGATGTCGATGATCCCAGCGGCCTTGTAGTAAATCTCAATCTTCTGTCTGCGGTGTCCACTGCTCTTGTCAGGAGCGTGGACGATGATCTTATCAACCAATTCGTTCAGCATTTCCGCCGTCAGTTCTTCCAGGTCGGTGTACTTGCGGACACTTTTTAGGAATTGCCGGAGGTCGTGGGCCTCCTGTTCGCCATCGTCGATCAGCGATTGCAGTTCTGCGATGACCTGCCGCACCTGCTTCTGCTCCTCCTCGTACTGCGTGGAGAGCTTGTCAAACCGCTCCGGGCTGAGCCGACCCGCCACCATGTACTCGTAGATGCGCTTGAACAGCACGTCCAAATCCTCATCCCGCCGCTTCAGCGTCACAATGTCCAACTTGGCCTTTTCCACAGAGGTCTGGCGTTTGAGGTTGGCTTTCTCCATCTCCCGTTTCACAAAAGCCGTTTCAAATTGCTGGACATAGGCCAGGACACGCTTCATGTGGGCCAGTATGATCTTCTCCAACGTCACCGCCCGGATATAGTGTGCGGTGCAGGTGCCTGTGTTGCTGCGGTAGTTACCACAGTTGAAGAAGTCCTGATTAGGAGAGAAAGCGTTGGCGGTGCAGTATTGCAGCTTCGCTCCGCAGTCGGCGCAGAACACTTTGCCGGAGAAAATGCTGACTTTCCCCGTGGCTGTCGGCCTGTGGCGGTGGGCGCGTATCTCCTGTACCACCTGGAAGGTGTGTTCGTCCACGATAGTCGGGTGGGTATCCCGAAACAGCTTGCGCTCCTCCTTGGCGGTCTTGATTCGCTTCTTGCTGCGGTAATTCTTGGATGCGGTCTTGAAATTCTCCGTGTGGCCCAGGTACTCCACCTTATCCAAAATCCCGGATACGGTTTTCTGCGCCCAGTTAAAAGGCCGCTCTGGGAGCAGTTCTCCTCGCTGCTGGGCTTTGTAAGCGGTGGGGGTAAGTACCTGTTCTCGTCTCAGCCGGTTGGCAATCTGCGTGGGGCCAAGGCCGTCACAGCACAGATTGAAGATGTACCGAACCGTTTTAGCGGCTTCCTCGTCAAGCAGCCACTTATCTTTATTCTGTTCGTCCTTGACATAGCCGAATGGGGGATTGGTGGTGAGGTGCCTGCCGCTATCGCCTTTCATCTTGAACGTGGACTTGATTTTTTTGGCGGTATCCCTGGCGTAAAGTTCGTTACAAAAATTGCGGATCGGGGTCATGTCAAACTCGGTCTGTACTGCTGAGTCCACGTTGTCATTGACAGCGATAAACCGCACATCATTCTCCACGAACACAATGTCCGTATACATCCCCACTTGCAGATAGTTCCGGCCCAGACGGGACATATCCTTGACAATGACCGTTCCCACCTCGCCAGCCTCGATCATCTGCTCCATCTGGCGGAAACTCGGCCGGTCGAAAGACGGCGTTAGATAACGATACTTCTCAAAACACAAGAAAATCAATGGGTA
>CAJUFJ010000092.1 GCA_910585815.1 uncultured Oscillospiraceae bacterium | reverse complement strand
ACGCAATCCTCAGTCAGCCTTCGGCTGACAGCTCCTTTCCAAAGGAGCCTTGCCCGCGCGGCGGGGACGGGAGGGGAGGGAGCGCTGTGACTTTTTTGCCCCGGAACAAACGTCAGAGACCTCATTCCACACAGCTGCGCAACGAGCCTACACCGGCGGAGACGCGGCTGTGGTATGGCTTTCTGCGTACTGCCTCCCCAAGATGGAACCGGCAGCGAATTATTGACAGCTATATTGTAGATTTTTTCTGTCTGAAAGCAAAACTTGTAGTGGAATTGGATGGGAGCCAGCACTATGATAAAAATGGTCTGGTGGAGTATGACAGGATTCGGACAGAATATTTAGAGGCTCTGGAGCTGAAGGTTTTGAGATTTACCAATTTTGAAATTGAGAACGACTTTTGTGGAGTCTGCCGAAAGATTCAGCTTGAGGTGGAGCGGAGAGTAAAGACAATTTGAAGGAGGAACACCATGGCAAGCAATCGAATCGGGCGCATCAACGAGGAGGTCCAGCGGGAGCTGGCCGCCCTCATTCCCACGGTGAAGGACCCCCGGGTGACGGGGATGATTTCGGTGACGGCGGTGGACGTCACCCCGGACCTGAAATTTGCCAAGGTCTACATCTCGGTGCTGGACAAAAGCGACAGCGACCAGGTGCTTAAGGGGCTGAAATCGGCGTCGGGCTACCTCCGCCGGGAGCTGGGTCGGGCGCTGAACCTGCGCCACACCCCGGAACTCACCTTCTTCCGGGACGACTCCATGGCCAAGGGGGCCAAGATTCTGGAGATGCTCCGGGACCCGGAGGTGGTCAAGCCCGCCAATCCGGCCAACGAGCACATTATTTTGGAGGACGAGGAATGAACACCATTACCACGGCCCAGGCCGCCGAATTTCTTCAGGCCCACGACAACTATCTCATTCTCACCCACGTCCGTCCCGACGGTGACACCATCGGCTGCGCCGCCGGGCTGTGCCGGGCCCTGCGCCAGGCGGGGAAGGCCGCCTATATTCTGGAAAATCCAGAGGTCACAGAGCTGTTTACGGACTATATAAAGGGGTTGACAATCGGGGGGGACTACACCCCTGAAACGGTTGTGTCGGTTGACATTGCCGCCCGCTCCCTCTTTCCCGGCCCGTCAAAGGCCTATTTGGACCGGGTGGACCTGGCCATCGACCACCACCCCTCCCAGGAGTTCTTCGCCAAGGCCACCTGTCTGGACAGCAAACGGGCGGCCTGCGGTCAACTGGTGCTGGAAATTGTGAAACAATTTGCGGACATTACCCCGGAGATCGGGAAGGCCCTCTATGTGGCAGTTTCCACCGACTGCGGCTGTTTTCAATACAGCAACGCCGACGCGGCCGCCCACCGGGCGGCGGCTGAGCTGATGGAAAGCGGCTTTGACCCCTACCCCATCAACCGCCGCCACTTCCGCACCAAGACCTTTAAGCGGCTGAGGCTGGAGGGGATGCTCACCACCGGCATGGAACTGCGGGACAGCGGAGTTACCGCCCTGGTCTTCCTCACCCGGGCCATGATCGAGAGCGTGGGGGCCGGCGAGCGGGATATGGACGATATCTCCGCCTTTGTGGGGCAGATCGAGGGGGTCAAAAACGGCGTCACCCTGAAGGAGACGGAGGACGGCCACGTGAAAATTTCCCTGCGCACCGACCCCGGCGACCTGAACGCCTCCGCCGTCTGTGCCCTGTTGGGGGGAGGCGGCCACGCCGCCGCCGCCGGAGCCATGGTGAAGGGCACCATGGAGGCGGTCCGCCAGCGGGTGATTGATGCGATTGAGCAGGTGCGCAATGGCTAGCGGGATTTTGGTAATCGACAAGCCCGCCGGCTGGACCTCCATGGACGTGTGCGCCAAGCTGCGGGGGGTCTTTCACGAGAAGCGGGTGGGTCACAGCGGCACCCTGGACCCTATGGCCACCGGCGTGCTCCCCATCTTCATCGGACGGGCCACCCGGGCGGTGGAGTTTGCGGAGAAATCCGACAAGGAATATATCGCCGGGTTAAAACTGGGCGTTATCACCAACACCCAGGATACCACCGGCGAAATTCTGGAGGAGCGGCCTGTTCAGGTCACCCGGGAGCAGCTGGAGACGGCGCTGGAGCGGTTTCGGGGGGATATCATGCAGATTCCTCCCATGTTCTCCGCCATCAAAATCAACGGCAAGAAGCTTTATGAGTTGGCTCGCAAGGGCCGTGAAGTAGAACGGCCTGCCAGGCCTGTAACGATAAAAGCCCTGGAACTGCTGGACCAGCAAGGGAAAGACCTTTACACGATTCGAGTGCGCTGCACCAAGGGCACCTACATCCGCACCCTGTGCCAAGACATCGGTGCCGCCCTGGGCTGCGGGGGGTGCATGGCCTCCCTGCGCCGCACCATGGCGGCGGGCTTCACCCCGGAGAATACCTATTGGGAGTGGAACGAACTCCCCACCATGGACGAGATCCTGCGATTGAAATGCCCGGAGAAGCTTCTTCTGCCGGTGGACCACGTTTTCCAGGACCTGCCGCCAGTGACAATCTCGGGCCGGTCGGTGGCCCTGGCAAGGAACGGTGCGCCTTTCCCTGCCAAGGCTCCCCAGGGCGCTATGTGGACCTGGTACGACGGTGGGTTGTGCCGCGTCTACGATGGTCCGGCCAATGAATTTCTGGCGGTGGGCCGGTACGTAGGCAAGGAGATCAAAATTGTCAAGAGCTTTTTCCAGGTGTAACAGGAATGTAGGGCGCGACGACCCCGGCGCGCCGTGTTCCGGAAAATCAATGATCCGGCGGGCCGAGTCGTCCCGCCCCTACATGAGGTGTAATTTCCAATGGAGAAACAACGCAGAGTAATCGCCCTGGGCTTTTTTGACGGGGTGCACATGGGCCACGGGGCCCTGCTCCGAAGGGTGAAGGAGACGGCAGACCGGCTGGGCGCCGTCCCCGCGGCCTTCACCTTCGACCGGAGCCCCGCCGCCGCCATCACCGGGAAGGCGGTGCCCCTGCTGTCCACCCTGGAGGACCGGAACGCCCTGATGAACGGGCTGTACGGCATTCAGGAGCTGGTGGTTGCCCCCTTCCACACCATGCAGCATATGGACTGGAAGGACTTTATCCAGAGCTATCTAGTGGGAGAGCTGAGGGTGGTCCATGTGGTGGCCGGCCACGACTTCCACTTTGGCTACATGGGGGAGGGCAACCCGGAGCGGCTGAAGGCCAAGTGCCAGGCCCTGGGCGTGGGCTGCAACATCATCCCCAAGGTGGAGCTGGACGGAGTGACCGTCTCCTCCACCTACATCCGCACCCTGATCGCCCAGGGGGAGATGGAGCGGGCAGTGGAATTTCTGGGCCACCCCTACCGCCTCACCCGGCAGGTGACCCACGGCAAGCGGCTGGGCTCCCGGCTGGGCTTCCCCACGGTGAACCTGCGCATCCCCGAGGGGGTGATCGTCCCCGCCTTTGGGGTCTACGCCACCCGTGTGTGGGTGCTCCCTGTCTGGCCGGACAACCATGAGCCCCCAGGGCCCCAGCACCTCCCGGGGGAGGGGCCCTATATGGCGGTGACCAACGTGGGGGTCCGGCCCACGGTGGAAGACGGGGACCAGGTGACGGTGGAGAGCTTCCTCCTGGACTTCGACGGCGACCTATACGGCCGCACGGTGCGGGTGGAGTTCTATAAGTACCTGCGCTCGGAGCGGAAATTCCCCTCTGTGGAGGCCCTGGCGGAGGAAATTCAACACAACGCGGACCAGACAAGGGAGTTTTTTGGAGGATAACAGCCAATGGGAGTGTTCCATCTGCTGCACCACGAGCACCAAGCCCGATATGACAGAATGTATCCCTATCTGTGGGCCTACGCCATCCTGCTGGCCCTGGCCGGCCTTGTGCTGGACACCCCCGCCGGCATCCTGCGGGGGCTGTATACCATCATCACCACCGAGGACGCCCTCATCACCGACTACGTGCTGGTGGCCGGACCGGGGGCGGCGCTGGTGAACTCCGCCATCGTGACGGCCGTCAGCATCTGCGTGCTTTACGCCGCCCGGGACACCCTCAACGGCATGACCCTGGTGGAGATGGGGCTGATGTCGGGCTTCTCCCTGTTCGGCAAGAATTTTGTGAATATCTGGCCCATTCTGGCCGGCACCTGGCTGTATACCAAGGTGCAGAAGCAGCCGGCGGCGGGCAACATCGGCATCGGCCTGATGGCCACCGCCCTGGCCCCCATCGTCAGCTACATCGCCCTGGACAACGGCTGGGGCGGACCCATCGAGGGGGTGCTGGTGGGGCTGGCTATCGGCTTTGTCATGCCCCCTCTGGCCACCTATACCTACCGCATCCAGAACGGTATGAACCTGTATAATGTGGGCTTCGCCTGCGGGCTGGCGGCCCTTATCTGCGTGCCCCTGATGGCCTCCCTAGGGGCGGACCCCACCACCTACTATCGCTGGGCCGAGGGCTATGACCTGCATTTCGGCATCATGCTGGGCGCCCTGTGCGTTATATTGATTGTGGGCGGCCTGCTTTTCGCCAACAAGCCCGTCTGGGCGGCCTGGGCGGGCTACCGGCGGCTGCTCCAGACCAGCGGCCGGGCTCCCAGCGACTACCTGCGTATGTTCGGCCCTGCCCCGGTGGTAATCAACGCCGGGGTCAACGGGCTGATTGGGATGGCCTACATCCTGCTCACCGGCGGCGACCTGAACGGTCCCACCGTGGGGGGTATCCTCACCATTATGGGCTTCTCCGCCTTCGGCAAGCACGCCTTCAACATCCTGCCCGTCATGGCCGGGGTAGCCCTGGGCAGCGTGGTGATGGACTGGTCCCTCACCGACTCCGCCGTCCAGCTGGCCTGCCTGTTCTGCACCACCCTGGCCCCCATCGCCGGCTACTTCGGCTGGGGCTATGGGGTGCTGGCCGGATTCCTCCACTCGTCGGTGGTGCTGTATACCGGCTCCCCCGTGGCGGGGATGAATCTGTATAACAACGGTTTTTCCGGCGGGCTCATTGCCATCGTCCTCTACCCCGCCATCATGGCCATCGCCCGCCACCGCAAGCCGGTGCTCCAGGAGGAGGACTATTTCGACCAGCTGGAGGGCGACCGGCCCGTCATCCCCCCGGACCCCCACGCCATGCGGGAGGAGGAGTGAAACATTACCACACGCCTGTCTTACAAATTTTGAAAACTGCCGCATGTAGGGCAAGGGCTCTGCCCTTGCCTTATTCCTGTTTTATCCCCTTACGGGGATAGGCAGGGGTAGAACCCCTGCCCTACATAATGTACCGGTCGATATTTTCAGGGGCTTTTCGTATTTATGAGATGGGACATGAAACATCCGTATCTTCCCGCTTGACAATTCCGCCGGTGGGTGATATAGTGTGTCTGTCAAATTGGCGTTGACGGAGACGAGGTCCGTAAAAGCACCCAGAGAGGGGCGCGCTGTGCTGAAAGCGCCCTGTGTGACGGCGGACCGGTACCACTCCGGAGCCGCCCGGGACGACCGGGCCGGGACCTCCCGTTACCGAGGACACGAGCGACGGCCAGAGCCGTAAGCAGGGTGGAACCGTGGGATGTTACCGTCTCACCCCTGAATTTTCTCAGGGGTGAGGCGTTTTGTTTTGCCCCGAACCGGACGGTATGTGTAGGGGCGCACATTGTGCGCCCGCCTGCTCCGCCGTCTAATCTGTAACACGGGCGCACAATGTGCGCCCCTACAACCACATTAAGGAGGCTACCCCAATGTCCGAAGAAAACCTGTACACCTTTGAAAACGAGGAATACCGCAAGACCTACTGGCACACCTGCTCCCACGTGCTGGCCCAGGCCATGAAGCGGCTCCACCCCGAGGTGAAGCTGGCCATCGGCCCCAGCATCGACAACGGCTTCTACTACGACTTCGACACCCCCGAGCCCTTTACAGAGGGCCAGCTGGAGGAGTTGGAGGCCGAGATGCGCAAGATCTGCAAGGAGAAGCTGAAGCTGGAGCGGTTTGAGCTGCCCCGGGCGGAGGCCATCCAGTTTATGGAGGAGAAGGGCGAGCCCTTCAAGGTGGAGCTGATCCACGACCTGCCCGAGGACGCGGTCATCTCCTTCTACAAGCAGGGGGAGTTCACCGACCTGTGTGCCGGCCCCCATCTGGACTCCACTGGGCGGATCAAGGGCAATGCCATCAAGCTCACCGCCTGCAACGCCGCCTACTGGCGGGGCGACTCCAGCCGGGAGACCCTCCAACGCATCTACGGCGTGGCCTTCCCCAAGAAGGACGAGCTGGACGAGTACCTGGCCAAGATTGAGGAGGCCAAGAAGCGGGACCACCGCCGGCTGGGCAAGGAGCTGGGCCTGTTCATGCTCCGGGACGAGGGCCCCGGCTTCCCCTTCTTCCTGCCCAAGGGCATGACCCTGAAAAACACCCTCCTGGACTATTGGCGGAAGGTCCATAAGAAGTATGGCTATGTGGAAATTTCCACCCCCATCATGCTCAACCGCCAGCTGTGGGAGCGGTCCGGCCACTGGGACCACTACAAGAATAACATGTACACCACTGTCATTGACGAAGTGGACTTCGCGGTGAAACCCATGAACTGCCCCGGCGGCATGCTGGTCTACGACAGCGAGCCCCACTCCTACCGGGACCTGCCCCTGCGGGTGGGTGAGATCGGCCTGGTCCACCGTCACGAGCTGTCCGGCGCCCTTCACGGCCTGTTCCGGGTGCGCTGCTTCAGCCAGGACGACGCCCACGTCTTCATGACCCGGGACCAGATGCAGGACGTGATTCAGGAGACGGTCCGCCTGTTCGACGAGGTCTACAACGTCTTCGGCCTGAGCTACACCATTGAGCTGTCCACCATGCCCGAGGACCACATCGGCACCGTGGAGGAGTGGGAGCGCA
>CAJUFJ010000091.1 GCA_910585815.1 uncultured Oscillospiraceae bacterium | reverse complement strand
GCCATCGAGAAGGACGGCAAGACCATGGACAAGATGCGCCAGGACGTGATGCGGGACCTGTCCTACATGACCTACGCCCCCATTGTGTTCATCTCCGCCCTGACGGGCCAGCGGGTGGACCGGCTGTTTGAGCTTATCAACTACGTCAACAATCAGGCGGCTATGCGCATCACCACCGGGCTGCTCAATTCCCTGCTGGCCGACGCCACCGCCCGGGTCCAGCCCCCCACCGACAAGGGCCGGCGGCTGAAGGTCTACTATATGACCCAGGTGGGGATTAAGCCCCCCCACTTCGTCTGCTTCTGCAACGATGCCCGTCTGTTCCACTTCTCCTACCAGCGGTATATCGAGAACCAGATTCGCTCCACCTTCGGCCTGGAGGGCACCCCGGTGCGCCTCACCGTCCGGGAGCGGAGCGAGAAGGAGGGGTGACCGTGGGCAGTACACTGTTTGATTACCTCTTTGTAATTGGAATTGGCTTTGTTCCTATTCTTATCTCAACAGTTGCCTGTTATCTCTCAGGATGCTTCAACGGGGCGGTCATTGTATCCAAGTATATCCTCCGAGACGATGTGCGCACTCACGGCAGCGGCAACGCCGGATTGACCAACTTCTACCGCACCTTCGGCGGACCGCTTACTTTGGTGGTAATCCTCTGCGATGTGCTGAAAGCGGTTTTTGCGATCTTTGTCGGAATTGCTGTCTGGAAATATGTAGGTGTCACTTATGTTGGCGGCAGTTCTGAAATTTCACAGGCCTTTGCAACATTGGGCAAGTACTGGGCCGGCATGTTCTGTCTGCTGGGCCACATGTTCCCCTGTATGTTCCACTTCAAGGGGGGCAAGGGGATTCTGTCCGGGGGAACCATCGCTATTATGATCGACTGGCGCATTGCCCTGGTTGTCTGGGGCGGCTTTCTGGTGCTGGCCATCGTGACGAAGTATGTCTCTCTGGGCTCCTGCTGGGCGGGGGCGTCCTTCCCCTTCGCCACCTGGTTCGTGTATCATGACACAGTGCTGCTGGTTCTGGCCGTCGTCATCGGCGGGCTGATTCTCTACATGCACCGGGGGAATATCCACAGGCTGTTGACCGGGACGGAGAATAAATTCAGCCTGCATCACAAGAAAGCGTAAAAAAGCCTCCCTCTCTGAGGGAGGTGGCACCGCCGAAGGCGGTGACGGAGGGAGTCCAACGACGGAAAACTCCCTCAGTCAGCCCTGCGGGCTGACAGCTCCCTCAAAGAGGGAGCCAATAAAAACTGGGAGGTAAACGGTATGAAAATCACAGTCCTTGGCAGTGGCGCATGGGGGACGGCCCTGGCTCTGCTGCTGCTGGAAAACGGCAACGACGTGACCCTGTGGTCCTACACCGAGGAGGAGTCCGCCGTCCTCCGGGATACCCATGAGAATCCCATGCTGAAGGGGGTCCCTCTGCCCGAGGGGCTGAAGCTCACCACCGACATGGCGGCTGTGAAGGGCTGCGGGCTGGTGGTGGTGGCCACCCCCTCCTTCGCGGTGCGGTCCACCGCAAAGCGGCTCAAGGAGCTGGCCGACCCGGGGACCATTCTGGTCTCCGTGTCCAAGGGCATCGAGAAGGACTCCTCCCTGCGTCTGAGCCAGGTGATTGAGGAGGAGGTGCAGGGCAAGTGCCCGGTGGTGGTGCTGTCCGGGCCCTCCCACGCCGAGGAGGTGGGCCGGAGGATTCCAACCGGCGTGGTGGTGGCCTCCGAGGACCTGGCCATTGCCGAACAGGTCCAGGACCTGTTCATGAACCAGCGGTTCCGGGTGTACACCAGCGACGACAAAATCGGCACCGAGATTTGCGCCGCTCTGAAAAACATCATCGCCCTGTGCGCCGGCTGCTGCGACGGCATGGGCTACGGCGACAACACCAAGGCCCTGCTCATGACCCGGGGGCTGGCCGAGATGGCCCGGCTGGGCGTGGCCCTGGGGGGACGGAAGGACAGCTTTACAGGTCTCGCAGGCGTTGGGGACCTCATTGTCACCT
Organism: uncultured Oscillospiraceae bacterium; assembly: GCA_910585815.1. Lineage (GTDB taxonomy): Bacteria > Bacillota > Clostridia > Oscillospirales > Oscillospiraceae > Lawsonibacter. Next base: position 5,048 of record CAJUFJ010000091.1, on the reverse strand, counting down.
GCTGCTCCATGCACTCCCGCAACCGCCGGTGCGGCATTCTTATCGGCCAGGGCAAGCCGGTGGACGAGGCGGTGAGGGAGATCGGCGCGGTGGTGGAGGGCTACTACGCCGCCAACAACGCCCGCGCCCTGGCTCAGAAGGCGGGGGTGGAGATGCCCATTGCCCAGGCGGCCTACGAGGTCCTCTACGAGGGCCGGGACGTCCACGCCGTGATTACCGACCTGATGCAGCGGGCCAAACGGTCTGAGAGGGATGAATCTTATTTATGACAGAAAAAATATACGAGCAGGCTCCCTTTCTGGTCAAATTCGAGGCAAAGGTCCTCTCCTGTGAAAAGGGGAAGAAGGGCTTCGACATCGTGCTGGACCGCACTGCCTTCTACCCCGAGGGGGGAGGTCAACCCTGGGACACCGGCCGGCTGGAGATATCCGGAACCCAGGACAAGGTGAAGGTGCTGGAGGTCCACAGCCGGGAGGGCGAGATTGTCCACACCTGCAACCACCCCCTGGAGCCGGGGATGGCGGTTACCGGGGTAATCGACTGGGACCGGCGGTTTGACCTGATGCAGCAGCACTCCGGGGAGCACATTGTCTCCGGATTGGCCCACGCCCTGTGGGGGTGTGAAAATGTGGGCTTCCACATGGGGGCGGAGGTGGTCACCATCGACTTTGACCGCCCCCTCACCCAGGAGCAGTTCGCCACCCTGGAAAAAACCGCCAACTGGCACCTCTGGCAGGTGAATCTGCCGGTAAACATCACCTACCCCTCCCCCGAGGAGCTGGAGCGCATCCAGTACCGGAGCAAAAAGGAGCTCACCGGTCCGGTGCGCATTGTGGAGTTCCCCGGGGCGGACTGCTGCGCCTGCTGCGGCACCCATGTGAATTATCCCGCCCAGGTGGGGCTGGTCAAGCTGCTGTCCATGGAAAAATTCCGGGAGGGGGTCCGCATTCAGCTGGTGTGCGGCGGCCGGGCCTTCCGCTATCTGAACCGGACTTGGAACCAGAACGCTCAGGTATCCCGTTTCCTGTCCGCCAAGCCCTTTGAAACAGCGGGAGCGGTGGAGCGGCTGCTGGAGGAAAACGCCGCCCTCAAGTCCCGGCTTATGGCGCTGGAGGACGCCCGCTTCGCCCAGCTGGCCGGACAGTACGCCGGGCCCGGGGACGTGGTCCTCTTTGAGGACGGCCTCTCCCCCGACGCCCTGCGCCGCCTGTGCGGTGCGGTCCTCCACGCCTGCGGCGACAGCTGCTTCTGCGCCTGCTTCTCCGGGGACGATTCCTCCGGGTATAAATACGCCATCGGTCAACCTAACGGACACCTGCGGGACTGGGTAAAAAGCCTGAATCAGGCCCTCAACGGCCGGGGCGGCGGCAAGGACGACTTTGTCCAGGGGTCTGTTCAGGCTTCCCGGAGCGAGATTAAGGCGTTCTTTCAAGCTGCCATCAGGGAAGGGACGGCGCCGTGATGAACCGTGTCTTCTGTCTGGTGGGCAAGAGCTGCTCCGGCAAGGACACCCTCTACGCCCGCATTCTGGAGCGCTGCCCGGAGCTGGTCCCTGTGGTCCCCTGCACCACCCGGCCCATGCGGCCGGGGGAGGTGGAGGGGCAGAGCTACCACTTTGTCACCCAGGAACAGCTGCGGCAGTATGAGAACCAGGGTCAGGTGATCGAAAAGCGGGAATACCACACCACACAGGGGCTGTGGACCTACTTCACCCTCCGCTTTGACCTGGACACCGACCGTCTGCTCATTACCACTCTGGCCGGGGCCCGGGCCCTGATGGACTGCTACGGCCCCGGGCATGTCCGCGTGGTCTACCTCCACGTGGACGACCGCACCCGGTTGCTGAGGTACATCGACCGGGAGAGCCGGCAGGCCCGGCCCGACTACGCCGAGGTCTGCCGCCGATTTCTGGCCGACCAGACCGATTTTTCTGAGGAGCAGCTGGCCCAATTCCCCCGCCTTCACCGGATCGACACCGGGGCGGAGATGGAGGAGTGCCTGGCCCGGTGGGATGCGCTGTACCGGCTGGAGTAACCCCCTGCCCGCCGGCGCATAGGATAGTATGGATTCCATCCAACAGGAGGTGACTTCCATGGTAACTATGATTGCCACCGTCGTCCGGGCCTGGGGTACTCAGGTGCTGGTGACCAACAATGCCAACGGGCAGGAGGTTCTGGTAAATACCAACAACTCCACCGGCAACCTGATGGCCGGGGAGCAGGTACGGATCGTCTTCAACGGCGTTATGACCGCCAGTATCCCACCCCAGATCAGTGCGCAGTCCATCTGCGTGCTTCGCGTGTACTGAACAAAAAGTCCGCCGCAGACGGTCCGGTCTGCGGCGGCTTTTTGTTATATATGGCTCTGGTATTCCTTCCAGTTGTCCTGGAGCAGCCTGGGAGTATCCAAGCCGTAGGGACATTTGGATGCGCATTTGCCGCAGCGGAGACAGTGTTCGATTTTTTTCATCTCCTCCTGCCAGTAATTGCTCAGCCAGTCGGCGGCGGGAGCCCGGCGCAGCATGAGGGACATCCGGGCACACTGGTTGATCTGGATGCCCACGGGACAGGGCATGCAGTAGCCGCAGCCCCGGCAGAAGTCGCCGGTGAGCTCTGCCCGGTCTCTGTCGATAACCGCCTGCCGCTCCGGGGTGAGCGCCGGGGTCTCCTCCACACAGGCCAGGAACTGGTCCAGCTCCCACTCGTGCTGCACGCCCCAGATGGGGACGACTCCCTCCTGACGGGCCATCCACGCGGCGGCCACAGTGCCGTCCCGGAGCAGGCCGCCGGCCATGCCCTTCATGGCCACAAAGCCCATGCCCCGCTCCCGGCACTTGGCCACCAGCGCCTCCTCCTGGGGACCGGAGAGGTAGCTGTAGGGGAACTGGAGCAGGGCATACAGCCCGGATTCCACCGCCTCCCGGGCCACCGCCAGCCGGTGGTTGGTGATGGCGATGTGGCGGATTTTCCCTTGCTTTTTGGCCGTCAGGGCGGCGTCATACAGGCCGTCCTCCCCGCCGGGCTGGGGAACAAAAGCGGGGTTGTGGAACTGGTAGACGTCGATGTAGTCGGTATTCAGCATGCGCAGACTGGTTTCCAGGTCCTTCCACATTCCCTGGGCGGTTTGAGCGGCGGTCTTGGTGGCGATTACCACCTTGTCCCGGATGCCGGCAAAGGCGTAGCCCAGCTTCTCCTCGCTGTCGGAGTAGGCCCGGGCGGTGTCGAAGTAGTTCATGCCCCCGTCCACCGCTTTACGGAGGAGCCAGGCGGCCTCCTCCTTCGTCACCCGCTGGATGGGCAGACAGCCAAAGCCGTTTTTCTCAATGGTGATCCCGGTGGAGCCCAGTTGGATTTTTGTCATGAGGGGTCCCCCTTTCTATTGTAGGGGGCGCCGCCCTCGGCGCCCCGCTGTCTTTTGGGAACGGGCCGCCGAGGGCGGCGGCCCCTACATTACATCCCTTTCAGCTGTCCCTCCAGCTTGGCCACCAGCTCGGCCAGCTGGACAGCCCGCTCCTTTTCGGCGGCCACTACATGCTCCGGGGCCTTGTTGACGAAGCCGGGGTTGTTCAGCTTGGTGTTCAGTTTCTCCAGCTCGGCGGACTGCTTTTTCAGCTCCTTCTCGATGCGGGCCTTCTCCTTAGCCAGGTCAACCAATTCGCCCAGGGGGATGGACATCTGGGCGGCGTGGGTGACGATGGACACCTGTCCGGCCTGGGCGGCGTCGGCGTCGGCCTTAGCATTGGAGAAGGGGACAATTTCCACCTCGCTGGCGTAGGCCAGCTTTTTCAGGAAGGGCACGCCCAGGGTGAAGGTCTCCGTCTCCATGGTGGCCACGGTGAGGTGGGCCTTCTTGGAGGGAGGCACGTTCATCTCGCTGCGCCGGCCCCGGATGGCCCGGATGGCGTCCATAATCAGCTCCATGGACTTCTCCTCAGCGGGGAAGCTCATGGACTCGCTGGCCACGGGCCAATTCTGCATCATCAGGAAGTCCCCCTCGTGGGGCAGGGCCTGCCAGATTTCCTCGGTAATAAAGGGCATGAAGGGGTGGAGCAGCTTGAGCATTTCCGTCAGCACCCAGCACAGCACCTGCTGAGCCCTCACCTTGCTGTCCTCGTCCTCCCCCTGGAGGCGGGTCTTGGTCAGCTCGATATACCAGTCGCAGTAGTCGTCCCAGATGAAGTCATAGATCTTCTGGGCGGCCACGCCCAGCTCATACCGGTCCATGTTCTCGGTGATCTCGGCCACAGCCCGGTTCAGCTTGGACAGAATCCACTTGTCCTCCAGTTCCAGCTTCTGGGGCAGCTGGCACTTGTCGATGGTCAGGTTCATCATCAGGAAGCGGCTGGCGTTCCAGATTTTGTTGGCGAAGTTGCGCATGGCCTCGCACCGCTCGGTGTAAAAGCGCATGTCGTTGCCCGGGGAGTTGCCCGTCACCAGGTTAAAGCGCAGGGCGTCGGCGCCGTATTTGTCGGCGATCTCCAGGGGGTCGATGCCGTTGCCCAGAGATTTGGACATCTTCCGGCCCTTGTCGTCCCGGACCAGGCCGTGGATGAAGACGGTGTGGAAGGGGGGCTTCCCCGTGTGCGCGCAGGCGGAGAAGATCATCCGGGCCACCCAGAAGAAGATGATGTCGTAGCCCGTCACCAGCACGTCGGTGGGGTAGAAATACTTGAAATCCTCGCTGTTTTCGTCCGGCCAGCCCAGGGTGGAGAAGGGCCACAGGGCGGAGGAAAACCAGGTGTCCAGCACGTCGGGGTCCCGCTCAATGTGCTGGGAGCCGCACTTCTCGCAGCAGTCGGGGTCGGTCTCGGAGACGGTGACGTGGCCGCAGTCCGCGCAGTACCAGGCGGGGATCTGGTGGCCCCACCACAGCTGGCGGCTGATACACCAGTCGTGGACGTTCTCCATCCAGTTGGTGTAGGTCTTGGCAAAGCGGTCGGGGACAAACTTCACTTCTCCCTCGTTGACCACCCGCAGGGCCTCCTTGGCCAGGGGCTCCATGCGGACAAACCACTGGGCGGAGATCAGGGGCTCCACGTCGCTGTGGCA
>CAJUFJ010000090.1 GCA_910585815.1 uncultured Oscillospiraceae bacterium | reverse complement strand
TGACCCGCCCCGCAATGGTGATGAAGCCCTTTCCTTTCAGTTCCTCGTTGAGCTGCCGAATGAGCTTGTAGGCGTAGGGCCTCGACACGCCCAGCTCGTCCGCTACCTCGTCTACCCGGATAAACTTGTTTTCCATGCTGGTTCCTCCTTTCACCGAATTAACGCTATTTATTTAGCGTTCGCCTCATTACACTAACTATATTCCGTTATATCAAGAGTTTTCAAAGAAAAAATTAAATAAAATTATTTAGGATTTTTTCTTGACGTTTCTAAACATATCTGTTATACTCCAAGTGTCCCCCATTACATAGATTGGGGTTGGCAGTTATGGCAATTGGTGAACGTATTCGCTTTTTCCGCAATAAGAAAGGTGTCACGCAGAGGTATCTCGGTCAGGTGGTGGGATTCCCGGAACGCTCCGCCGATGTGCGTATGGCACAGTATGAAACCGGGAGCCGCACCCCCAAGGCTGACCTGACCAAGACGCTGGCGGGCTTCTTTGAAGTCTCCACCGACGCCTTGACTGTTCCCGACATAGACAGCGACATTGGCCTTATGCACACCCTTTTTGCCCTGGAGGACATTCGGGGGTTGACCATCGGAGAGATTAACGGCGAAATCTGTCTGCGGCTGGACAAGTCCAGGGGTAGGACTTACCTCTCCATGCTTGAAATGCTTTCCAGGTGGGCAAATGAGGCCAAGAAGCTGGAGTCCGGAAAGATCACCAGAGAGGAGTACGACCACTGGCGCTACACATATCCTGCGGTGGAAGCCCAGCGCACGAGGGATAGACTTGACGCACTCCGGGCAAAACAAAAGGCGGCAGAGACAGACGAATAGGATAGCAAAAAGCCCTTGCCGACGTTGCCATCGGTAAGGGCTTTGTAATATGGTTTTTGTCACCCACAAGCCGCAAAGAAACACTTTTCACCTGCAATCCACCGGGGATACAGAATGATACGGCCTATGGGGGACGTTATCTTTATGTTCATGAAGGATGTGGTCTCCTCACGGTTGTGTTACGTATGACTACTCAACTTTAACCGATGGTGCCTCATCCTTCTACTTTTTCTTTCTCTACTGTCCTACATGTATTATGCTTTATGCTCCTATAAAGCCGCAGCACTTCGGCGCACCCGCTCCATTTGACGGCAAACGCAAAAGGCACGGGGCAAAAAATCCATGATATGGACATAGTCCCTATTGAGAAATGGCAGGCTCTATGCTACAATGGGACACACTGCACGATAGATCAGGAGGAGAACTATGAAATTAGGCATCGTGGGTCTGCCCAACGTGGGCAAAAGCACCCTGTTTAACGCCATCACCAACGCCGGCGCGGAGAGCGCCAACTACCCGTTCTGCACCATCGACCCCAACGTGGGCATGGTGGCCGTGCCCGACGTCCGTCTGGACCGGCTGAGCGAGATGTACCACCCCAAAAAGACCACCCCGGCGGTGATTGAGTTTGTGGACATCGCCGGCCTGGTGAAGGGAGCCAGCCGGGGCGAGGGCCTAGGCAACAAGTTCCTGGGCAACATCCGCATGACCGACGCCATCGTCCACGTGGTCCGCTGCTTCGACGACAACAACATCATCCATGTGGAGGGCTCCACCGACCCCGTCCGTGACATGGACACCATCGACCTGGAGCTGGTCATGGCCGACCTGGAGATGGTGGAGCGGCGCATTGACAAGGCCAAAAAGGCGGCCAAGGGGGACAAGAAGTTCCTCCAGGAGGCCGCCGACTTCGAGGGCCTGCGTGACTGGCTCAACGACGGCAAGTCCGCCCGGAGCTACACCGAGGTGGATATCGCCGCGGAGTACCCCGACTGCGAGCTGCTCTCCCTCAAACCGGTGATCTACGCCGCCAACCTGGACGAGGCGAGATTCTCCGACCCCACTGCTGTCCCCTACTACGGCCAGGTGGAGGCCCGGGCCAAAGAGCAGGGGGCCCAGGTCATCCCCGTGTGCGCCAAGCTGGAGGCGGAGATCGCCCAGCTGGACGGGGAGGAAAAGCAGATGTTCCTGGACGACCTGGGGGTGGCCGAGTCCGGCCTGGACCGGCTGGTGAAGGCCAGCTACACCCTTCTCGGCCTCATTTCCTACCTCACCTCCGGTGAGGACGAGTGCCGGGCCTGGACCATCACCCGGGGCACCAAGGCCCCCCAAGCGGCGGGTAAGATTCACTCTGACTTCGAGCGGGGCTTCATCCGGGCCGAGGTCATCTCCTACGACGACCTGATGGCCTGCGGGACCATGTCCGCCGCCCGGGAGAAGGGCCTGATCCGCTCCGAGGGCAAGGAGTACGTGGTTCAGGACGGGGATATTATTCTGTTCCGGTTTAATGTATAATTTGTAGGGGCCAGCCCCCTGGCCGGCCCGTTATGAAACGGGCCGCCGAGGGCGGCGGCCCCTACAGATACGTTCAAAGGAGTGAAACCAGTTGAATATCTACCTTGACCTTTTCCTCACCTTTGCCAAGGTGGGGGTATGTACCTTTGGGGGCGGCTATGCCATGCTGCCCATCCTCCAGCGGGAGGTGGTGGAAAAGAAGGGCTGGGCCACCGACGAGGAACTCACCGACTACTTTGCCGTGGGCCAGTGCACCCCCGGCATCATTGCCGTCAACACCGCCACCTTCATCGGCTACAAGCACAGGGGCATCCCCGGCGGCGTGCTCACCACCCTGGGGGTAGTGTTCCCCTCCCTTGTGATTATCACCGCCATCGCCGCCTTTCTGTCCAATTTTGCCGACATCCCGGTGGTTCAGCACGCCCTGGCCGGCATCAACGCCGCCGTGGTGGCCCTCATTGCCGCCAGCGTGCTGAAGCTGGGCAAGTCCACCCTGAAAAACGGGGCGGCCATCGCCATTTTCCTGTGTGTGCTGGCCCTGGCAGCGGCGGGGAGCCTGGTCAATTTCGGCGCCGGGACCCTGGGGCAGGCCCTGGACCTGCTCACCTCCCCGGCGGTGCTCATTGTGCTGGCCGGCGCGGCGGGCTTCCTGCTCTACGGAAGGAAGAAAGGCGGTGAGGGCAAGTGATCTTTCTGCGGCTGTTTTTCGAGTTTGCCAAGGTAGGCCTCTTTGCCGTGGGCGGCGGACTGGCCACCATCCCCTTCCTTCAGGACATGGGGGTCCGCACCGGCTGGTTTACCAACGCCGACCTGACCACCATGATCGCCGTGTCCGAGTCCACCCCCGGCCCCATGGGAGTGAATATGGCCACCTATGTGGGCTTCCAGACGGGCAGTCTGGCGGGCGGCCCGCTGGGCGGCGCGGCGGGCGCGGTGCTGGCTACCCTGGGGCTTATCACCCCCTCCATCATCATTATCATCGCAATCGCCGGGTTTTTGCAGAAATTCCGCCAGTCCAAAACGGTGGACGCCGTGTTTAAAGGCCTGCGCCCCGCCTCCACGGCTCTGATTGCCGCCGCCGGGCTGAGTGTGGCCCTGTCGGTGCTGTTCACTGTGGGCGGCACGGCGGAACACACCTTTGCCGTCCACTGGCCCGCCCTGATTCTGGCTGTGGCCGTGTTTGTCTGCATGCGCTACACCCCCCTGAAAAAGCTGCACCCCGTGGCCTTTATCGCCGCCGCCGCTGTGATCGGCGCGGTGCTCCAGCTTTAACACGCACTGCCTGCCCAACGTGGGCGGGCAGTCATATTTTCCCCGCCGGGGTAATAGGCTGGCAAAGGCGGCCTCTGCGCTGTCTCACTACTTGGGAGGATTCTTTATGGAGCTGTATGAGCTTTTTATCATCGCGGTTAGTCTGTCCATGGACGCCTTCGCCGTGTCCATCTGCAAGGGGCTGTCCACCGGGAGGCCCCGGGCCGGCCACTGCCTCACCTGCGGGGCCTGGTTCGGCGGCTTTCAGGCCCTGATGCCCCTCATCGGCTGGCTGCTGGGGGTGCGGTTTCAGGGGATGATCGTCTCCATCGACCACTGGATTGCCTTCATTCTGCTGGGTATGATCGGCTTCAACATGGTCCGGGAGTCCCGTGGGGGCGAGGCGGAGGAGCTGGACTGCTCCTACTCCCCCCGGGCCATGCTCCCCCTGGCGGTGGCCACCTCCATCGACGCCCTGGCGGTGGGGGTCACCTTCGCCTTCCTTCAGGTGGACAATATTTTCCTGGCCGTGGCCTTCATCGGTGCGACTACCTTCGTCCTGTCCGCCGCCGGGGTGAAGGTGGGGGCCGCCTTCGGCGTCCGCTTCAAAAGCAGAGCGGAGCTGGCCGGAGGGCTGATTCTCATGGGCATGGGAGCAAAAATCCTGGTGGAGCACACTCTGCTGGCCTGAGCGGTTGCTTTTTCCAGTCAAGTGTGCTATGATAGGGGCATACGATTTGTGTGTCGTATTGTAACAAGGGAAAGGAGATATGTATGAAAAAATCCGAAAACTTCCTGGTAAAGCTGCTTGTCGGCGTGGTGGCCGGCGCGGTGCTGGGCCTGCTTATCCCCCAGGGGAGCACCCTGCCCTTCGCTGAGGCGGTGGTGAACATCGTCGGCACGGTGAAGTACATCCTGGGCCAGCTGATCAACTTCTGCGTGCCCCTTATCATCATCGGCTTTATCGCCCCCTCCATCACCAAGCTGGGCAGCAACGCCACCCGGCTGCTGGGCGTGGCCATCGTGATTGCCTACGTCAGCTCGGTATTGGCCGCCTTTATGTCCATGGGCGCGGGCTACGCCATCATCCCCCACCTGAGCATCGCCTCCTCCGCCGAGGAAGCGGCCAACCTGCCCGTCCCCTTTGAGCTGGCCATCCCCCAGATCATGCCTGTGATGAGCGCCCTGGTCTTCTCCGTCCTCATCGGCCTGTCCGCCGTGTGGACCAAGGCCAAGACCGTCGCCGCCATTCTGGAGGAGTTCCAGAACATCGTGCTGGACATTGTGAAGCGGGTGGTCATCCCCATCCTGCCCTTCTTCATCGCCTCCACCTTCTATCAGCTGGGCTGGAACGGCTCCATCACCAAGCAGCTGCCCATCTTCCTTATCGCCATCGTCATTGTGATGGCGGGCCACTACATCTGGCTGGCCATCCTCTACCTGACCGCCGGGGCCTACTCGGGCCGTTCGGGTGTTGAGGTGGTGAAGCACTACGGCCCCGCCTACATCACCGCCGTGGGCACCATGTCCTCCGCCGCCACCTTGGCTGTGGCCCTCCAGTGCGCCCACAAGAGTAAGAATCTGCGCTCTGACATGGTGGACTTCGGCGTTCCCCTGTTCGCCAACATCCACCTGTGCGGCTCGGTGCTCACCGAAGTCTTCTTCTGCATGACCGTCTCCCAAGTGCTCTACAACGATCTGCCCAAGGCGGGTACGATGATGCTGTTCTGCGTGCTGCTGGCCGTCTTCGCCATCGGCGCCCCCGGTGTCCCCGGCGGCACGGTGATGGCCTCTCTGGGCCTGATCTCCGGCGTGCTGGGCTTTGACGGCGTGGGCCAGGGCCTGATGCTGGCCATCTTCGCCCTTCAGGACAGCTTCGGCACCGCCTGCAACGTCACCGGCGACGGCGCCCTCACCCTTATTCTCACCGGCTACGCCGAGAAGCACGGCATTGCCAAAACCTGAACCCGGACATAAAAACGGCCCGGAGCCCGTGAAGTGCATTCAAAAAGTTATACAAAGATTGGGAACAGAGAGTGTTTAAGCAGCTGAAAGGGCTTGTTGCCTGTGAAGAGCAGGCGACAGGCCCTTCAGCTTTGCCTTGATACGGTGGTTGTTGTAGTAATCCAAGTAAGCACGTAATTCCTGCTTAAAGTGTTCCATGGACTGGAAATCTTGCAAGTAGAGGAGTTCGCTTTCAGCAAACCGGAAAAGTTTTCAATGGCGGCATTGTCCAGACAGTTACTTTTCCGACTCATGCCCCGCCGGATTTCCTTCTTTTCAAGCATTGCTTGGTACGCATTGCGATACGGTTCTATGACACAAAAACCGTTAGGAAAAAAGCGGAGAAATGACGAAAACAGGCAAGAATAAAAGGACAGTGACACATGGCGGCCAGAAAAAGTTTGCTTACAAATTCCATGACACGCTATCTATATCCACACGTTAAAAATCCGTTTTTGCTAGTATGTTTTCCCACGTTTAATAGTAATGAACTTGAAAATGAGGTAGAACAAACAGGAAATATAGTAACAGTTGCACTGAAAGGCGTTCCGGAAGGAACGTCTTTTTATGTCTGAAAAGGAGAATTAAATCATGGCTTCTGGAACATTTTTTGATTATTATGGCGGCGAAAGTGATCAATTTCCATTTTGCCGCATTCCTCAACAGCTTATTGCGGGTAAGGACTTCCAGCACGTGTCCGTTGAGGCCAAACTGCTATACGGGCTTCTGCTTGACCGAATGGATCTGTCCGCCAAAAATGGCTGGCACGATAAATTGGGACGCATATATATTTATTTTACGTTGGCAGAAATACAGGAAAATCTGAACTATGGGCATGACAAAGCAACAAAATTGCTGGTGGAACTGGATACCCCAAATGGCTGCGGAAAATTCGCATTTTAGACCGCTGATTTTCCGCAGCAATCTAACTAATAGAACCATACTTACTTATCTATATCAATCCATCAATCAAGAGAGCGCATCAGCCGCAATCTGGATAGATGGAATAGATAGATTTGATGTAAAAAAGAGCTGAGGAACGAAAAAATGGTATGGAATATGAGGATAAGACCTATTCGCTCATGTCTAATACAGCAGGTTTTTTGTAGGAAACACAACGGCGCGGACAGCGCCGTTGTCCCAGCAAGTACGGAATTTTGACAGCAAAATTCCACTTGTTAGGGGAACCCCCTAAAACCCCTCCGTCTGCGGAGCGCATACCACCTTTGCAAAGCATGTTCCCCCTTGCGCCAAAAGAGTAATCCGCCGCTCGTCCCCCATCAAGGCCGGGCGATTGCTCCGTAATCGCCCGCGAGCCGGCCGCCGACCTTAACAGAGGACGACCTGCGGATTGTTTTGTCACCAAGGGGGGGAATACGCACTAAAAGCCGCTTGACAGCGGCTTTTACTATCCTGGGAATGAGCGGGCTTGCTGAAAGCGTCAGTATCCCTCCTGCCTTCCTCGCTGAAAGCCATGGAGCGGTATAGGAAATACGTCTTAAAATTGAACCGCCCCCTGTCAAGTAGACAGATGAAAAAAGAAAATTAGGCCACGAGGGTCTGGATCCTGAAAACAAGGGGAGCCAGGC
>CAJUFJ010000089.1 GCA_910585815.1 uncultured Oscillospiraceae bacterium | reverse complement strand
TCGCAAAACGCAATCCTCAGTCAGCCTTCGGCTGACAGCTCCTTTCAAAAGGAGCCTGCCCCCTCTGTCGGCTTCGCCGACATCTCCCCCTGTTAGGGGGAGTCGGCCCTGCGGGCCGGCGGTTTTGAATCCCCCCGCCACCGCCTTCGGCGGCGGCCCTCCCCCCTTGCCAAAGGGGGGCTTTTGGACGCTTTTCTTACAGTGAGATGTAGTCCTCGAACATGGCCCATACCTGGGCTGACTGCTCTAAACGCTCCTGGGCCAGGGCCTTGGCCTGGGGGCTGTCCAGCCCTGCCAGAGCGGCGGCCTCGATTTGCAGGCGGAGAGATAATTCACGGGAGTATTCAATGGTGTTTTCCAGAATGTCAGAGGGGATGGGGAAACGTAGTTTGCTGTTCATTGTGAAAACCTCCTGTTGATTTTCACCGGGAGGTGTGGCATAATAAGATTTACCAGACCTCCGGGTGTGGTATAAATAACGGATTCGCGTTACTTTTGTTGGGTGGGGCGTTTCCGTTATTTTTTGTCCAATTCTTCGTTTACGAGCTGAATACCTCTGCTTATCACATCGGTTCGGGAAATGTTTAACCGTCTTGCGCATTCGTCCAGCAGGCTTAATTCTTCTCCGCTTAGTCGAAGCTGCAGGCTCTTGTCCCGTTTGCTCGTTCCTTTGATTGGACGGCCTGTCCTTGGCGACATTTCATCACCTCACTTTTGCCATGGCTTTATTCTAACTTATGCAGTGGTAAAAGTCAAGGGTTTGTATCAAATAAAAAACTTCCCCACATGGGGGAAGTTTCGATAGCGTTTATTTCCCAAAAAGCTCTGCGGCCTGTTTCATGTTCTCGATGATGGACACCGAGAAGGGGCACCGCTTCTCACAGGCGCCGCAGGCCACGCACTCCCCAGCGTGGCGGGGGAGGAGGGCGTAGTGCTCCCGCACCGTCTCGGGCACCTGGCCCTGGGCGCGGGCCAGATTCAGGAACTTGGTCACGGAGGCCACGTCGATGCCCTGGGGGCAGGGGGCGCAGTGGCCGCAGTACATGCAGTGGCCCTCCCAGCTGATTTTGGGCATGGCGGCGAAGGCGGCGGCGTAGTCCTTTTCACTGTCCGGGGCCTCCTCGTAGGCGGCGCACTGGGCCAGCTCCTCCACCGTCCGGGCCCCCGCCATCACGCAGGCTACCCCGGGCCGGGTGAGGGCGTAGTGCAGGCACTGGAAGGGGGTGAGGGCCACCCCGGCGGGGGAGTACCGGCTGAGCAGGTCGCCGCCGCCGAAGGCCTTCATCACCGTGACCCCCACCCCCTGGCGCTGGCAGCTCTCGTAGAGGGCTTGGCGCTGGGGGTCCATGTTCACCAGGGGCTTTTCGTAGGCGGATTCCGCCCAGAGCTGCTCCACATCCTCGCCGGCGGGCTGGAGGTCGTAGCAGGGGTTGACGCTGAACATAAGTACGTCGATCAGCCCGCTGTCCACCGCCGCCTGGGCCACCTCCGGGTTGTGGCTGGACAGGCCGATGCAGCCGATTTTCCCGGCCGCTTTCAGCTCCTGGGCGTAGGCCATCACCGGGCCGGTTACGATTCCCTGCCAGTCGGACAGGGCGTCGGAGTAGTGGATCATGCCGATGTCGATAAAGTCGGTGTCCAGCAGGCGGAGCATGTCGGCAAAGGCGGTTTTTACCTTGGCAATGTCCCGGGTGCGCAGATATTGGCCGTTTTCCCAGATGGAGCACAGGTGGGATTGCAGGACAAATTTGTCCCGCCGGCCCGCCAGAGCCTTGCCCAGGTTGGAGCGCATCTCCGGGTTGGGGGAGTACAGGTCGATGCAGTTGATCCCCAGCTCCTCCATTTTGTCCACAAATTCCTGCACCTGATCGGAGCTCTTGCCCTCAAAGCCCTCGCAGCCCATGCCGATCTCGCTGACCGACAACCCGGTGCGGCCCAATGTACGGTAGTTCATATGTGTTCTCCTTGCATTCTATTTGGAGCCATCTTACCACTTGAAGCCGGGTTTAAGTCAAGAGGGAGTTTCCCGGTGTGTTGACGCTTGGGAACGAGGGTGATATAATCAGAACAATAAAGCGATATTTTGATAACAGAGACAGACAAAAGGAGGCTTTTTTATCATGGGTTTTATCAAGCATTTTCAGAGACAGAAGGTTGGCGTTCATCCTCACCGGATCATTTTTGAGAAGGAGAACACCGAGAATACCTACATCTCCTGGGAGGACAAGATGAAGCCCCGCATCGATTTGGATGACGGCATTACGCAGGAGGAATATCAAGCCCTGGCTGCCCGCTGGGAGGAGATGCTGTCTCTGGCGGAGGAGATCATCTGGCAGAATTATCTGAATCCTAAAAGCGATGATCTCATGTCTGAGGTGGATTCCTTCCCCGACATCCGATACCTCACGGGTCATTATTATGTGGGGGATGTGTCCTATGGCTATATCTATCGAGACAAAAAGTATCGGGCCTACCACATCAAGGAAGGAAGGCTGCGGCACAAGCATCACAACGGAAAAGAGTGGCTGGAGGAATGGCTCCCCCTGGACAGCCCGGAAATCACCCGATATTACCAGATTCTTCTCTCCCTTCATCTTACCGGTGACGAGAGCGGCAAGGAGGAGGATTACATGGGGCTGGATTTGGAAGCGGAATTTGTGGAGTTGAGCGATCCTCTGGAATTTGAGATACTTTCCCATGATGTGATTTAATTTATGAGGAGGGTTCCCCATGGACGAAACAATCAAAACCCTACAGCAGTGGATTGATGAGAGCAATACCATCGTCTTTTTTGGCGGGGCGGGGGTGAGCACCGAGAGCGGCATCCCGGATTTCCGCAGTGTGGACGGGCTGTATAATCAGAAGTACGCCTGGCCCCCGGAGCAAATCCTCAGCCGCACCTTTTTCGACGCCCAGCCCGAGGAGTTTTACCGCTTCTATCGGGACAAGATGCTCTGCCTGGATGCCCAACCTAACGCCGCCCACAAAAAGCTGGCTGAGCTGGAGGCGGCAGGCAGGCTGAGCAGCGTGGTTACCCAGAACATCGACGGGTTGCACCAGCTGGCGGGGTCCAAGCGGGTTTGGGAGCTCCATGGCTCGGTTCACCGGAACTACTGTATGAAATGCCGAAAGCCCTTCGCCGTGACGGATATTAAAGAGGGAACGGGGGTGCCCCGGTGCGCCTGCGGCGGGACCGTCAAGCCCGATGTGGTCCTCTACGAGGAGGGGCTGGACAGCGCCACCATCGAGGGGGCGGTGGCCGATATTCAGGCGGCCGACCTGCTTATCATCGGAGGGACCTCCCTGGCGGTCTACCCCGCCGCAGGGCTGATTAACTACTACCAGGGCTCCCGGCTGGTGCTGATTAACAAGAGCCCCACTCCCTACGACAACCGGGCCAGCCTGGCCATCAACCTGCCCATCGGGGAGGTGCTGGGGCAGATTAAAGTGAAATAAAACGTGGAAGATATCTGAAGTGAGTGGAACGGCCATGAGAACGTCAAAAGCCCGGAGCAGGGGCACGCCGGTTGATGTGACAGCAGAATATTTGAGAGATGCCACAACGAACAGCCATGTGGTACAGGATCTGCTTGCCTATGTGGTCAATGGCTCTGCTTATGTGGTGGATGGTCATAATGTGGTTCTCAGCTACTCCTCCCATGAAAAAGAAATTGCTGAGCTTCTGGAGAGTGAACTCGGCGGAGAGATTTTCATGGTTCCGAGGGTCAACAGTCCGGAGGGGATATCAACGCCCGACTATTTATTCCGTGGGGAAGCCTTTGATTTGAAAACACTGAGTTCGGAGGCAGGGGAAAATACTATTTTCAACAGAATTAAAAAGGCGAGGCGTCAGGCGAAAAATTTCGTTGTCGATGTGACGCAGGCACATTTAGAAGAAACAGTCATAATGGAACAGATTGAGAAAATATATAAAATGAAAGAAACAATGTTTGTGGATCAAGTGATTTTTATTAATGGGAAGAAGGTTGTTAGGGTGGTAAAAAGGGCACAAAAAGAGCCGACACGCCGCCACATCTCTAAAAATAGAGAATAACCGGCAACGACCGACTCCTACACTATTATTATACACATCGACCAGAGGTTATGCAAGGGGTAATCAGAAAAATTTTAGAAATCGTTTTAAAAGGAGACTTTTCCGATGAAAAACGGCCGTCTCTTTGAAATTCTCTACCTTCTGGTGGAGAAACGGGCCGTCACTGCCGGGGAGCTGGCCCGGCGGTTGGAGGTGTCGGAGCGCACCATTTACCGGGATGTGGACGCCCTGTCCGCCGCCGGTATCCCCGTCTACGCCCAGAAGGGCAAGGGGGGTGGCATCCGTCTGATGGACCAATTCGTGCTGGACCGGGCGCTGCTGTCCGGAGAGCAGCAGGACGAAATTCTCTTTGCCCTCCAGGCCATCCGGGCCACCGGTGGGGGAGAGGAGGCCCTTTCCCGGCTGTCCGCCCTGTTCCGCCGGGAGGGGGGCGACTGGCTGGAGGTGGATTTTTCCGACTGGGGCAGCGGGGCGGCGGAGCGGGAGAATTTTTCCCGGGTGAAGCGGGCAATTTTGGAGCGCAGGCCCTTGTCGTTCACCTACTACAGCTCCGCCGGGGAGACGAGCCGCCGGACGGTGGAGCCCGCCCGGCTGGTGTTTAAGGCGGGGTGCTGGTATCTGTCCGCCTTCTGCCGGGCGCGGCAGGACTGGCGCATCTTCCGGTTGGTGCGGATGGAGGACCTGTCCCCGGAGGAGGGGAGCTGTCCGCCCCGCACGCCCCCAGAGCAGTTGGAGGCCCCTATGCCCGGGGACTACCGGGGGGTGGAACTGCGGCTGCTGTTTGCTCCCTCCGCCGCATGGCGGGTGCGGGACTACTTCCACCCCGGGAAGGTGTCCGTCCGGCCCGACGGGCGTCTGCTGGTGGCGTGTACCTTCCCGGAGGACCAGTGGCTGCTGTCCTTTTTGCTGTCCTTTGGCGGGCAGCTGGAGGTGCTGGAGCCGGTCTACTGGCGGGATATTTTAAGGGAAGAAATAAAAAAATCTCTGGAAGTCTATGAAACTGGACAGACCCTGTCAGGTTATGGGGCGTATCCTTGTGGCAGAGACGGGGCAGACCCCGTCCAACATAAGGAGGTTTTTCCAATGGAAGAAAGAAAGTTTTGTCAGTGCTGCGCCATGCCCCTGGACAAGCCCGAGGATAAGGGCACCGAGGCCGGCGGCGCCCCCAGCGAGGACTACTGCTGCTACTGCTATCAGAATGGGGCCTTTACCGCTCCCGACGCCACTATGGACGACATCATTGCCTTTAATCTGAAGTTCAACGAGGAGAACGGCCACCCCTTCGGCCCCCAGGAGGAGGCGGAGAAGATGATGCGGGGGTGGTTCCCCACATTGAAGCGATGGAGGAAGGAGTAACTTTTTCGATAACAAAGTGTTAACCGCCCTGTTGGGCGGTTTTTTTATGAAAAGGGCTTGATATTTTGAGCCACATAAACTACAATGATTTTGTGGCTCAGAAAGTGGGTGATAAATTGAGTCCACGAACCGGACGCCCAAAGTCAGACAATCCAAAAGGGATTGAAGTAAAGGCCCGTATTGATGCAGAAACAGACAAAAGACTTCAGGAGTTCTGCAAAGCGCATGGCAAGACGAGAACCGATGTTGTGCGGGAGGGCATAGAGCTGGTTTTGGCGCAAGAAAAATAGAGTGCTGGCGGCCCTCAGAAAGCATACCAACACTCTATGAAACCACACCCGGAGGTGGGGGTGGTTCCCCACGCTGAAACGGTGGAAAACAGTGATCTGACACCCTATCAGAAGGATATAGCAAGATAAACGGACGGCCCAGCCAGGCCGTCCGTGTTCTCATTTGTCCCCGTAGTGGGTTCCGCATTGGGCGATTTCCAAAATACCATTTCGCACGCGGTAAATCAGCCGATTATCGTCGTCGATTCGGCGGCTCCACCAGCCGCTCCAGTTGCCCTTCAGCGGCTCAGGCTTTCCAATGCCTCGGAACGGATCACGCTCCGCGTCGCGAATCAGCTGATTGATTCGCAATAGTTTGATATCCTTGGTTTGCCACGCAATATATTCTTCCCATGCGGAATCAGACCAATTTTTATGCATCGTCCTCCACCTCGATCAATTCGTGGGGGGTGCCTTTTCCGGCGTCAAGCTGCGCAACGGAGCGGCGCAGGACGGATTGGTTTTCCTCGCTCCAAAAGGGGTCGGCGGAGATTTCAAAGGGAATACGGTGCTCTCGAATCACCGTTTTAGCGAACAGGTTAACGGCAACAGAGGCGTTCATACCAACCTCAGCACAGAAAGCGTCAAATTTGCGCTTGACCTCGTCATCCATGCGGACACTTAAAGTTGTTTGTGCCATGCTAAGAGCCCCCTTTTAATACTTTGCTCATTTAGAGGTCACATAATAGAATGAGGTATATGATGCTCCGTCGAAACTGCTTCAGCGAAAGCCATTGTGCTCCCACGCCTGTAGCCAGTCGGGGTAAGCATCGAACCAACTGTCATGATCTTCTCTGTATTCCAGATAATCAAGCGGGTCAAAGTCAAAGTATTCCTCATCTTCTTCTTCGTCATCTTCTTCTTCCTCATAAAGTTCCCGATCGAGGGGATAGAGGACAGAATATTTGGCTCTTGTGTCCGTAATAGAGTCATAGAGCCAGGCAATAACGGCAATTTCCACTCCTGAGCCGTGGTTAGCGAGGAAGTCGATACAGGGCAGTTCCGCATTCAGACAATCGATCCCGAGATTGACAGTGATGGTCGATGCGGCATCGCCGTCCACAGCGTGGATACCGTTCAGGCCGTCCGCCAGTTCTTCCAGGTCCGGACGTTTCCAGACCAGTTGGGCTAATCTTTGCAAATTCTTCGCTTTGCCATGAAATGCAACTAGAATATCTCCATAGTAGTGCATAGAAAAGCCTCCATCCAATTTTATATATTCTTAAGTGAGTGGATTTTTGCACCTTTCAGATTTGCTTATTCAGAGCACTTTGTATAAGCATTGTAACACAATTATAATACGTTGTCAACGCCTCAAGTGTTCCGGGAGTGTCCAAACGCAGAGTTAAAGGAAGCCAAAGAGGGAAAAAGGGACAGCGCCCCCAGGGTGACGAGCGCGATAGCGGTCTTTCTGTAATCCCAAACGGTTGTAGGCCTGAACAAAAACAGCAAGAACCGCCTAGAGATTTTCCAGTTTTCTGGGAAAGCATCTGCTTCGCCGTGCCAGCGTAGGGATA
>CAJUFJ010000088.1 GCA_910585815.1 uncultured Oscillospiraceae bacterium | reverse complement strand
GGGCGTAAGAGATTTGAAGGGAGCTGTCCTTAGTACGAGAGGACCGGGATGGACAGACCTCTGGTGCATCAGTTGTCCTGCCAAGGGCACAGCTGGGTAGCTACGTCTGGACGAGATAAACGCTGAAAGCATCTAAGCGTGAAACTCCCCCTAAGATAAGATCTCTCATCCATTAGGAGTAAGGCTCGACGTAGACTATGTCGTTGATAGGTCGGAGGTGGAAGCGCTGTAAGGCGTGCAGCTGACCGATACTAATAAGCCGAGGGCTTGACCTACAAGGTCGCAAGAAGGAAATGCAGGCGCTTGTTAGCGATGGAAGATTGTTTCACTGTTCGGTTTTCAGGGTGCAGGAGCGCATCCCTTGTCTGGAGAGAGGGAAAGCAGAAAAGAGAGCACAGGAAAGCTTTCTTTGCCTACTTTCTTTCTCGAAAGAAAGTAAGCGCCTTTAGCTCAGTTGGTAGAGCAACTGACTCTTAATCAGTGGGTCCCGGGTTCGAATCCCTGAAGGCGCACCATATGGCCCGTTGGTCAAGCGGTTAAGACGGCGGCCTCTCACGCCGCAAACATGGGTTCGATTCCCGTACGGGTCACCATTCAAAACTTCATATCGGTTTTAGTCACTTCGGTGATTAAAATAGTAGGTGCTGATTAGGGCGAGGGTCCACCCGTTCCCATTCCGAACACGGAAGTTAAGCTCGCTTCTGCCGAAAATACTTGTCTGGAGACGGACCGGGAAAATAGGTAGTGCCTACACAAAGCGGAACAGTTGCGAGACTGTTTCGCTTTTTTTCAATGAAACCGGGAGAGGGTGGCTGAATGTCACGCAGGGAGCTGTATCGGAGCGCAAAGGGAGCCTTTGCTTATCTGCACAGATGCCTGGGGCTTCTTTTGTTGAGTATTCCATGGATGATCTTGGTAAAGCCAACGTTCATTCAGATTCTGCCCGTGTTTTTTGCGGTGAGCGCTGTTGTGTCGCTGTGGTCTAAGCGGGATGTGGTCCGGGATCTTCTAGGAGGCCGGACTGAAACTATTGGAGGGCACGTAGTCCGGCGTGAGTTGGGGGACTGTATACGCCATTTGTGGGTGGAATACCTCTTTCTGGATACCGAGGTGGGACCACAGCGGATGATATTCTTTTCCTCTCCTTTTGGCGCGGGCATACCGGGTTTGCTGGACAGTCCGCTGGTTCTTCATTATCTGCCCCGCAGCAAAATAATTGTCCAGGTGGAAGTACAGGGGAAGTCGGACACACCACGGCACCGCGCTAAAGAGTGGCACAGCGAGCGCCCACAGCGGGAGGAGAGGATGCGGAAGGTGATACAGCCCAATCTGTGCAGGCTGTGTGAACGGTACTGGCTTTGGGAGGACCTGCTTTTAGATATGCCGGTCGTTTTGTTCCTGGTGTGGGGAGGAATTAAAACAGTCTGCAATATCGCAGGTCTGTAAGTGTAGTATCTGACGCCAGATTTACGTTCAGGCTGTGGCCGTCCCAGGTAAAGCCGTGCTTCTCGTAGAACCGCTGGGCGCGGTCGTTCTCCCGAAGGACGTACAGGAAACAGCCGGGATACCCCGCCGCACTCAGACGGCGGAGGACTTCCTCCATCACAACAGAGCCGTACCCCTGTCCCCAGCAGTCCGGATGGGCGTAGAGGGAGACCAGCTCCCCCCAGGCGGCCAGGTCGGGGGAGCTGAAATCGCAGATGGTGTCCCCGGCGGACTGATCCACCCGGGCGGGGCCGTAGGTGGCACAGCACAGGGGCTGCTCCCCGTTATACAGCAGAAGGCCGTGATAGCGGCCCTCCCCGTAGTTTTGACGGAAAACCGGGACCCAGCGCTCGTCAGTGATCTCCCGGGCCATGTAATCGGCGGGGATGCTGTCCCGGTAGGCGGCCCGCCAGCCCAGGGCGTGGAGGAGGGACATGTCCCGGAAATGCTGTTCCCTACAGGCATCGACAATGTGTAATTGCTCCATTAAAATCACCTCATAAAGAAAGTGGACGGCCGAGGCCGTCCATTATTTTATCCCAATCTGACGATTTGTTCAATGGGCAGGGAGCACAGCGCTGCCTGGGCCTCGCTGCGCAGGCCGTGTTCGGCGTTGATGGCCTCCATAATGGGCCCCCGAAGGCTGGTGGGTACCACAATAGCCACAATCTCCCGCTCGGCCTTCAGCTCCACCTCATAGGCCTGTTCCAGCTCCTTTCGGCCGGACAGCCGCCCCTTGATGACGGTGCCCCCCCGGGCCCCGTGGGCCTTGGCGGTGGTCATCACGTCGTCGGTGCAGCCCCGGGCACACACCACCAAAATCAGGCTGTTTTCAGAGCGTTCCATATCATTGCCCTCCTCTTTTTCCTTCAGACTCTCTGCGTGGTAGGCGGCCAGATTGGCCACCAGGCTGTTCAGCCCAGACACGGGGATGGATACCACAATCCCGGCCCCGCCGGTGTGGCCCCGGAGCTCGTTGTCCAGGTCGTGGAGCAGCTTTTTGGCGGCGGAGGCGGCGGCAAAGCTGAGGAGCACATCCTTCTCGCTGGAGCCCAGGCCCAGAATGTCCATAATCTCCGAGGTGGCCGTGCCCTTGCCCGCGCACTGGATGTGGATGGGCACCTGCCGTTTGCGGTACAGCTTCAGCATAGCGGCGCCCTGGCCGCGCTCCACAATGGAGAGGATTACCTTCATTGCTTCCATTGCTTCCTCTCCTCTCAGTCAAAATAGAGGACCATGTCCTCCACCAGCTCCATACGGGAGCGCAGGCGGCGGCGGGCCAGCTTGTGGTGGATGATGCTGGACAGACCCATCACCTGAATGGTGACAAGGGGGGTCATAGCCACCATGGCCACGATGCCGAAGGCGTCGGTCATCATGTTGCCTCCCAGGGCGTGACAGGCCCCCTGGGCGAAAGGGAGGAGAAAGGTGGCCGTCATGGGTCCGCTGGCCACGCCGCCCGAGTCGAAGGCGATGCCGGTAAAGATACTAGGCACCAGAAAGGTGAGGCCCAGGGAGATGGCGTAGCCGGGGATAAGCAGCCAGAAGATGTTCAGTCCGGTGAGCACCCGCACCATAGCCAGCCCCACCGAGACACACACGCCGATGGACATGGCCAGCCCCATGGCCCGCTGGGAGATGGAGCCGTTGGAGATCTCCTCCACCTGCTTGGTGAGGACCGACACTGCGGGTTCCGCTTTGACGATGTAGTAGCCGATAAGCATACCGATGGGCACCAGCAGCCACTTGATCCCGCCGGCGATAGTGGCGCCGATGAGCTGGCCGGCGGGCATAAAGCCCACGTTGACGCCGCACAGGAACAGGACCAGTCCCAGATATGTATACAGCAGGCCGGTGACAATTCGGATCAGCTGGCCCCGCTTAAACCGCCGGGTGAGAAGCTGAAAGACCAGAAACAGCCCGGCCACCGGCAGGAGGGCCATAGCCACCTCCCGCAGGTAGGTGGGAAAGGACTGGATGAAGTACTGGGCTGCCTGGGCGGTGGTGGGGATGCTGGGGATCACGCTGAGGTGGGAGGCGGCCTCCTGGGGCTTATAGATAATGCCCAGAAGCAGCACGCACAGGATGGGGCCGATGGAGCACAGGGAGATCAGGCCGAAGCTGTCGCTGGCGGAATTTTTGTCGCTGCGGGTGGAGGCGATGCCCAGGCCCAGGGACATGATAAAGGGGACGGTGATAGGCCCGGTGGTGACGCCGCCCGAGTCGAAGGAGACGGGGATGAAGTTCCCCGGGGCGGCGGCAGCCAGGGCGAAGACGGCGAAGTAGAGGACCAGCAGCATCCGGCGCAAGGGCACGCCCCTGCGGATGCGCATAGTGGCCGCCACCAGAAAGAGGCCCACACCCACCGCCACGGTGACCACCAGCACCGTGCTGTTGATGGCGGGCACCTGCTTGGAGAGCACCTGAAGGTCGGGCTCTGCCATGGTGGTGAGCACGCCCAGCAGGAAGTAGACCGTCAGGGGGATAATCAGATGCCGGCTCTTGCTCAGGGTGGAGCCCACACCCTCCCCCATGGGAATCATGGACATGTCCACCCCCAGAGTGAACAGTCCCATGCCCCCCACCAGCAGGATGGCCCCAAAGAGGAACAGCACCAGGGTGCCCGGGTCCAGGGGGGCGATGGTGATGGACAGCAGAAAGACAATGGCCGTAATGGGGAGCACAGAGGCCATCGACTCCCGGGTCTTTTCCATCAGATGTCTGTTGATTCGCATGGGCTCCGCTCCTTATTTTATAAGATAATGCCATTATAACGGAGGAACCGGGCGGTTCCTAGGTTCTTTATGGAATCTTTATGCAGGACCGCCTTTTTTAACACAGACCGGCCCAAAAAATAAAGATTGTAATTTAGCCGGGAAGGAAATATAATAGGGACAGGAGACCTGCCAAAAAGAGAAGGAGGAATTTGAGATGGCAATGGAGTACAGAAACCTGATGGAGGACATTGTCCTGCAAAATTTAGACACGGTGATGGCGGCGGAGGGGGGCTGCACCTGCGACGCCTGCAAGTCAGACGTGGTGTCCTACGCCCTGAATCACCTGACCCCCCACTATGTGGCCACCCGGCAGGGCCGGCTGATGGTCAAGCTGCAAAGCTATGAGATGCAGTCCCGGGCCGACGTGGTGGCCGCCGTCAGCGAGGCGGCGGTGATGGTGGCCAAGAACCCCCGCCACGGACGGGAATAACTGTGTCCATAGAGACCGCTCCGCCTTTGGCGGGGCGGTCCTTTTATCGCAAAAACAGCCGCAGCAGCCGGTCCTTGCCAGGGCCGTAGGGGGCGTATCGCACGGGCAGGTCCAGCAGGGTGGACTTCTTCACGATACTTTTCCGGTGGGAGAAGGTTTCAAAGCTGTCCCGGCCGTGGTAGCTGCCCATCCCGCTGTTCCCCACGCCGCCAAAGCCCATGCGGCTGGTAGCCAAGTGGATGACGGTGTCGTTGATGCAGCCGCCGCCGAAGGAGGCCCGGCGGAGGAACCGCTCCTGGGTACTCTTTTCCCGGGAAAACAGATACAGGGCCAGGGGGCGGGGCCGGGCGTTGACAAAGTCCAGCGCCTCCCCGATCTGATCGAAGGTGAGGACGGGGAGCACCGGCCCGAAGATTTCCTCCTGCATCACCGGGTCCTGGGGGGACACGTTGTCCAGCACAGTGGGCTGGATTTTCAGTGTCTCCGGGTCGCCCCGCCCGCCGAAGACAACCTTGGCCGGGTCCATAAGCCCCATCACCCGGTCGAAGTGCTTCCGGTTGACCATGCGGACATAGCCGTCGTTGTCCAGGGGGTCCTCGCCGTACATCACGGTGATCCACCGCTGAACATAGGCCAGGAAGGGGGCCTTCACCCGCCGGTCAATGAGCAGGTAGTCGGGGGCCACGCAGGTCTGGCCGCAGTTGAGCAGCTTGCCGAAGACAAGGCGCTTGGCGGCCAGGTCCAGCCGGGCGGTGCTGTCCACAATGCAGGGGCTCTTGCCCCCCAGCTCCAGGGTGACGGGGGTGAGGTGCCGGGCCGCCCGGGTCATCACCTCTTTGCCCACCTCCACCCCGCCGGTGAAGAAGATATAGTCAAATTTCTGGTCCAGCAGGGCCTGATTTTCCGCCCTTCCCCCCTCCACCACCGCGACAAACTCCGGCGGGAAGCACTCCGCCAGAATCCCCCGGAGGACCGCCGAGGTGGCGGGGGAGTAGGCCGAGGGCTTCACCACACAGCAGTTGCCGGCGGCAATGGCCCCGATCAGGGGCTCGACGGTGAGCAGAAAGGGGTAATTCCAGGGGGACATAATGAGCACCACCCCGTAGGGCTCCCGGACGGTAAAGCTCCTTGCGGGAAACTGGGCCAGGGGGGTGAGGTGGGGCCGGTCGGCCATCCAGCGGCCCAGCCGCTTCTCCACAAAGGACAGCTCCGACAGGGTGAGACCCACCTCGCACATGTAGCTCTCGGTGGGGGACTTGTTCAGGTCGGAGCGCAGGGCGGCGGTAATGTCCCTCTCGTGGGCCGTGATGGCCTCCCGCAGGCGCTGGAGGGCCGCCCTGCGGGCGGACAGGGGGAGGGTGGCTCCGGTATTGAAATAGGCCCGCTGGGCCGTCACAAGGGCTTGAATGTCCATAGAAGCACCTCCTCAAGGCCCCCTTTGATAAGGGGGGCTTTTTTCCAGCATACCATAAAATGGTCTATCCGTCAAAAATTTATCTTGACAAGTTTCGTGGCGGCTAGTATTATAATTTTAATAGTACTATATTTTTATCACTAGAGGAATGGAGGAGCGTATGATGAAACAGCAAAAGCCCCTGACGAAGGAGAAGTACCTGAAAAAATTCAGTCGGGCGGTGCGGTGGCGGCTGCCGCCCCAGGAGTCGGAGGAGGCCATCGCCGACTACCGGGAGCTGATTTTCCAGCCGGAGCGGGACGAGGGCAAGCTGGTGGAGGAGTTGGGCACGCCTGCCCAGGCGGCCCACCTGATCACCGATGTGAAAACCTACCGCCGGTGGCTGGCGGTGTTCGTCGTGCTGGCGTTTGGACTGTTTTTACAGGCCAAATGGCTCTGGACAGCCGGAGGTGTCACGTTTAATGGAGTGCGTGTATGGTGGAATCCAGTGCTGGTAATGGTGATTGGCCTACCCCTGTCCCTGTATTGGTTCCAGCGGCACGGGCAGAAGAACGGCCCCCTGTCCAGGCGGCTGTTGATTACTTTGGCGGTTGTTGCTGTAGTCGGATGCGGAATCCTGTGCCGGCTCTGGCAATTGTCCGGAGTCAGCGTTTTTGACCAGTATCCGGGTGGGAGTTATGGATTTGAAAGACAAGTACACTGGTTGAACACGGCGATGATGTATGCGGGAGTTTTTACGGCTTTCGCTGGTGTCACTGGGCTGGTGCTGGCAAAGTGCCGTGACCGCCGGTGGCTGGCTCTGTATATCCTGTGTCTCACTGTGGGGGCGATACTTGGATTTATTATCTTTGTCATACACGCTATGGATATGACATTTGGCGCTCCAGAGCTGATGCGGACCTATGTGTTTAGCCATATCCTTCCCGTCGGTGTGGTTGGCCTCGTTGGAACGGGGGTGGCCCTGTGCTGAAGAAGGACCTACTGGAGCTGTGCCTGCTCCAGCTGCTGGCGGGCGGGGACAAATACGGCTACGAGGTTCTCACCCCCCTGCGCACCGCCTTCCCGGACACCCAGGAGAGCGCCATTTACGCCCTCCTCCGGGGGCTGGGCAAGTCGGGGCTCACCTCCTGGTATATGGCACCCGGGGGCGGCGGACCGGACCGGAAATACTACCGGCTCACCCCGGAGGGCCGGGCCCGGCTGGAGGAGCTGGGCGCAAGCTGGCGCAGCATGCGTGATGCCATCGCGTCCTTTGGGGTGGAGTAGAAAAAGGCCCCTTTGGAAAGGGGCTGTCAGCCGAAGGCTGACTGAGGATTGCGTTTT
>CAJUFJ010000087.1 GCA_910585815.1 uncultured Oscillospiraceae bacterium | reverse complement strand
CTAATTCCACAATCCACATACCCACTGTGGATATTATTTCACTTTTCTCACGATTGGTCTTTTTTTATCCAATTCATCACATTGGATTTGTTTATTCCCAATATCTTTCCTACTCTACGGCCGCTGATTCCGCCGTAGTACATTTTGATCGCCAGTTCTCTGGTTTCTTCCGGATATGCATGCCGTTTCGGGTCTATTGTGTAATATATGCCGCACTCCTTATACTTGCAGCGTTGGCTCCCAGATGCGTTGTACCCTGCCTTCACCTGGTTCTCAATCTTCCCGCATTTTGGGCACTTTTTCCATGCCGCTTCTGTTCTCTTTCTCATAGTTCCATATTATATCATAATATCTTTATTTTGGACACTCCCACAGCCCCGTTTTCGCAGCGGAAAACGGGGCTGTTTTTTGTTTAGTTGGAAGCAGTATCCGGGTCGATGTCGTCCCCCCAGAGCATGTTCTTGCGCAGCTCGGCACCCACGGTCTCCATCTGGTGCTTAGCCAGCTGGGCCCGCTTGGCGTTGAAGAAGGTGCGGCCGTTCTTGTTCTCCGCAATCCAGCGCGTAAAACGCAGTTTGTGAAAAAGTATAGAAGGACACATCATTTATTGTTGACATACAAACTGTTTCAAATTATAATTTATTTGTAAAATCAATCAATTCCATACCATCAGGAGCACAAGGGAGAAGCCAATGGGCAGATAAGCCTGCCAGTCCACGCTGGCCATCCCGCAACAACGAATCCTATACCGTTACCGTGACGGGAACAGGTGAAATATTAACTGTAACGTCAGGAGGAAACAGCATGAAAAAGAATTGGAAACTGGCTATTGTGTTCATGGCGATTTTCATTTTTGCGGGCGCAACAATATCATATGCGTCTGTAGAAGTATCAAACGACACCAATTATACAATCAATACCCCATATCAATATCCGCTTGTGCCTGGAACAGATGAATGGGGAACGCTGATGAATCACGCAGAAAAAGTTGATCTGTGTCAAATTCCGGAAGATATTTTGTCCCTTATGACTACAGAAGCCCTTGCAGAAACCGTGCTTTCCTATCCGCTATTGCTGGATATGTATGTTTGGGATTCAACGACCACAGGATATAAAGTGATTGCCGCAACATTTAATGGCTTGGCCGAATTAGAACGCCGTCCAGATGGATTATCTACGCTTATAGAACTCTCCCAACAAACCTTGCGGACAGAAGACGATCCTTTTTTTACACGGAATTTAGAAACCATTATTCGAGAGATGTCAGGTTTGCGTTAATCAGTACAGAATGCTTGTTTTAAACATAACATTACCAATTCCCCCATATTATTTTAGTTTTACAAACCTTTATCTCTTTAATTGAACAATTGCCTTTTCAAATGCAGGGGCCCCAGCCAACTGGCCGGGGCTCCCTTACATTTCTGAGTTGGACGCGGTATCCGGGTCGGTATCGTCGCCCCTTTTGTTGACATTTTACTAGGCATTTGCTACAATAAACGACAAGGTATACTGGCAAAGCGGCGGCGGTTTGGCTACACCTCTGCAAAGGAGGTGAACGCCCTATGCCTTTGACAATGACGGTTACATTCCATATCCGTGGATATACTGTAACGCTTCAGGTCAAGGTAAAGTGAAACCGCCACCCCGGCAGGTGACGGTTTCTTAACCTTGTGTTAGCGAACCCTAATTTACGTCGGGCCAAACCGCCGAAGCTCAGCAGTACCCTACACACCTGTAGTATACTATACTTAACCGTATGTGTCAAGGTGTGGACAGCCCCGTTTTCCATTGGGAGAGCGGGGCTGTTTTTTGTTTAATTGGACGCAGTATCCGGATCGGTATCATCCCCCCAGAGCATATTCTTCCGCAGCTCCGCGCCCACGGTCTCCATCTGGTGCTTGGCCAGCTGGGCCCGCTTGGCGTTGAAGAAGGTGCGGCCGTTCTTGTTCTCGGCAATCCAGTATGTAAAATGCGGCTCGAAAAAATATAGAGGAACAAATTATTTATTATTGACAAATAGACTCTTTTGAAATAAAATAGATTTTGTTAGAAATAGATTCCATTTCACCGGGGGCGCGAAAGGAGCAAGCCAATGGGCAGATAAGCCAGCCAGTTCACCCTAGCTATCCGCAACAACGAATCCTACGCTGTTACCGTGACCGGGACGGTAAGGTATTGATTTCTTTAACAAAACAGATTGACAGAACTGTTGTGGTTCATGTGTCATGTATTCTTGGCCGTCTCCCGTTACTTCTCCCGGAACTTGGTTAAAATAATTTTTATCAAAAATAACTTTTTCTAGATCGAAAGGAATTTCTATGAATTTGATAAAACGAACAATATTCCTTTCCACAACTATTGGTCTCATTCTCTTTTGCTGTACTTCCTGCAAAAGCCAAGCATATGATGAATATGAAGCTTTTCTTTATCTTGGTGTGATGCACTCTGTGGATAATCAAAGCAACATCTACCGCCGCCTCGGGGATAAGATAGAGGAATTATCCAACGATTCTCAAAATCCCGAGCTTCAGCTAAAGCTTGCAGGCTTTCTGGATGGAATTTATGCCGCAAAATTCAGCAATACAGGTGTAGAATTATCCCTATATCAGAGTTATTCTAATAAAGCTGACAATTTATATCCGGTTATGTCGGACAGCTTATCCAGCTACATGTTAATCCCTTCACATTATCAAGTGTTTTTTGACATGTCCGAACACCAATTAAATGAAGTTTCTCAAATCTATTCTCAACTGGCCGATTGCTTCTATCGCGGGGATGAAAATTCCTTTGCATCCCTTATTATAGAAAAAGACTTTGAATCCGAATCCTTCCGGTCCTCACTTCAGCAGGTAGATGATCTGCTCTCGGAACTAAGCGATCTTGTTCCCTTTAAAGAATAAGCAAGGAGCGTCCCAGCCGGGGCGCTCCTTTGCGTTTCGGATCAGTTGGAAGCCGTATCCGGGTCGGTGTCATCCCCCCAGAGCATGTTCTTGCGCAGCTCGGCGCCCACGGTCTCCATCTGGTGCTTGGCCAGCTGGGCCCGCTTGGCGTTGAAGAAGGTGCGGCCGTTCTTGTTCTCGGCAATCCAGCGGCCGGCGAACACGCCGTCCTGAATGTCGGTGAGGACGGCCTTCATGTTCTTCTTGGTCTCCTCATAGGGCAGGATGCGGGGGCCGGAGACGTACTCACCAAACTCGGCGGTGTCAGAGATGGAGTAGTTCATCATAGCCACGCCGCCCTTGTTGATCAGGTCGATGATGAGCTTCATCTCGTGGATGCACTCAAAGTAGGCGTTCTCGGGGGCATAGCCCGCCTCGACCAGGGTCTCGAAGCCCAGCTTCATCAGCTCCACCACGCCGCCGCACAGCACAGCCTGCTCACCGAACAGGTCGGTCTCGGTCTCGTCCTGGAAGGTGGTCTCCATCACGCCGCCCCGGGCACCGCCGATGCCGGCGGCATAGGCCAGGCCCAGCTTATAGGCGTCGCCGGTGGCGTTCTGCTCCACGGCGATGAGGCAGGGCACGCCCTTGCCCGCCACGTACTGGGAGCGCACGGTGTGGCCGGGGCCCTTGGGGGCGATCATGGCCACGTCCACCCCGGCGGGGGGCACAATCTGCTTGAAGTGGATGTTGAAGCCGTGGGCGAACATAAGCATGTTGCCGGCGGTGAGGTTGGGGGCGATGTCCTTCTTGTAGACGTCGGCCTGGACCTCGTCGTTAATGAGCATCATCACGATGTCGCCCCACTTGGCGGCCTCGGCCACAGTCATCACTTTCAGGCCGGCCTTCTCGGCATTGGCCCAGTTCTTGGAGCCCTCCCGCAGGCCGACGCACACGTCGCAGCCGGAGTCCTTCAGGTTCATGGCGTGGGCGTGGCCCTGGGAGCCGTAGCCGATGATGGTGATTTTCTTGCCGTCCAGGTAGTTGATGTCGCAGTCCTTCTCATAGTACATTTTTGCCATGGTAAACACTCCTTATCAAATATAGAAAATTGAAGTTATGGACTATTATTTTACATAATATCACAGCGCCGTGGAAAAGAATGATAACTTTGATACAATCGAAGAATATTCTTGTACAAATCACAGGCGCTTTCTCCGCCGCCCGTTGACTAAAATGACGGAGGGCAGTCAGCTTGTGATGGCGGACACCACCAGGCAGGGGTGCTCCGGGTCGTCATAGTACTCCTCGGTGACAGTCTGCGCCCACTTGTTTGTAATCAGAACGCGCTGTATAGAGGATTTTTGCGCTTTGACCCTGAGCCCGGGGACATTCCGGCAGTCCGCCACGCCCGTGGGGCTGAGCAGGTCCTCGACAATGCGGCTCAGCACGCCGCCAGCGTCCTTTCCTGAACAGGTAATGGTGAACCTCAGGCTGTTGGACATCAGACAGGAAATGGATGGGTCGGTATCCGACGGCTGGTACAAAAAACCTGTCAGGTCGTATGCGGCCACCCCCAGCCTGCCGCCGTCCTCACCGACCGGCCAGCTGTAAATAATCCGCATCGCGCGTTCCCCCCTCTCCTACAGCACATTTTTGCCATAGTTGTATTCCTCCTTGAGTTTGTTGTCGTCGTATATGGTGCTGCGCCCTCTTTCGATGGCGATGGTACCCGTCTTTGCAATTTCCAGAATGCCGAAGTCGGCCAGCATCCCGGTGAGGGCGGCCGTCTTCTCCTTGTCCCCGAAGATGGCCACGGTGAGGGTCTCCCGGCTTACGTCGATGATCTTGGCCCGGAAGATGTTAGCCATCTGGATCACCTCGTCCCGGGCGTTGCGGTCGGCGGCCCGGACCTTAATGAGGGAAAACTCCCGCTGGATGGAGGTGCCCTCGTCCAGAATCTTTACCGCCAGCACGGGGATCAGCTTGCGGCACTGGGCGGCGATCTGGTCGATCATCAGCTCGTCGGCCAGCAGGACGATGGTGATGCGGGTCACGTTGGGCCGGTCGGTCTCGCCGGAGACGATTGACTCGATGTTGTACCCCTTCCGGGAGAACAGCCGGGCCACCTGGCTCAGCACCCCCGGGATATCCTGCACCAGGATAGACAGGGTATACTCCTTTTTCTCGGTGTTAAATTCACGTTTCATCCTGTCCACCCCCTATTTCAGCAAGAAGTCGGTGATGTGGGCCCCGCCCGCCACCATGGGCCGGACCATCTCGTCCATGTCCAGCACGCAGTCAATCACACATCCCCGGCCGGCCTCCAGCGCAGCGGCAAAGGCCTGTTCCATCTCCGCCATGGTGGTGGCCCGGAAACCCGCCAGGCCGTAGGCCTCGGCCAGCTTGACGAAGTCGGGCCCCCGGTCCAGGGTGGTCTCGGAGAACCGCTTTTTATAAATCAGATTCTGCCACTGCCGCACCATGCCCAGGGTGCCGTTGTTAAACACCACGGTGATGATGGGCAGGTGGTAGTGCTCCACGGTAGCCAGCTCGTGGCAGTTCATGCGGAAGCAGCCGTCGCCGGTGGTGTGGAGCACCACCTTGTCCGGGTTGCCCACCTTGGCCCCGATGGCCGCCCCCAGGCCGAAGCCCATGGTGCCAAAGCCGCCGGAGGTGAGGAGCTGGCCGGGGTAATCGAAGTGGAAGTGCTGGATGGACCACATCTGATGCTGGCCCACGTCGGTGGCCACAATGGTGTCCTGGGGGGCCAGCCTGCGGATGGTCTCCAGCACCTGCTTGGGGGTGAGGGTCTCGCTGTCCCGGGGGACAGAGGGCTCCCGCAGGGGGAGGATGTGCTCCTTCCAGGCCGGGTGGCTGTACTGGGGCAGGCGCTCATTCAGCAGGGCCAGCACCCGCTTGGCCGAGCCGATGATATGGTGGTCGGTGAGGACGTTCTTGTCAATCTCCGAGCGGTCAATGTCGATATGGACGATTTTGGCCTGACTGGCGAAGGTCTCGGGCTGGAGAGCCACCCGGTCGGAGAACCGGCAGCCCACGGCAATCAGCAGGTCGCACTCGTTGCAGGCCACGTTGCTGGCCTGGGAGCCGTGCATTCCGATCATACCGGTGGTGAGGGGGTGCCCGCCGGGGAAGCCGCCCCCGCCCATGACGGTGATGGCCACCGGGGCGTCCAGCTTTTCGGCAAACTCCTTAAACTCCGCGTCCGCCCTCCCCCGGACCACGCCGCCGCCGCAGATGAGCATGGGCTTTTCCGCCTGGGCGATCATATCCACCAGGGTGTTGATATCCCCGATGTTGGGCTCGGGGGCCTTCAAATCGTGGCTGGTGGACAGGGAGCGCAGACTGCCGCACTTCCGGTTCTCCGTCCAGGGGACGAACTCGTAGTCGATCTCCACGCTGGGGAAGGTGACGTTTTTCAAAAAGTCGATCACTACCGGCCCCGGCCGCCCGGTGGCCGCCACGGCGAAGGCCTGGCGCATCACGTCGGGGATGGTCTGGGCGTCCCGCACCAGGTAGGTGGCCTTGGTGATGGGCATGGCGATGCCGGTGATGTCCACCTCCTGGAAGGCGTCCTTGCCCAGGGTCTGCTCGGTCACGTTGCAGGTGATAAAGACGATGGGGGAGGAGTCCATGTAGGCGGTGGCGATGCCGGTAACCAGGTTTGTCGCCCCGGGGCCGCTGGTGGCGAAGCACACCCCCACCTTGCCGGTGGACCGGGCGTAGCCGTCGGCGGCGTGGGAGGCCCCCTGCTCGTGGGCCGTCAATACGTGGTGGATTTTGTCCTTGTAGTTATACAGCTCGTCATAGAGATTCAGGATGGTCCCGCCGGGATAGCCGAATACGGTGTCCACCTCCTGCTCCAGCAGGCACTCCATGATGGCCGCAGTTGCTCTGATTTTCATAGTCTCGCCTCTTTTCGGTGATTCTTTCGTCCCCCCGCAGGGGCAAGCCTCCTTTTCCCCGCAAGGGGGACGCGATATCCGTAAGCGGCAGAGCCGCTAACGGCTATCCAGTGAAAGGAGGTGGCACGGCGAAGCCGTGACGGAGGATTGTATTTCGCCGCAGGCGAAATGTATGAAATAATCAAGGTTTCGGAAGCTTTGTTTACTTCGTATGTTTTGCTTCGCAAAACGCAATCCTCAGTCAGCCCTGCGGCTGACAGCTCCTTTCCAAAGGAGCCTTTTTGGTGCAAACCTGTCAGTTTTCCCTACTGGTCCACGTCGAACAGGACCCAAAGTCCCTTTTCTGCCGCGCTGTGCCAGAAGGGGCGGGAATCCGACAAATACTCCCAGGTATATCCGAAATCTTCCTCATCCATCGGGTATTCGTATTCCTCGGGATCGATGGAGAAATAGAGCTTCCGAAAGGCCTCCTCCGTCAAGCCCTGAAGGAACTGGTCTACCTGACGGACCTGCTCAGGGGACTTGCAGACGACAAGATAGTCCTCCTCTCCCTCCCGGTCCCCCCGGAGGACCTCGCCGCCCAAGATGACCCAGCAGCCGGGGGCGGGGGTATTTCCGAATTTCAGTTCGCTTGCGCACAGGGCCCGGTGCATGGCATCCCAGGCTTTGTCCACGTCAAAAATGTCTACCGTCTCCATCTCGTCCAGGTAGTCGGGAACCCGGTCCGCCCGGGGCACCGCCCGCAGCTTGTCCAGTTCTTCCCTTGTAATGGCCCGAAAGCCTCCCAAACAGCTCATGTAAAGTACCTCCTTAAATCTTCCCCCCGCCCTTTTGCAGGGCAATCACGCCGGTGCGGACCACCTCCA
>CAJUFJ010000086.1 GCA_910585815.1 uncultured Oscillospiraceae bacterium | reverse complement strand
GCGCTGTCCCTTTTTCCCTCTTTGACTTCCTTTAACTCTGCGTTTGGACACTCCCCGTT
This sequence comes from uncultured Oscillospiraceae bacterium, assembly GCA_910585815.1. GTDB lineage: Bacteria > Bacillota > Clostridia > Oscillospirales > Oscillospiraceae > Lawsonibacter. The sequence goes on along the minus strand of CAJUFJ010000086.1, from coordinate 7,947 downwards.
TCGGCTTTCTCTTGAATTTTCCACCCCGGCTGTGGTATGCTTAACCCACACGCGCTGAGAGGAGGCCCTGTTATGGACAAAGCAATTGTAATCCGCCCTGTGTTTGAGCCGGGGCGGCGGATTATCGCCGTCAGTGATATTCACGGCAACCTCCCCTTTTTTCTGGCGCTGATGGAGAAGGTCCGGCTCACCCCCGACGACATTCTGATTCTGCTGGGGGACCTTCTGGAGAAGGGACAGGACAGCCTGCCTCTGCTGCGCTGCCTGATGGCCCTGTCCCGGACCCACACCGTCTACCCCGTCTGCGGCAACTGCGACGGGCTGGTGCTGCGCTTTTTTGAATCCGACGAGCTGGACAGCCGCTTTTTTGCCTCCTACCTCCCACGGCGCCCGGAGTCCACCATCCGCCAGCTGGCCCGGGAGGGGGGCTTTGAGCAGTGGACCGATCTGCCCCGGCTCCGGCGGGACCTGCGGGCCGCCTTCCCGGAGGAGTGGGCCTGGCTGAAGGCCATGCCCACCGTCCTGGAGACGGAGCATCTGGTCTTTGTCCACGGGGGCGTCCCGTCTCTGGAGGGGATGGAGAAGCTGGACCGGTGGGGCTGCATGAAAAACGACGATTTTCTGGGGCAGGGCCACGCCTTTGACAAGTGGGTGATTGTGGGCCACTGGCCCGTCACCCTCTACGACCCGCAGGTGCCCTCCTCGGCCCCCCTGTTCTGCCAGGAGCGGAAAATCATCTCCATCGACGGCGCCTGTGTGCTGAAGGTGGATGGCCAGCTCAACGCCCTGATGCTCCCCTCGGAGGACAGCGAGGCCTTCACCTGGACCGCCTGGGACGGCCTGCCCACCGCCCGGGCCCTGGACCCCCAGCAGGCCAGCGGGGATTCCGTCAATATCCGCTGGGGGCGGTCCGCCCTGGAGCTGCTGGAGGAGGGGGAGGAGCTCTCCCTGTGCCGCCATCTGGAGACGGGACGGGAGCTGTACATCCTCAACGACTACCTCCGTCAGGGCCCCGGCGGGCTGGAGTGTGAGGACTCCACCGACTACCGGCTGCCCGTCGCCCCCGGGGAGGTTTTGACGGTGGTGAGGAAAACCAAGCGCGGTTTTTTGTGCAAAAAAGAGGGGGTTACGGGCTGGTATTATGGGCGATTATCGGATATAATGGAATAAAATACTATAATTCCCCGCCCGAAGGCGGGGAATTATATCAGTAAAAGGATTTGAGTAAATTTATGTTGGATTTCCACCCCCTCCGGCTGGAGGACCTGCCCCGCCTGCGCCAGTTTTTTGGCTACAGCCGCAGCCGCATCTGCGACACCACCCCCGGCACCGTCTTTATCTGGCGGGATATCTATAAAACTGAGTGGGCCGTGTACGGCGGCTCCCTGTATTTCAAGGTGGAGTACCCCGGTCTGGGCCCCACCTTCACCCTGCCCCTGGGGGGCGGACGGCGGGAGCACTTTCAGCAGATTGCCGACTACTGCTGCCGCCGGAGCATGCCCATCGCCTTCTACCCCGTGCCCAAGGACGAGCTGGAACAGCTCCAGGACTTTTTCCCCGCCAGCACCGCCGTGGGGGAGCGGGACAATTTCGACTACCTCTATCGGGCGGAGGACCTGAAATATTTCCGGGGAAAAAAGCTCAGCGGCCAGCGCAACCACGTGAACAAGTTCCTGAAGACCTACGGCAACTGGTCCTTCCGGCCTATCGGGTCGGAGGATATTCCGGCGGTAAAGGCCTTTCTGGACAGCTACGCCGCCCGGTGGAGCAAGGGGGCGGCCACCTTCCAGGAGGATGTGGCCAAGACCCACGAGATTCTGGACAACTACCAGACCTGCGACCTGTTGGGCGGGGGGCTGCTGGTGGAGGACCGGATTGTGGGCTTCTCGCTGGGGGAGATCATCGGCGACACCCTGTTTACCCACATCGAGAAGGCTGACCGGGATTACGAGGGCTGCTACCAGATGCTGGTGGCCCAGTTTGCCCAGCAGTTCGCCGGGGAGGGCGTGGTCTTTATCAACCGGGAGGACGACACCGGAGACCCGGGCCTGCGTACCAGCAAGCTGTCCTATCACCCGGTGGCTCTACTGGAGAAGTACACCGTTACAGTGGACGAGCCTTGTAATTATTGCCAGATATAAGCAATTCCCGGCCGTCAGGCCTAATGCTATAAGGATAATACGAATCGATAGTTAAAAAGTGCGAATCATATAGTAGAAAATGAAGACAAATGGTACAAAAAGGATGAGAATGGATTTGTGAAAAACAAACTCATCGAATTATACTGCACCATTTGCCAATGCAATGATAGCAGATTTAGAGAAGAATTACAACGCCAAAGCAGCAACAATTGTCCCAAATTTACAGATGAGGAGTTGATTACGGTCTACCTGTGGGGCAAAAGACAGCAATTGTTGACGCGGAAAGCGATCTATAACTACACGAAAAGTCATCTTTTCGGGTGGTTTCCGTCCCTGCCCAGCTACCAGGCGTTTTGCCGCAGATTAAACCGTATTGCTGGAGCATTTCGGGCTTTATCGGAAATTTGGCTGGAGGCAATTCAAGCTCGCAGCGAGGATTCCCATTGTTATGCAGTGGATTCCTGCCCAATTATGCTGGCAAGACGTTCCAACAGCACTGGGGCCAAGGTCGGAAAACCGCTGTGCAACAAGTGCTACAATGCCACACGCAAAGAGTGGTATCATGGAGTTAAGCTCCACGCCTTTGTGATGCTTCGGCCAGGAAAGCTGCCCATTCCATGTGCGTTTCAAATCAGCCAGGCCTCGCTTTGTGACCTTTGGGCTGCCAAACAGATTGATTTGGATTGTGCTCCTGTTGTCAACGGAAAACTCTTTGCTGACCGTGCCTACACCGACGCCGCCTGGAAAGCTACACTTCGGGATAACCGGGCAATCGAACTTATTACGCCCAGAAAGAAAAAGCCGACGGATACTTTATCTTCTGGTGATTGCTTTAACTCCTCTGTTGCTTCTTCCAGACAACCTATTGAGTCTTTTTTCAATTGGCTGCAGATTAAATCTGCCATTCAATCCGCTTCCTGCGTTCGTTCTCTTTCAGGACTTTTCTTTCTTATCTTTTCTTCTCTTGTTTTTTGTCTGTTTTTATTGCTTTTCTACTATTGATTGCCATTTGAAAGGGACAGCCCAATGGGCTGTCCCTATTGATTAAGCGCGGCACGGCGCGCAGTTTTGACGCCGGTAAGGGCGATAATGTCTTTTTTCAGCCAATAGCTCTCCAGCGGGGAGTACCAATACTGCTCTTTCCGCTTTTTAAAAATGCGGTATACCATGTCGGAGTTGTCATAGATGTGGCATACATCGCAGACGGGCACAAGCTGAGGGACTAAGGCCAACGCCTTGTGATAGCGGGAAATGATTTTATCCACCGGAACATCGTGCCCGCCCGCTGAGACGCGGCCGGAAACTCTGGCCACATTAATATAGGGGCTGGCAGTCAACACATAATAGCAGCGAATAAAATAACCGCTGTGAACGTACTCTTTCCAGAGCCGTTCGGTCCTGCAAATACGATAATTTCCGGTTTCTTAGTTGAGCCGCTCACTGTATCGCCCCTGATCTGCTACGCTGCCCATGGGAGTGATGGTTCCATCCGGGTTTTCCATATAAATCTCCTTCGTTTTTGGATTGAACCTGGCAATCGGCTGTCCTAAGGCACGCTTTTTCTGTAACTCCAGCTTTACTGCCAGCCTTGCATTCTTGACCAGGATGCCGTCGTCGGGGATAAAATCAGCCATTTAATGTCAACCTCCCATCTATACACAAAGCCCCGCATTTACACTCCTATTATACCCAGAATTTTATGAAAAGTCCAGCTTAAAAAATAGGTGAGACCCTCAACAAAATTCCCTTCCCAATCGTGTAACAGACAGAAGGACAGAGAGGAGGCGGGCCCGATGGGAGCGTACAGCCGGGAGGAGATTGAGGCCATTTACCGGCGGCAGTTCAAGCTGGTGTATCAGATTTGCCTGGTGCTGATGAAAAACGTGTCCGACGCCGAGGACGCCGCCCAGACTGTCTTTCGCCGGGTGATGGAGCGGGGCGAGGCATTTCGTGATCCGGAGCACGAGCGGGCCTGGCTCATTGTCACCGCCCGGAACGAGTGCCGGGACCAGCTGAAGCACTGGTGGCGCAGGTGCCGGGAGGACGCTTCCGCCCTGGACACCCTGGTCTGGGAGGAACCCCGGGACGGCCTGGTCTGGGAGCAGGTGGCCGCCCTGCCTGAGAAGCACCGGCTGGTGCTGTTCCTCCACTACTACCAGGGCTACGCCACCGACGAGATCGCCCAAATGCTGGGGGAAAATCCCTCCACCGTGCGCTCCCGGCTGGTTCAGGCGCGGAAGAAGCTGAAATTGCGATTGGAGGCGGAAGGCTATGGAACCACGTGACTTAAACCGCATGTTTGACGCTCTTGCTCCCACGCCGGCCCAGGAACAGGCCGTGCTGGACCGCCTTCTCCAGACAGAAAGGAAGGGTAAACCCATGGGGAAGCTGAAAAAACTGACCGTGGTGGCCATCGCCGCCGCGCTGATGGTTATTTCCTGCGCCGCCGCTGTGGTGATGGGACTGGATCAGCGGCTGATCGACTACTTCGGCGCGGGGCCGGAACAGGCGGAGCTGCTGGCCCCCGGCGCGGTGCCAGTGGACGTGACGGTGAAGGACAACGGAGCTGAATTTCACGTCAGCCAGGTGCTGATGGACCAACATTTTCTTTTGGTGCTGGCCGAGTTTACCGCTCCAGAAGGGGTCACGCTGGACAACAAGGGGGACCCGTTTCTTTTGTTCGGGGACTTTACGTTGGATTTTTTGAATGCTGACAGGGAACCTTACGCAGAGGATGACCTGTCCGGATGGGCCTTTACCATACGGTGCCTAGACGATGAAGACCCGGCGGACAACCATATGACCGCCCTGCTTGAACTTCGTCTGGATAGTGGTGTGGACTGTCAGAAGGCGGCGTTTTTTCGGCTGTCATTTACCGATTTCGGGTGGTTTGATACCGATATTCTGGAGTTTGTTTCCCTACGTTCCGGGACGTGGTCATGCGATATCCCACTTCCCCAAACGGAGATCGGACAGACCCATGAGGTGAATATTCCGGTTGGGGAAATCGATGGGGTGAACATTTCAATGAAATCGTACTACTTGTCTCCCATGACCCTGCAAATTACGCTGGAGCGGGAAATCCCAATCGATTTCTATGGGGACGACGAGGCGGTCCGCCATCGCTGGCAGAGCGCGGTGGGCGGCACTGAACGGGTTTCCTTAACTAGTCGGGACGGGATGAAAATACCCCTGCGCGGCAAGGGAGGCGGCTCTGGTCTCCAGGAACAGGAACAGCTTTACCGTCTAGAGGAGATTACCGCCCTGTCCCAGCTCCAGGGCGGCACCCTCAACATCCGCATTGAGGACGGAAGCGTGGATATTCCCCTGGATGGTCTGGTCCCGGTGGGATAAAAGCCTCCCTTGCGAAAGGGGGGAGGGCCGCCGGACGTAGTCCGGTGGCGGGGGGATTCCGTATTTTGCCGAGACGTGTCCCATTTGAATCGAAAAACCTCTGGAAATGCCGTCCGGCACGACATGTAGGGCAAGGGTTCTACCCTTGCCTATCCCCGCAAGGGGATAAAACGGAATCGAAATAAGGCAAGGGCGGGCAAAGACGAAAACGAAGTAAGGCAAGGGCAGAGCCCTTGCCCTACATGCGGCAGTTCTCCTAAATTTACAGCCCCCCTCCCCTTGTTGACAGCCCTCTCCCGGAGGTGCTATAATTTCACTATCTTAGTTGCAAGGAGGACCCAAAATGGGACTGTTTAAAAAAGAAAAAAAGCCGGAGCCGGAGGAAAAGAAATCCCCTCTGGACGAGATGGACCCCCTGATTCGCCCTGGCGGGGTGTTTATGGTCCAGCTGCTGATGAAGGAGAAGTGCGAAATGCCCTCTCTGGAGCGGATGACCGAGGTGCTGGAGCGCCACATCGGCAGAGTGGAGGCGGCACAGCCCGATGACAAGCTGTCCGGCTCCATGAAGGGCCTGGCCCTCTTTGCCGCCATGGACCACATCGCCAAATTCAGCAACGGCCAGGGGCCGGTGCAGGTGTCCGTCATGCCCTGCGACACCTTCCACCCCGAAAATATCGACGAGATGAAGCGCAGCCAGATGTGGGACTGCCTGGAGGACCGGGACCGCATCCTGTCCGAGTGCAAATACTGCGTCTTCGCCAATGACATGCTCACCGGCGCCCTGGCCCCCCTGGAGCGGGCCGACTTCGACATGGACTACCTGGAGGCCCTGCTGGAGCTCTTTCCCACCTGCGAGGCGGTATACTCCCTGAACACCGGCAAGCTGGTGCTGGCCGATGTCATCCGAAGCAGGACTGTCTCCGGCCTGAACCGGTTTATCCGTTACATTGTCAACGCCCGGTTCTTTAACATCGACGGCACCGGCGACTCCCTGGTGGACACCCTGGGCATGACCCTGCTGTACATGGAGGACCTCCAGTATCACTTCCACGGCATGGACCCCAACTGGGTGGTAATGCACGCCTATAACATCGCCGCCTATGTGCTGGAAAACTGCCGCCCCATCAAGGACGGCGACACCATCGATGGTGTGATCGACGGCAATATCGACCAAAGCCTCCAGTGGAAATGCCGCTTCGAGGACGCCCTGGTCCAGCCCTCCCGGCCGGTGCTGGATATCCATATGGGCCAGTACGCCGCCGGCGGACGGGCCGACTAGTCAACATACAACTACGAAAAATCCCTGAAATCCGAAGATTTCAGGGATTTTCTGTCTTTTGTTGTCAAAAAAGAGATAAGGTAGAATAAGTTTCGCAAAAAGGAAAAGAGACATAGTTTGCAGCGCTCTGGTAGAATGAAGTAGCGACACACCATTCTGAAAGGAGAGAGCAAACCATGTCTGAAAAAATTGTACAGCTAAATGAGGAAGTAATCAAGGGTGAGCTAAAGGAACTTGTGCGAGGCAGCGTGGAGGAAACGCTCAACGAACTGCTGGAGGCGGAGGCAGAGAAGCTGACGCAGGCGGCGCGGTACGAGCGCAATGAGCAGCGGCAGGGATACCGCAGCGGCTACTATAGCCGTAATCTTACCACGACTTCCGGGGACGTTACCCTGAAGGTGCCCAAACTCAAGGGAATCTCTTTTGAGACTGCCATCATCGAGCGGTACCGCCGCCGGGAAAGCAGTGTGGAGGAAGCGCTCATAGAGATGTACCTGGCCGGTGTATCGGTGCGGCGTGTGGAGGACATCACCGAGGCTCTGTGGGGCAGTAAAGTATCACCAGCCACCATCAGTGAGTTGAACAAGAAAGCCTATGTTCACATTGAGGCTTGGCGGAACCGGCCCTTGCAGGGCGGCAGATATCCCTACGTCTATGTGGACGGAATCTATCTGCGGCGGAACTGGGGCGGAGAGTATGAAAATGTGGCGATACTGGTGGCGATTGCAGTAAATGAGGACAGATACCGTGAAGTTTTGGGCGCCGCCGAGGGGATGAAGGAGAACAAGTCCAGCTGGGTTAGCTCCTTCCAGTGGCTGCGTGGCCGCGGCCTGGAGGGGGTCAGGCTGGTGGTTGGGGATAAGTGCCTTGGTATGTTGGAGGCCGTGGGAGAAGTATTCCCGGAGGCCAAATACCAGCGCTGTATCGTCCACTTTTACCGCAATGTGTTTTCAGTCACGCCTCGTTCCAAGGTGAAACTGGTGGCAAAGATGCTCAAGGCGATCCACGCTCAGGAGAGCAAGAGAGCTGCCCGGGAGAAGGCAAAAATCTTGGTGGAAGAACTGCGTGCTATGAAGTTAAAAGAGGCCGCCAAGAAGGTAGAAGATGGTATTGAAGAAACGCTTACCTACTGCGATTTTCCCAGCGAACACTGGACGCGTATCCGTACCAATA
>CAJUFJ010000085.1:2206-8989 GCA_910585815.1 uncultured Oscillospiraceae bacterium | reverse complement strand
ACCCCCCACTTGTTAGATAGTATACCACACTGTCTAACAAATGGGGGGCAGTTCACATAATTATGCACCCCACTTGTTAGATAGTATACCATACTTGTCTAACAAATGGGGTGCAGTTCACCTGCGCTCCGGGCCGTCTTCCATTTAGCCTTCGTCCAAGGGGATATCGAAATCCAGACTGCTGACGTTGATCTCAGCGGGCTGCACCTCATGGGGGCGTTCAGGGGGAACCAGCATCTTGCTGCTGCCGTCCAGACGGCCGTTCTCCACCACCAGGGAGCAGGTGGACACGTCGCCGTGGATGCTGCCGGTGCGCTCCAGGCACAGGTGCTCCCGGGCGGTGATACTGCCCGTGACCTCGCCGGCCACCCGCACCGCGTCGGCGGTGATGGGACCCTGGACCTCGCCGGTGGTCGCCACAGTGACGGAGCCCTTCAGCTTGATCTCGCCCTCCAGGCGGCCCTCGATCTGCACAATACCCTCGCCCTCAATCACGCCGGTAAAGGTGATTCCCTTGGCAATCACGGTATTGTCCTGGGGCTGGGGCAGGGTGGGCAGGGCGTCAAAAGCCTCCTCAAAAGTATCCTCCTCAAAGGAGGGAGTGGTCGCAGGATCCTGTCTGGTCTGTCCTCCGAAAAAACCCATAATCAATCGCTCCTTACTTTCCTTCAATTGCGCCGGCGGCCCGTTGCGCACCGGCACGGGATAAGCTGATTATAACAAACTTCGCCGGTTGGCGCAAGTACAAAAAGCCTGAAATATCAGACAAAAAGAAATGACAAATCGCAAAAAAAGCGTATAATGACAGTAGGCCTATTTTATACAAGGAGGATCGATCCATGCCGAAACAATCTCCCATCCCCCAGCCCGGGGCGGACAGCGCCGTCCCCGTGAGCCCCACCCGCGCCTTCCACCTGGTCCCCCTGGACCACATCTCCGGCTTCGACGTCCGCCCCGGCTTCTACGACAGCAACGGCGCCACCGCCATCCCCGGCGGCGTCAACTTCACCGTCTACTCCCACGGGGCCTCCTCCATCGAGCTGCTCCTCTTTCACCGGGAGCAGGACGAGCCCTTCGCCGTGCTCCCCTTCCCCCAACACTACCGCATCGGTAACGTCTACTCTATGATCGTGTTCAAGCTGAACATTGAGGAATTTGAGTACGCCTACCGGGTGGACGGCCCCTACGACCCCAAGAAGGGCCTGGTGTTCGACAAGAGCAAGTACCTGCTGGACCCCTACGCCAAGGCGGTGACCGGCCAGAGCCAGTGGGGGGACTCCTCCCCCCGGGGCCAGCACTACAAGGCCCGGGTGGTGAAGGACGACTTTGACTGGGCGGACATGGCCCAGCCCCTCATCCCCATGGAGGACCTGATTATCTACGAGCTTCATGTCCGGGGCTTCACCAAGGACCCGTCCTCCGGCGTGGCCCACCCCGGCACCTTCGCCGGCCTGATGGAAAAGCTGGACTACCTCCAGGACCTGGGAATCAACGCCATCGAGCTGATGCCCATTTTTGAGTTTGACGAGATGCAGGACTACCGCATCGTGGACGGCAAGGCCCTGTATAACTACTGGGGCTACAGCACCGTGGGCTTTTTTGCCCCCAACACCAGCTACACCGCCTCCACCGAGTACAACCGGGAGGGGAACGAGCTCAAGCGGCTGATTCAGGCCTGCAACCGGCGGGGCATCGAGGTCTATCTGGACGTGGTCTTTAACCACACCGCCGAGGGCAACGAGAAGGGGCCCTTCTTCTCTTTCAAGGGCTTTGACAACAACATCTACTACCTGCTCACCCCCGACGGGCAGTACTACAACTTTTCCGGCTGCGGCAACACCATGAACTGCAACCACCCCATCGTCCGGCAGATGATTCTGGACTGCCTGCGCTACTGGGTCACCACCTACCGGGTGGACGGCTTCCGCTTCGACCTGGCCTCCATCCTGGGCCGCAACGAGGACGGCTCCCCCATGGGGGCCCCTCCCCTGCTCCAGGCCCTGGCCTTCGACCCCATCCTGGGCAATGTGAAGCTCATCGCCGAAGCCTGGGACGCCGGCGGGCTCTATCAGGTGGGCACCTTCCCCGCCTGGAACCGGTGGGCGGAGTGGAACGGCCGCTACCGGGACGACATCCGCCGCTACCTCAAGGGGGACGAGGGCTTTGCCCAGGGGGCCGCCCTGCGCCTGGCCGGCTCCCCCGACCTGTACGCCAGCCAGGGGCGGGATAACGCCTCGGTGAACTTCATCACCTGTCACGACGGCTTCCCCCTGTGGGACCTGTACTGCTACAACGGCAAGCACAACCTGGCCAACGGCTGGAACAACACCGATGGGGCCAACGACAACAACAGCTGGAACTGCGGCGCCGAGGGAGAGACCGCGGACCCAGCCATTATCGAGCTGCGCCGGCGGATGTGCCGCAACGCCTTCGCCCTGCTCATGTGCTCCCGGGGCACCCCCATGTTCCTGGCCGGGGACGAGTTCTGCAACACCCAGTTCGGCAACAACAACGCCTACTGTCAGGATAACATCATCTCCTGGCTGGACTGGAGACGGCTGGAGCCCAACCGGGACATGTTCGACTTCTTCCGCTTTATGATCTGCTTCCGCAAGGAGCACCGGGTGCTGCGGGCCGGCACAGGGGACGGCTCCTGCGGCTTCCCGGAAGTCAGCTTCCACGGCGTGACCCCCTGGCGCGACCGCCCCTTCGAGGGTCACGACCGGTATGTGGGGGTGATGTTCTCCGGCTGGGAGCGGGATATCGGCTCCCAAGTGGTTTACGTGGCCTCCAACGCCTGGTGGGAGGACCTGACCGTCACCCTGCCCCAGCTGCCCGCCTCCATGGACTGGGTCAAAGCGGTGGACACCTGGACGGCGGAGCAGTCCGAACACCCTGTCAACGGCCTCCAGGTCACCGTCCGGGCCCGGAGCGTTATGGTGTTTGTGGCAAAATAACAGCATGCTTGCCTCATAAATTCAGGAAAGCTGCCGCATGTAGGGCAAGGGCTCTGCCCTTGCCTTACCTCGTTTCCGCCTTTGCCTCATTACGATGCCGTTTTATCCCCTTACGGGGATAGGCAGGGGTAGAACCCCTGCCCTACATAATGTACCGTCCGGATTTTTATGAGACAGGCGCATCCCTTTTCCTTTTCTCCTTGACAAAATTCGACCACCGTATTACAATATTTTCAAGCCCCCTGCAATTCAGCAGGGTTTAGTGTGTTAACTTACACGAGAAAGGAAAGGCGCAATGAGTACCAATTTTGGCTACGGCAATCAGACCAGGCAACCCTATCCCCCTCCCCCTCCAGACAGCCCCACGCCCTCCCCATCCAAACCGGACCCCCTGCCCGCCGGACAGTCCGGCAGAGGCGGCGGCTGGATTATGCTGCTGCGGGTATTCCTGTGGCTCCTGTTCACCGCCATCTGCATGGTTGGCATCATCTTCGGCGGTCTTATGATTATGATGGGCCCGGACGCCGGGGGATTTCCGGTAGTGTTTGCCGGCCTTGGAATCATCCTCGTCTCTGTCCTGCTGGCCTTTGTCGCGGTGGCCAGCGGCATGGTGGCCCTGGACGCCGCCCAGAACATCCGCCGCTGTGCCATCAACAGCGCCAACATTCTAGACCTGCTGAATCAACAGGTGAGGCGTTGAATACACAGAAAGGGCTGCATCCCACATAATGAGGTTCCGTAACGATGGTTTCAAAAAATGTAATAGAGACAATCGATACGGTGTATTGTAGATAATCTGAACAAACGGAGGAATCTGCAATGAAATCATTATTTGAGGAAATGGGTGGCACCTATCATCGAGAAGGTAATTATCTTCTGCCCGATTTGGCTCTGCCTGAAACCGCTCCTGTTGGTATCTGGGGGCGGCGTAGGAGGCACTACCTGAAAACACAGCGGGGGCCACTCTACAACGCTCTGCTTCTCAGTGGCAAGTTGAATGACCATTTGATTGAGGTTGATACCCAGGCAGAATCTATGTTTTCTCAGTTGATCAAACAACTGGCAGAGCAGGAGGGGACTACAGAGCATTTCAAGGCTGAAAATCAGATGGAATGGGTCAGACGGATGAATAGTATCCAAAATCGAGCATTAGAAATTATTCGTAGCGAATTGCTTTACGTCTGATACAATAAGCGCCAGGGAGCGTAGCGCAAACTGCACTCCCTGGCCTTACTATTGATAAGCATCATTTGTCTATACTGGAAAAGTCATCTTTTAAGTGTCCCGAAACAGTAATAGCGTTTTTATATATTTCGTTTTTTTCCAGTATTGCCTGCCGCTCCATCTCGGCTTCTTCTTCTGTCTTAAATCCAGTGTAAGAGATGTACATTGGCCGACTATCGACATCTCCGTACAGTATTTTTGTGGTATCATTATCTTCAGTTATAATTTCTTGAACCAAAGCATTAAACAAAAAATTAGCTGTATATACTGATATATTTTGTCCGAAAAGCGAGTACACACTTTTGCCAGAAAAATTGATGGCGATTTCTGCGCCTATCTTCAAATCTTGTAGGGGCTGTTCTAAAGTAATTCCAGTAGACTCAGTGGACGTAAGCTTTGCATTTAAGCGGATAGGAATTTTCCTAACTAAAAGCAAGTATAATTCTTCGACTTCAGTAACGTGGTTATCAATGCTATCTATCTGTGCCGGGTCAAACAACAATTGAAGTTCTTGTTCAATTGCAACCAATTTATCAAAACAGGAAAATGTTATTTGAAATGATTTCCTGATATTTTCTAAACTGTTTCTGTCCTCGGCCACCGCTAAATAATTGCCTTCTTTGAACCAAAAGTTTATAATGCTTATTGCAGTGCAAAGATCTTCGGCAATACTTTTAATTTGAGTGGATTTATTAAATTGCATTCTGTATGTGAAGTTTGCGGTGTGTCCCTCCTTAGCAAATGCCAACTTTAAAAAAATTGCTTTATCCTCTCCTGTTTCTATAAAAATTTCACTTTTAGTTTGGCCTTTCCTAAAATAAATAGTCCTTTTTCCGTATTCTGTGTCCAGTTCTTTTTTTATGCGTTCATTATAAGGATACAAGACGACTTTTCCAATGCTTCCGTCAATTGTATGCGGATAAACCATATCGCCAGCTTTGATGCTTGTATTTATCGCTGACACCCCAGTTATTTCAACAGGTCGCCCTTCCTCAAAGGCGGTTTCCATAGCTTTTTCAAATTCAGCTTTGCTTTCAACATCTCGGAATTGCAAATTTAGTCCCATCTCAAACATCTTTTTAGAAAATACGTCTTTAAGTATATTTGACATTTTACCAATCCTTCTTTATCTCATCTAACGCCAGAATTTTGCTGATTAGAACGTATTTGCTTCTAATAGCATTGTCTTTACAAGAAAATTGACAGTCTGGGATTTGTAAAATAATATCTATGAAATCAAGCCGTCCTTGCGCATCTGGGACAATAATGTATCGGATTTCGTCATAATCATACTCCAGCCAAAGACGCTGATAATTTTGTGTCATAAGGGTTTTGTTTATTTCTTCGATGAGAGGTATCATATAAGGATTTGCAATGACACGTTCAATTTGAGTTGCTGTTACAGCTTCGACATCAGGAACATACCTCCATTCGCGTTCGTCATGAAAATTTTTTTGTAACTCAACCCGTATGATCTTACCATCTGTTCGATTAAAAGACCTGCTCATTGTTCCACGCAGTGGTTTCATGAATGAAAGACGGTTGAGAATATCATCTGCATAGTCGTCAGGAAGTTGTTCTGCACTCCATAGACTTGAAAATAATTTTGAAAACTCTGTCGCATATGCAGAATCTGTGTTGATATATTGAACCGGCTGTAAATGATGATTTTCGCCCCATTTTTTTGAAAAAGCAATTGCATATTTTCCATAACAATCAGGATGGGTGTTCCACTTCGACAAATCCAACTTTTCGGCATCGCTTAGCATCTCAGCGGAATCCCCGACTATATCAAGCTCAAATGTGTCAGTTAGTTTATGGAATGGAATATCGCAGAAGCATTTTTGCAGCACAGCAACCTTCTGAAAAGAACTATCTTCAGTCACGATATTCAAATATGCCATATCTTCAACACAGTATCGAGGTGCAATAGCCCTATTTTTCAAAATCCATTCCAAGTGTTCACTTTTGCTCATAAAGTGAAACAACGTATTAGCACTTTGAACATAGTCATTATACGGAAATGCAACAGGGGCGTGTTCTATCACCTTTTTCTCCATTGTTATGTATCACCTGCTTTTTGGCTGATTACCTGATACATCCTCATCAGCTCCGCCACGCAGCTCGTCTCAGTGGTGGTCGCCACATCAAACCCATACGCCTGCATGACAGCCCGGTCATTCTGCTGGCGGGCACGGCGCAGCTCTGGCGGCATGGTGGTTTCATCGTAGAGATCGGCAAGGCTACAATCCGGGTACAGGGCCCGGGTGTCCAAAATCGCCTGAGCGGTCTGCTCGATTTTGGATTTTTGGGTATCGGTGGGAGCAGGCCAGGGGAATGTATTGTAAACAATCGCACCCGAATAACGGTAATCACTTTTCAATCTTCCACAAACGGTTCTCATCCAAGACATATGAACATTAGATGTTAACACGCCAAAATGGTACATCGTAGCGTCTGGGACGATTGAAACAAGATTGCTTGCAACGCTTGACAAAGGGAAACAATATAAACAACAACAAAATGGACTGTCAACCTTACCGAAAACGCCGCCCGGCTGTAAAAAGGGCGGCGTTTTTGCGTGACAGGGAAAGGAGGAAAA
>CAJUFJ010000085.1:0-2106 GCA_910585815.1 uncultured Oscillospiraceae bacterium | reverse complement strand
GAGGGCGGGCAGGAGTGGGAGAAGCCCCAGGAGCAGCCGGAGCCACCCCGCCGTGGCCGCCGCCCCAAGAACAAGGAGGCCCCGGCCCAGGGTGAGAAACCCAAACGCAAGGGCCGCCCGCCCAAGGCGGAGAAGCAGGCCCCCAGAGGGGGCGGTGCTGGCAGGGCGGCCAAAACTCCCAGGCAGGGCAAGGCGGCCAGTCAGCCCGCCCCGGCGAAAGAGGAGGCCCCGCCCCCTCCCGCGCCCGCGCCGGAGGAGCCGCCCCAGCCCAAGGACGCCTCCCGTGGGGAAAAGGAGGAGATCGTCTATCTGGACCTCTCCGATCTCCACCCATTCCAGAACCACCCCTTCGGCGTCCGGGACGATAATGAGATGAAAGGGCTTGTGTCGTCTGTGCAGGCAGGCGGCGTCCACCAGCCCGCCCTGGTGCGGCCCCGTGAGGGCGGGGGCTATGAGATCATAGCGGGCCATCGGCGGCAGCGGGCAAGCGAGCTGGCGGGCTACAAAAATATGCCCTGTATCGTCCGCAACATGACGGATGATGAAGCGGTCCTTGCCATGACAGACGACAACCTGCGCCACCGTGAAACGATCCGGCCCAGCGAAAAGGCGGCGGCCTTGAAGCAGCAGTATGAGGCCATCAAGCACCAGGGGACGCGGGGCGACGGCGCGGACCTGGGCAAGCTGTCTCTGGACAAGGTGGGTGAGCGCAACGGCATGAGTGGAAAGACGGTCCAGCGGTACATTTATCTGAATGACCTTGTGCCGGAGCTGAAACAGTTTATGGACGGCGGAAAGCTGTCGTTCACTCCCGCTGTGGAGATTTCCCGTATCCGGCCCGAACATCAGAAGTATATCGCCGTGTCCATTGAGGGGCAGCAGTCGTCCCCCTCCAAGGCCCAGGCCAAGAAGCTGCGGGAGATGGACGAAAAGAACCAGCTCAACCCGGACGTGATCGACGCGGTGTTGAGCCAGGAGAAGAAAAAGGAGGATTTCGACGTGATCATCAGCTCTGCGGAATTGGCCCAATATTTTGGGAAGGACAAGACGCCCCGTGAGATGAAGGACCAGATCATGGCCCTGCTGGGGGAGTGGAAAGAGAAGCAGCCCCCGGAGCTGGGCAAGGGGGAGAAAAAGACGGATAGGGAGAAGTAAGCGGAAGCTCTGGACACGGTGTCCAGAGCTTTTCCCGTCCCCCCGTCTCCCGTGAAAAGGGCTCTGCTGGATTTATCCCCCGTCGCCGCGCCACCCATAGCACAGCCGGGGCAGCCTGTCAAGGGCAAAGCCGCCGCTGCGCGGCGGTGCTCCGCACCCTTGACTGGCAGTCCCGGCTGTGCTACTCCCAAGGCGCGACGGGGGATATATCCTCCAGAGCCGCCCCCCTTTCCCAAGATTGGGAAAGGGGCGGGGGGAAAAGGGTTGACCGCTCCTCTCCAAACAATCCTGTTTGTACCTATCCTCAACACGCTATCCATATCTGAACGGAGGTTATCAAAATGAAAATGCCCCTGGCGTATGTCACCGCCGCCTGGAGCGGCGACCCCACGGAGGCCACGGAGCAGGCCGCCCGGTATTGCCGGGCTGTCTACGAGGCGGGCTTCTCCCCCATCTGCCCCACGCTGTATCTCCCCCTGTTTCTCAATGACGCTGTGCCGGAGGAGCACAAGAGCAGCATTGATATGAGCCGGGACCTGCTGCGCCGCTCCCGTGTGCTGGTGGTGTGCGGCCACGCTGTCACCGAGGCGGTGAAAAACGACATCGCCGTGGCCCAGCGCCTCAAGATCACGGCCACCACCCTGGAGGGTATTCTGACGGTAAAGGGGCAGGGCCGCTGCTGACCCTGGGGAGCCTCTTTGACGGGATCGGCGTGTTCCCCCTGGCCGCCCGGCGTCAGGGGATCGTTCCCCTGTGGGCCAGCGAGATCGAAAAGGCCCCTATCTCCATCACGAAACGCCACTTCCCGGATATGGCGCACCTGGGCGACATTACCCAGCTCCACGGCGGCGAGGTCCCGCCCGTGGACATCATCACGTTTGGTTCACCCTGTCAAAATTATCCCGAAGAAAAGAATATCCCGAAGTTTTAGAGGAAAGGCTTGCAGCGCAA
>CAJUFJ010000084.1 GCA_910585815.1 uncultured Oscillospiraceae bacterium | reverse complement strand
GGTCTATTATCATGTCATAGGTGAGTACCCGGCGGGGATTCATGATGAGCAGGGCAAAGATGTCAAACTCTTTTACCGTCAGCATGATCTCGGTCTCACGGACATATACAATTCTGTTCTCCAGACAGAAATACAAACCCTCGGCTTGAACTTCTGTCAATCGGGAACCCACTTCAAGTGAAGGAATCGGGAACATTCTGCCGCTTGTGGAAATAACAGAACATTCCCGTTCTTCTTTTGTTAGGACATATTGGATCAATTCCTGCTGCTGCTTTGAGTTTAGAAGCGCAAATAATTTCTCACCAATCTGTTCACCCGATTTAGATATATCTAATACAGTTAATTTCCCATGTCACCACCTCCTTCAAATATCCAAGGCGTAAGGAATCATCATTCTGTATTCTCTGCGTTATATTTTAGAAATCGTATCCTATCTTTATTTGTAGGAATGCTATTTGTCATGGCTTTCCATTCACCATCTTGAAATATCTCATATTCTTCAAAAGCACAGGGCAAACCATTTGCAACGCTTATGTCGCAACTATCCATTAGTTGAAAATGCAAGTGCGGGGCAAAGGAGTTACCAGAATGACCTACTCTACCAATGAAGTCCCCTTTCTTTACAGTTTGCCCGACAGAGACTTGAATAGAGCCAGTTTGAAGATGCACGAGAGCAGCATATATGTTATCAGCATATTCAATTATTATATAATTGCCTGCGACTGATCGTACATCGTCTTTTGCTGGGTCGAAATAATGAGCATTTTTATAAGCGTTAGCTAAATCTGAAAACAAGTTCGTTCGTGCGCGTTCCTTATAGTCATCCTCCGCTTGAACGACAACACCATCACAGGGGGCATATACTTCTTGCCCCCAGCAATAATATTCATTTAAGGGGACTCCAAACAGAAGGTATTGAGGCAAACTGGCACGATAGGCAGGATAACCTGCTCTATCCCAATCAACCTGAATGAAGTCATAGGCATATCTTGTACCTAACTGATCTGTTCCGTGACTTGGGATTTTAGTTCCTGGCGTGTTTGGAGAGTACCATTCTCCCCTTAAAGGAAACGCAACAATTATCGGATTATACATTTCATTACTCCTATCTACCCATTGGTCATTAGAATAAATAATAGTGCATAATGTTAGAAGAATAATCGCAAAGAAGATACTCTGTTTTTTCATACCGCATTTGTTAATCTGTTCCTTCACGATCTGCCACATAGAAAACTTTCCGCAATTCGTCAAGGTAATCATCCAGTGTTGTAATGATATGGTTATAATCAGGATTCTTGTCTGCTGAATTCCTTATATTGTCCAAAATCTGATTTGTAAAACCGACATTCGCCCATAGAATAAATTGCTTGCACTTTTCGACATTAAGATCGACCCTAAATTTTGAAACATCAATCATATCAAAAATTTCAAAGGTTTTCTTTGCGCTGGCTCTATCTTCAAGAGCCTTATTGATTTCGTCGGACTTCGTTTTAGCAGAAAGTTTATTAAAGTCAATAATCCAAGGATATTGTTTCATTAACTCGATTTGAAGTAGATAGGATGTTCGCAGCCTTTCAAATATATCTTTGATTGAATAATCCATTCTACTGAAATACTCCCTATCAAGTAGCTCGTTGAAATAATCGTAGGTAAACAAAAAGAGTTCTTGCTTGCTACCTACATAATGAAACATGAGCGCTTTAGAAAAGCCAGCTTCTTTTGCTATTACATTTGTTGAAGCATTGTCATATCCTTGTATTGAAAATTCCTTTAGCGCTGCATTGAGAAGCGCATCCCGCCTTGAGGCGTCTAAATCTAATAATTTTGTCAATGGTCTTATCTCCTTTGCATAGTGGCATTAACCTGTTAGGTCAATGCTATTATATACCCATTTACCTAAAAGGTCAACATCAAGATGAGCTGAAAATATAAAAATTTGTGGCCCATCGGTAGAATGTATGGGCAACAAATTATGCAAAGGCCATCCATAGCAAAGCTTTTCTGCATTTTGAGTGACGCACAAAACAGGGCTGAAAATAGCACCGTTTCACAAGATTATCAAGGCATCACTATGTCCCACCTGCGGTGGTCTTGACAGTCTTGCGCCCCAGTGCTTTAGGGTAGTCAAGAGAGGCTAAGATCCTCCCTGACAAGTGTTGCCGAGTCTCAATTTGGGGACTCATCCACAGGTTACACTATAATCCCTTTGCTCGAAGAATACAGAGGGTTTCAATTTCTATTACTCATCTTGGATTATCGCCAGTATAGGAGCAGGACATATCCTGAATATCATCGGGTACAATACAAAATGAAGCGGCCAGTCGCTTGGCCGCTTCATTTTGTATCATTCAGCTTTTTCATGATGCCGAGGATGTATTCCAACGATTGGGAATCCAGCTTTTTCGCCTCTGCTATAAATGCCTGGAGCGCCTCTGGGTGGGCGTTCCCTTCATCAAAAAACTCCTGGGGCGTCACATCGAGGTACTCACAGATGTAAAAGAAAGCCTGCATGGAGGGCAGAGCCTTCTTGTTTTCGATGTTGTTGATATAGTTGTTTGCCTGTCCCAGCGACAGGGACATATCACGGGCAGATACGCCCTTTTGCGTCCTTAGCTTTGCCAGCCGCTCCGGGAGAAAATCTTCATACATCGCCCTCACCTCCACCTTGTATTAGATTGTACCTTATGAGACGGACATATTCGCAAAGTGAAAAAGGGTATTATCATTGACTTGCTAAATCATATCTACTATTATTGACAAGAGTAAAAGGTTATATCTACTCATGCGTGTTGCCCTGCGACATCCTTGACTGTGGGAGCTGTGGCCGGGTATGTTGAAACAGAGCCGCTTCAAACGGAGGGAACCGGCCAGTCCATCAATATCAAACGGAGGAAAGACAGATGCAGAAAAAGACTTGTTGTGTCACAGGACACAGGGATTTGCCCCAAAAGGAGATCAACCGCATAAAGGCGGCTCTGCGGAAGGCGATCGAGAAGGCGGTCGCTGACGGCTTTACTTGCTTTATGAGCGGCTTTGCCGAAGGCGTGGACCAGTATTTTGCCGAGATCGTGCTGGAAATGCAGAAGTCAAACCCGGCGCTGGAGCTTGTGGCCGTGATCCCCTACCAGAAGCGGCTTGACAATCTGCGGCAAAAGAAGTGGACCTATGATATGCTGGAGGCTTGCACGGATGTTGTTGTCATCCGGGAGGAATACCAGCCCAGCGTTTACTCCCACCGCAACCGCTATATGGTGGAACACTCCGACCGGGTGATCGCCGTCTACGATGGTCGGGAAAAGGGTGGTACTGCCGGGACTATCCGATTTACCCATACGATGAAAAAGGAATTGCGGGAGATCCCGGTTGGAGAGATCATCGTGCCGGATCACCTAAAAAGATAAAGCCGAATACGATACTTCGCTTGATGCGCTCACCGTGTGGTGGGCGCTTTTTCCTTTTCTGGCGGTTAAGGACACTCTGCCAGAAATTTTTTGAGGATAGCAGGTGCCATGATATGTCACCATCTCATGCCCATAATCCCGCCTGATGATCTGTTTGAGCGTCAGCCGAGAGCAGGGATACAGAGTATGAAAGCCGGGATAACGGCGATTTTCCTAAACTTATGCGTTGTTAAAAGCGCCATTGTCTGGCCTGTCCTTTCAGGAGACCGCCAGATAGAATAGGCACATAAGGACGGGCTTCATGGCCTATCCACAAAAAATATCGTGCCTGATATGCATTAGGGCAAGGGTATCTCATATGGCGGTCCATCAGTGCCGGACAAGGGCGCATGGGTGGGCAGCTGTAGGAAATGTCATGCTTTCCTGTGCTGTCAGACGTTTATAGGGTCATGTGCATTTCCGCACATGGCCCCTCTTTTTTCATACATAAGGGCCTGTCAGATTTTCCTTGTCAGAGTGCGGTTTCCAGGCCGGCGCACACGGCAGGGAGACAGCTTGGACCACACAAAAAGTCCTTCCCCGCTGTGTCCGGGAAAGGACTTTTTATGAGCTATGACACTTTGGAGACTGGCAGACGCATCCAGAAGCTCCGCAGGGAAAAGGGGCTGACGCAGGAACAGTTGGCGGAGCGGCTGAATGTCAGCACCGTCCATCTGGCGAAGATCGAGACCGGCAAGCGTGGCTGTTCGCTGGATATTCTGATCGACTTTGCCGCTTTTTTCAACGCCAGCCTCGATTATCTGGTGCTTGGTAAGGTCTCGGACAGCGAGGTAAGGGCGCGATTGGATGCCGTTATTCAAACCCTGGCGGCTCTGCGGGAGGATATGTGACTGGTCGTAACAAGACCGGCGGCTGGTACTCCTGCGCCATAAGAATACTGCCCGTTTTCCTCTAAACTTAAACCATCAGCCGGGGCGACCCGCTGATGTGGACTTTGAAAACTGAATACGCAGTCATCAGGAAGTCTTGGAGACAAGACCACGTTACTGTCTGGAATAGCCTGCACAGCGGAGCGCCACGATCCCCGGTTTTGGGGGGAGCGATCCATCCGACTGAAAATGCCAAGTTGCTCTTGGTTTGGCGATGACAACAGACAGCGATAATGATACTTCCGTAACTCGCGGCCCGGCCACAATGAAGGCGGGGAGGTTAGACGCCTATGAGAGCAGCTTCGCAAGCTGACGAGCCTGATGATTCCCGTGATTCCGGGGTGTCGGGGACAAATAGGGATCAAAAACACGCTTTATGAAACTTTGAGGGGCGGTCTGGAGACGGCATTTGCCGCGCTGGGCCGCTCCTTTACATACCAGAAGAAGGAGGTATCCATATGGATCGTAATTTTCACGATTTCCACCGCGGCGAGGTCTACTACGCCGACCTGGACCCGGTGACCGGCCATGAGCAGGGCGGCATCCGCCCGGTGCTGGTCATCCAGAACGACACGGGCAATTACCACTCCCCGACCATCATTGTGATCGCCGTGACCAGAAGGACCTTTAAGAAACCCAAGCAGCCGACCCATGTGGTGCTGGATGATGCCCAGGGGCTTGCGCCGTCCCTGTTTATGTCGGAGGTCATCCGCACCATCGACAAGCGGCGGGTGCAGAGCTATGTGGGCAGGCTCACCGGGGAGCAGATGAGGCGGGTCAACGCCGCCCTCCTGGTGAGTGTCGGGCTTGATAAGGACTACGCGCCCATTGCGGGAACGGAGGTGTCCTGATGGACAGGCTCATCATCGACCCGGAGTTCCGGGACAAGATACCGCCGCTGACGGAGGACGAGTTCACCTTGCTGGAGGAGAACATCCTGTCGGACGGGGCGGTCTTTTCGCCGCTCATCGTCTGGGACGGCACGATCCTGGACGGCCATAACCGCTATGAGATCATCCAGAAGCACCCGGAGCTGACCTACGCAGTCCACAAGCTGTCCTTTGCCAACCGCTATGAAGCCCTTTCGTGGATATGCAAGAACCAGCTCGGCAGGCGCAACCTGACGCCCCAGCAGAAGAAGTACCTGATCGGACAGCGGTATGAGGCAGAGAAACAGGCGGATGCCTTTCATGGAAACCAGCATACTGCATCTGATGAAAGTGGTGCGGACAAAAAATGTCCGCACCAGAATAGCCGCCATGTTACACAATCCCGCATTGCAAAAGAGACAAACACTTCCGCAAGTTATGTGAGGGAGGCCGGGACTTTTGCTAAAGGTGTGGATGCCGCCGAGGAAGCCCTTCCCGGTATCAAGCAGGAAATACTCACAGGCACAATCAAGCCGACAGCATCGGCAGTAGCCGCTGTTGCAAAAGCCGCCCCGGAGGAGCGCCCCCAGCTTGCCGCCGCCCTGAAAAAGCCCAGAGGAAGCGGCAAGTCCTCATCTGAGAAGCCCCAACCTGTTTACCACAGATTCGCACCGGCAAGCCCCAGACAGTCCACGCTGAAGCAGATACGGGAAATATCGGCAGAGATGGAACGTCCCAAAGCACCTGCCACAGATGATTTCATGCTCAATTCCATAGAGCTTGAGATACAGTCCTTTATCGAACTTTGCGACCACATCTTCCAGGAATATCCTGGGCTTTTAGCGGACAGCAGCCACAGGGCGGACCTTATCCGAGCCATGCAGAAATTGAAACAATACATCCTGAACATTGAGGGAGGATACACAGAATGAACACGAAAAATCTCTTTTGCCGGGAAGTGATGCTGGGCAGCGAGGAGCTTATCATTCCCCGCACTACTTACCAGCGCACCCTGAACGAGGACCGGGTCCGCAGGATCGCCGCCGAGTTCGATGAGCGCATCGCCAACGAGCCGAAGGTCAGCAGCCGGAACGGCCGCTACTATGTCTTTGACGGCCAGCACACCATCGCCGCCCGGAAACTGCTCAACGGCGGGCGGGACCTGCCCATCCGCTGCAAGGTGTTCTACGGCCTGACCGAGAGCGATGAGGCGCTGCTGTTCGCCCAGCAGACGGGCGCGTCCGCCAGCCTGACCGCCGGGGCGAAGTTCCGGGCGCTGGTCTACGGCGGCGATGAGGACGCGATGGCGTTCCTGAAAGCAACGGAGGCCGTGGGCCTCTATGTGGACTACAGGCAGACCAGGGGGGCGAAGCGGCTGGCCTGCATCAGCACCGCCTTCGGCCTGTTCCAGAAGGTCGGGGACGGGGTGTACCGGGAGGCGATGCAGTCCATCGTGGACGCCTGGAAGGGAGACCCGGACTCCCTCCGGGC
The DNA here is from genome assembly GCA_910585815.1 of uncultured Oscillospiraceae bacterium. GTDB lineage: Bacteria > Bacillota > Clostridia > Oscillospirales > Oscillospiraceae > Lawsonibacter. Next base: position 2,631 of record CAJUFJ010000084.1, on the reverse strand, counting down.
GGAGACGGTGCAGGGCGTGGTGGAGTTCGTGGACCTCTACCGCGGGGAGTACAGCCGCAAACGGCTGGTGACACGGCTGCGCCAGGTGGACCCGGTGGTGATCTTCCGGGAGGGCCGGGCCATGACGAGCCTGCCGGGGTACAAGCGGTATCTCTACCAGGTGTACCGCATCTACAACGGCTCCAGCGCAAAGACCGCCCTGCCCATGAAGTTCTGAGACAGTTGACGGGAGCGTCTGCCCTCCGGGGCGGGCGCTCCCTGCTATTCCACGAGGAGGTGGGCTTTTGAAGATCGGGCTTATTGATGTAGACAGCCATCGGTGGCCGAACCTGTGCCTGATGAAGCTGTCCGCCTGCCACAAGGCCCAGGGGGACGATGTGGAGTGGTGGACCCCGGAGGGACGGTACGACCTCGTTTACAAGAGCCGGGTGTTCACGGACACCTACTCCAAGGACAGGATCACCGTCACCAACGCCGACAAGCTGGTCTGCGGCGGCACCGGCTACGGTCCGGGGCCGAACCTGCCGGACGCCGTGGAGCATACCCGCCCTGACTACGGCCTTTATCCGCAGTTCCCGGACACGGCCTACGGCTTTTTGACAAGGGGCTGCCCCAACCGCTGCGGCTTCTGCGTGGTGTCCGGCAAGGAGGGCGCAGAGAGCGTCCATGTGGCTGACCTGTCCGAGTTCTGGGACGGCCAGAGGGAGATCAAGCTGATGGACGCCAATCTGCTGGCCTGCCCGGATCATGAGCGGCTGATCGGGCAGCTTGCCGACAGCCGCGCCCTGGTGGACTTCTCCCAGGGGCTGGACATCCGCCTCATCACGCCGGACAACGCGGCGCTCCTGAACAGGGTCCGCACGAAAACCATCCATTTCGCGTGGGATAACCCCAATGTTGACCTGACCGGCTGCTTCCAGCGGTTCTCGGAATTGTCCAAGATCAGGGACTTCCGCCGCAAGCGGGTCTACGTGTTGACGAACTACAACAGCACCCACGAGCAGGACCTTTACCGGGTGGACACCCTGCGCCGTATGGGGTACGACCCCTATGTGATGGTCTATGAGCGGCCAACAGCGCCGCCCATCACGAGGCATCTCCAGCGGTGGGTGAACAACAAGCGGATATTCCGCACCGTGGAGCGTTTCGGGGACTATGGGCCGGTGAAGAAGCTGCGCGGGGATGGATAGGGCGGTCTGCTCCATGCCGGGGCAGATCGTTGTCATTTTCGGGCCTGTCCCTCCCATAAGATGTTGGGAGAGGCCAAAGGACGCAGTACCCAAAGGCTGAAAAGCCCTTTTGGGGGATCGGAGGTGTTGCCATGACAGAGGCGATGAAGGACATCGACCTCCGCAAGGTGGATAAAGCGGCGCTCCGTGACCGCAGTACGGTCCATATCGACCCGGAGGCTCCCACCGAGGAGCGCATCCGGGCGTGGATCGAGCAGCTCGGCAATCCCTATGTCTACCTGGACGGCGGGGTGGTGGTGAAGCTGAGCTTCGCGGACAGGGGCGAGACCATTGAGGAGCGTATCAACTCCCTCTACCTTGCCGGGGCCTGACATCCTTAACAAACAGGCGGTCCGGCGCTACAATGTGCTTGGGTCAAAAAAGGGACAGCATCACAAGGCCAGCGGCTTTGTATTCCGTTCCCATACGGGACAGGGCCTTCGGTTTTCTGGCAGACAGACGACAAGGAGGTTCAAAATGTCCAACAAAATCTATAAGACCGGCATCTATGCCCGGTTATCCAGAGAGGATGCTGACCGGCTGGAGTCCAACAGCATCCAAAGCCAGCGGGCCATCTGTCTGGCTTACATAGAGGGCCACGACGACCTTGAGCTGGTGGACACCTACATCGACGATGGGGAGACCGGCAGCAACACGGACCGTCCCGGCTTTCAGAGGATGATCCAGGATATGCGTTCCGGGCGTATCGACTGCGCCGTCAGCAAGGACCTGAGCAGGTTCTCACGGAACTATATCGACGCCGGGAACTACCTGGAGAAGATATTCCCGGCGATGGGCATCCGCTATATCGCCATCAACGACAACTACGACAGCATGGCGCCCGGTAGCAGCACCGATGTCATCACCCTCCCCTTCAAGAACCTGGTAAATGACATCTACTGCCGGGACATATCCATCAAGATACGCACCAGCCTGGAGGTCAAGCGCAAGAAGGGCGAGTATGTGGGCAGCTTCGTCCCCTTCGGGTATCGGAAAGCCCCGCAGGACAAGAACCGCCTGCTGGTGGACGATGACGCCGCTGAAGTTGTTTCTATGATCTTCGGGATGTATAAGGACGGTTTCCCTATCCTGAAAATTGCCCGGAGGCTCAACACCAGCGGCATCCCCACGCCGATGGAGTACAAACGGATGCAGGGCGTCCGCTTCGAGACGGCCTTCCGCACAAAGGAGCGGCCGGAGTGGGAGTATGTGACCGTCAAGCGGATACTCTCCAACATCGTCTACACCGGGGTACTCATCCAGGGGCGGCGGGGGACGCCGAACCACAAGGTACGGGTGACACGCCCCAAGGACGAGGCGGACTGGGTGCGGATAGAGAACGCCCACGAGCCGATCATCTCCTGCACCGACTTCGAGGCGGTGGCGGAGCTGATGCGCCGGG
>CAJUFJ010000083.1 GCA_910585815.1 uncultured Oscillospiraceae bacterium | reverse complement strand
CGTCGTAGTAGCTGTTGCAGGACTCGCGGTGCTGGAAGAAGATGTCGCCGTTCTCATGGGAGCCGCGCATGGTGGGGTGCTCGGGGTTCAGGGCGCGGGCACGGAAGGCGGCCACGGCGTCCATGTCCACCATCTCGGCCAGGTCCTTGTAGTCCCAGATGGCGACCTTCTGGATCTCGTGGGAGGTGCGGAAGCCGTCGAAGAAGTTGATGAAGGGAACGCGGCCCTTGATGGCGGCCAGATGGGCCACGGGAGCCAGGTCCATAACCTCCTGCACGTTGCCCTCGGCCAGCATGGCAAAGCCGGTCTGACGGCAGGCCATCACGTCGGAGTGGTCGCCGAAGATGTTCAGGGACTGGGCGGCCACGGTACGGGCGGAGACGTGGAACACGCCGGGCAGCAGCTCGCCGGCGATCTTGTACATGTTGGGGATCATCAGCAGCAGGCCCTGGGAGGCGGTGTAGGTGGTGGTCAGCGCGCCGGCGTTGAGCGAGCCATGAACGGTGCCGGCGGCGCCGGCCTCAGACTGCATCTCAATGACCTTCACGGTGTTGCCGAAGATGTTCTTCTGACCCTGGGCGGCCCACTGGTCCACGTAGTCGGCCATGGGGCTGGACGGCGTGATGGGGTAAATGCCGGCCACCTCGGTAAAGGCGTAGCTGACATACGCAGCGGCGTTGTTGCCGTCCATGGTTTTGAATTTTCTTGCCATAGAGGTTCCCTACTTTCTTCCTAAATTTGCGGGGTGCTTTCTGCTCTATTTTACAGGCCTGTCCCCATCTGACCAATGGTGAAAACGGTTATAATCATCATAGGCAAACGGTTATAAAAGGGCGGGCCTGCCCCGCCCCGGCAGACAGGGCGGAGGCTTGGGTTTTCATACAGATGTAGTGTATCACTTTTCCTCCGCTTTGTAAACTTTTCTGATGCAATTTTCCCTTCAAAATTTGGGGCGCTAAAGCGTCAATTTTCATGTAAAAAGCAAAAGACGCCCCGCCGGTCCAAGGCCGGCGGGGCAGAATTATCCAGACAGGGGTATGTACCAGGGCAATCAGCCGCCCATCGCGGTGCTGGAGATCAGCTCACCGAACTTGGCCTCGTCCTCAGGCATCCAGATCAGCTTCTCCTTGCCGTTCACGTCCATCTTCTGCAGCACAAAGTCCACGTCGAAGTCAGCGGTCTTGTCGGTGGGCTTAATGTCGGCAATCACGTCGGCCATCGCCTGAAGGATTGAGCCGAAGGCGGCCTCCATGTCGCCGCTCTCAATGACAGAGGGGTCCACATTGTTCATGGCCTCGGCCATGCCCTGGGTCAGGGCCTCCGGGTCAAAGGTGTTCACCGTGCAGGTGACAACGGCGGTGCCCGCCTTCTCGTCCGTCTCCTTCATCACAGCGGTGAGCTCCACATTGCTGAACATGGTAATGAACGCATCAACAAACGCCTGCATCTGCTCATTGGAAACGGTCATGCCCGCGCTGGAGAACTGAGTGGCCAGCTGGTCGGCCAGATCCTCATAGATGTTGTCCTCCATGCCCAGCCCCTTCCGGGCTTCCTCCTCCGAGGCAAAGCCAAACAGCTCCACCGCGGAAGTGGCGTCATTCTTCAGCATCAGGTTGAAAATGACCTCGGCCACCTTGTCGCCGCCGATGGGGGCCTCCTTCTTGCAGCCGGTCAGCGCCAGAGTACCCAGCATCAGCACGGCCATCGCAAGGGCAATTACTTTTTTCTTCATCATGTTTCCTCCCATTCATGTTTTCAGGTCCCCCTCGTCCTTTGTTGAAAACAAAGGACAGAAGGGTACCCTTCTGTCTGGCTATGTTACCACATCCCGCCCCCCGGCGCAAGGGATGGTCTTCGGCATTTTACACAATTTTCGTGCCGTTTAAGGCAAATTTTTCTTCTTTTTCTTCCGCCCCTCTCCCTCCCTGTTGCATTTTCCCACAAAAGCCGTTACAATAGACGAAACCGACATTTTTCTGACATGGAGGGCGGGACTATGGTAAAATCCATTCAATCTCTGGGGCTTCAGGGGGTCACGGGCTACCCCGTAACCGCCGAGTGCGACCTGTCCGGCGGCCTGCCCGCCTTCACGGTGGTGGGCCTGCCCGACGCCGCCGTCAACGAGGCCCGGGAGCGGGTGCGGGCTGCCATCAAAAACTGCGGCTTCACCTTCCCGGTCAGCCGCATCACCGTCAACCTGGCCCCCGCCCATTTAAAAAAGGTGGGCACCCTCTACGATCTGCCCATGCTGGTGGGCATCCTGGCCGCCGGAAAGCAGCTCCGCCTGCCCAAGGAGAACTGCGCCTTTCTGGGGGAGCTGTCCCTGTCGGGCCAGCTGCGCCCCTGCGCCGGGATGCTGTCCATGGCCCTGGCCGCCAAGCGTGAGGGGATCGAGGCGTTGTATGTCCCCGCCGAAAACGCCGCCGAGGCCACCCTGGCCGAGGGGCCGGTGGTCTACCCCGTCCGGGACGTGGCCCAGCTGGAGCGCCACCTCATGGGTGAGGAGCCCATCTCCCCCGCCCCGCCCTGGGTGCCCTCCCCCGCCGCCCTCCACTGCCCCGACCTGTCCGAGGTGAAGGGCCAGGAGCAGGTGAAGCGGGCCCTGGAGATTGCCGCCGCCGGGGGGCACAGCGTCCTCATGTCCGGCCCGCCGGGGACAGGCAAGTCCATGCTGGCCCGCCGCCTACCCGGCATCCTCCCCGATATGACCCGCCAGGAGGCCCTGGAGTGCACCGAAATTCACTCCATCATGGGCCAGACCAGCGCCAAGCAGCCCCTCATCGCCCTGCGGCCCTTCCGCTCCCCCCACCACACCGTCTCCTCCACCGGCATGTCCGGCGGCGGCTCCAATCCCCGGCCCGGTGAAATTTCCCTGGCCCACAACGGGGTCCTCTTTCTGGACGAGCTGCCCGAGTTCCCCAAGGAAGTGCTGGAGGTCCTGCGCCAGCCTTTGGAAGATGGGGAGGTACAGATATCTCGGGCGGCTGGCACCGTCACCTACCCCGCCCGCTTCATGCTGGTGTGCGCCATGAACCCCTGCAAGTGCGGCTGGTACGGCCACCCCTCGGGGCGGTGCCGGTGTACCGAGGGGGAGGTAAAAAAATACCTCTCCCGTCTATCCGGCCCCCTCCTGGACCGGCTAGACCTGTTTGTGGAGGTGGCCCCTCTGGAGTTTGACGAGCTGGCCCAGCGGGAGCGGGCGGAGACCTCCGCCCAGGTGAAGGAGCGGGTGGACCGGGCCCGGGCCCTCCAGACCGCCCGTCAGCGGGACACCGGCGCGGCCAGCAACTCCCAGCTCACCCGGGAGGGCCTGGACCGCTTCTGCGCTCTGGACGAGGGCTGCCAGCGGCTGATGAAGGGGGCCTTCGACCGGATGGGACTCACCGCCCGGAGCTACGACCGCATCCTGCGGGTGGCCCGCACCATCGCCGACCTAGACGGCGGCGGAGAAATCCAGCCCGCCCACCTGGCTGAGGCGTTGCAGTACCGGCCGCCGGAATACTTGAGGCGTTAAGCACTACATCTCCTTCGCCGCTCGGCAGCTCATGGCTTTGCCCAATAAAAAGGTGCAGCAGATCGCTCCGCAGGTGTCCCGGTCCGCCACATCGCACAGGGCCAGAATGTCATTCAGCCCAATCTGATAGCCCTGCCCCGCCTTTTCGTCCATCTCTGTCTGTTCTATATATCGCTTAATTTTGTAAATTTGTCAATGAAGTGTTACGAAAAAGGGAAAGAAGATAAGACCCGATTAGGGGAACGCCAGTTGAGGGGAGGCATAGGGAAAGCATTATAGTGACGCTGTCTGGCAGCGAGTTGCCTTTAAAAATCCAGAAAGGAAAAGGATTTGTGTGAGGCATAAAACTCCTCGTTGTCCTTGCGGTGACTGCGCTTCACCTTGCCACCGTTAGAATTCCGGCGGCGCAGATCCTGGATCAGCTTGATTTCTTTAGGTTTATACTGGTTTGGGTTGTTGTGTTGGCAATGTGAGCGATCCTCCAACGACTTCAACGTCCCGTCGTACCGTTTGTTCCGCGGTAGATATACTGTCAGTCGGTATGGTAGTGGATGGCCGCACTTGTCACGTCATGCTACTACGCATAGGGCGTGTCCCATTCGCAGGCTTTCATGTAGGGGCGGACATTGTCCGCCCGCAGGCGCACGCTGTGCGCCCCTACAGAATGTGCCCGTTCTTACATGCGCGATAACGTGATAAAATGCGCGGTAGGACGCTCCCCCCGTCGGATATCCCTTGCACGGTAGCGCCGGGCGTGGTATGATAGGGTCAGTCTGAACACAGCCCGGCGGCTCTCCGCCGGGAAAGGGAGGAAGAACATGGATAACAAGACCGCCAACCCCCGCGCCATCAAGGTAATCGGCCACCGCAACCCGGACACCGACTCCATCTGCGCCGCCATCGCCTACAGCAACCTGAAAAACATCCTGGACCCGGACCGCCCCTGCAAGCCCTGCCGGGCGGGCCTGCTCAACCGGGAGACGGAGTTTGTTCTGGACTACTTCAAGGTCCCCCTGCCCCAGCTGTACACCGACGTCAGCCCCCACATCCGTGACGTAGACATCCGCCCCGCCCAGGGGGTGGACGGTGAAACCAGCCTGCGCCGGGCCTGGATGGCCATGCGGGACCAGGAGCTGGACACCCTGTGCATCGTGGACAAGGACCAGTATCTGAAGGGGGTCATCACCGTCAAGGACGTGGCCACCGCCAACATGGACGGCATGGACCCCCACTCTCTGGAGACCGCCAGAACCAGCTACCAGAACCTCATCGACATTCTGGACGGCACCGTCCTGGTAGGGGACGTCACCGGCAAGACGGTGGAGGGGCGGATCATCATCGGCTCCGGCAGCGCCGAACAGATCGAGGCCTCCATCTCCCCCGGCGACATTGTGGTGGTCAGCAACCGGGCGGAGAGCCAGCTGGCCGCCCTGGAGATGGACGCGGGCTGCATCATCGTCTGCGCCAGCAGCAAGGTGTCCCGCACCATGCAGATGCTGGCCGAGGAGAAGGGCTGCATTGTTATCACCACCCAGAACAGCACCTATGTCACCGGCCAGATGCTCAGCCAGGCCGCCCCCATCCGCCACTACATGACCACCGGCAAGCTGCTCACCTTCACCCTCCACACCCCTGTGGAGGAGGCCACCCGGGTGATGGCCAGTGTGCGCTTCCGCTACTTCCCGGTGCTGGACGACGAGGGCCGGTACATCGGGGTGGTCTCCCGCCGGAACCTGCTCAACCTGCACAAAAAGCAGCTGATTCTGGTGGACCACAACGAAAAGAGCCAGGCCGCCGAGGGCATCGAGTCGGCCGAGGTGCTGGAGATCATCGACCACCACCGCATCGGCGCGGTGGAGACCGACGGCCCGGTGTATTTCCGCAACGTGCCGGTGGGCTGCACCTGCACCATCGTCTACCAGATGTACCGGGAGAAGGACGTGGACATCAGCCCCACCATGGCCGGGCTGATGCTGTCGGCCATTTTGTCCGACACCCTCATGTTCCGCAGCCCCACCTGCACCCCCGACGACGAGCGAGCCGCCCGGAAGCTGGCCGAGCTGGCCGGTGTGGACCTGGAGGAGTATGCCGACGCCATGTTCGCCCACGGCGGCGACGTCACGGGCAAGACGGCGGCGGAGGTCTTCAACGGCGACTATAAAATCTTCACCAGCGGCGACGTCCGCTTTGGCGTCGGCCAGGGCAGCTACATGACCGAAAAGAACCGCAAGGCCGCCCAGGCCCTTGTGGGGCCCTACCTGCCCCAGGCCCTGGAGAAGCAGGGTCTGGACTACATCTTTTACATGTTCACCGACGTGCGCAACTCCGGCACCGAGCTGCTGATGGCGGGCCCTGGCGCGGAGGAGCTGGTAGCCAAGACCTTCCACACCGCCATTGAAAACGGCGTGGCCTCCCTGCCCGGCGTAGTCAGCCGGAAGAAGCAGATGATCCCCCTGCTGATCAACGCCCTGAAGCAGGAGCAGGAGTAAGGGGGCAAAATCACCCCGCCCAAAATTCAAGCCGGCGCAGTTAAAACTGCGCCGGCTTCAGCTTGTCAAAAAAATAGCTGCGATACAGAAGGCGCCAAAAGCCTCCTTTCGAAAGGAGGTGCCCCAGTGCGCACACTGGGGCGGAGGATTGCATTTTGGCGAAGCCAAAATATGCGAAGCAAACAAGGAATCGGAAACTTTTGTGGGGCGGGCAAGCTGCACGTCTAACATCCGCACCTCCATCCGTCCTGTCCCCCGTCCCGTCAGGGAACGGATATCATCTACCGCGAAGCCAGCGCCGGAGTCCAGTGGTGCTGGCCATACAGGTCCGTAAAGCGGTAGCAGGCCTGGGTCTCCCCCTCCAGCGGCACATCACTTACAGTCAGCGCCTCCTCCGTCACCACCAGGGGCTCTCCCAGCCGGTAGCTGTCCTGGTAATCGCCGTCGTAGCTGTAGTAGTCGCACAGGAACTCCAGCGTATCCCCTGCCTGGAGGCCGTCCTGGCTCTTGGCCACCGTGTCGGTCTCCCCGCCGAGATACACCGTCTGCACCCCCGCCACATAGCCGTGAGGGGTGTCGCTGTCAAACACCAGAATCAGCTCCGCCCGCTGTCCGTTGTGGAGCACCGGAACCCGGCCCGTGATGGCGTAGCGGGTCCCGTCGTCCACGGTGGCGGTGTGGTAGTAGGCCACGGGCTGGCCGTCGATGGCCAGCCAGGTGTTCTCGTTCACCCCCAGCAGCCCCCCGGCCCCGTCAAATTCAAAGGTATTGTCCAGTCCCAGGTCGATGTAGCCCGCCCCGTCGTCATAGAACAGGTTGAGCTCCAGCTCCTGCACCAGCCCCCACTGCGCCTCGTCCAGCCGAAGCACCGGCACGCCGTCCTCCCCGGTCTGCCACACCATCGCCTCGTCGGGGAACCGGTGTTCCGTCAGATACTGAACCGTCTCCTCCTCGCTCATGGCCCGGTCGCTTAAAAAGTCGGTATTTTCCCCGGTCAGCCCAGCCACCCGGCCGAAGCCGCCGCCCAGAAATTCTCCCAGCAGGGCGGACACCACGTCCCCGCCGCCGGAACTCCCGCCCAGCGTGCCCAGCAGAGCGGGCAGCGGGGAGGCGCTGCCGCCGGAGGCCGCCTGTCCGCTGGCCGCCAGGCTGGCAAACTGCCGGATGCACCGGCTGTAGGACTCGTCCATGCCGATCTGCCGGTAGGTGGAAACCGCCCGGTCCACGGTGGCCGTCTTCCGGTAGGGGAAGTAGATGGACAGGCCGTAGGCGTTGGTCATGTCAGCGGATGTGCGGTTATATTTCACCGCGCTGAGCAGCACCTTCGTCAGCTCCTTCCCCTCCTTGGTCCCCAGGTTCTGGGCCAGATGCGCCAGGTCCACCTGGTCGATCTGGCTGGACCGGGCAAACTCCCGGGTCCCGCTGCGGGCGTTGGAGACGGTCTGATACTCCTTCCCCTGAATCAGCCCGGCGGTGGACTTGGAAAAGTCCGCCAGCACCGCGGGCAGGGTGACCTCCAGCTCAGCCAGGTCCACCACCGACAGGGTGGTGGACTGCCCCCGGCACTTCTGTGCGCAGACGTCCACAAAGCTGTCCACAATATTCCGCCCGATCTCGATAGTGGGCATGGAGGTGTTCTCCCCCAGGGCGGTGAGCCAGTCGGTGTAGTACCAGCCCACCCCCGGCTCGGTCTCCTCCGAGGCAATAAGGTAGTCGGCATAGGGTGCCATGGTCATGGCGGTCTCCGCCGTGGCCATAAGGCAGGCGTCAAAGCCGATAAAATCAAACTTCACCCCGCCGTCCTTCAGCGCCCGGTCCAGCCCGGCCAGGTCCATGGAGCCGCTGGAGGCAAATTTTTCGTCATACCCGTAGCCGCTCACCGAGCCCCCGCCGTGGTCCCACAGAATCAGCTCATACCGGCTGGCCGGATAGTGCCTGGCGCACCACCGGATGTAGTCCGACAGGGTGTCCGGGTCGGTCATGGGCACGCCGCCCAGGTCCTTCTCCAGGCACACCAGCTGACCGCCCTTCACCTGCCAGATCTGGTTGGTGGCGCTGCTCACCGCCGTGTTCTTCCAGCCCTTGCACCCCCCGGTATACACCAGCAGGTTGACATTCTTTCCAAATTTGGCGGCCAGCATCTCCTGCAAATCATAGGTGCCCATGCTGCTGCGGGACTCCAGGTCGGTGCCGCACATATACACCATAATGGTAACGGTGTCCTTTCCCTCCCCCAGCAGCCGGGTGTACTTTTCCCGCGCCCCGGGGGCCACCGAGGTATTCAGTTTACCGGTGTTGGCCTCACTCTGCCAGCCCGAGGACACGCTGCCCCCGCCCAGCCCGCCCAGCACCTGGGCCCAGTTTGTGCCGGGCTGATTTGCGGAGGGGCTCTGTCCCCCCGGCTGTCCCCCCAGCAGGGCGGTCAGCCCTCCGCCGCCGCCCAGCAGGAGCACCAGCAGCAGGCCGATCAGCTTCACGCCGCCGCCCCCCCTGGTCCCGGCGCTCCGGGTGCCGGAGGAGCCCCCCTGTTTGCGGTCCGAGTAACCGCCGGCCTCGCCCACCGGGCCGGTGCCCAGGCCCTCTCCCTGTTTTTGAACCTTCTTGGCCGGGCCGGTCACATGCTTCTCCCGGCCTCTGGGTCTGTTGTTCTCCATAGATGCGCTCCCTTTCCTCTTATGCTTCCGCCGCAGGCGCCACACACCGCCGCCCGCGGCCCGTTTGATGTAATCCCTGCCGTTTCACGGCCACTGTACCATATCGTCCGCTCCGGCGGTGGACTTAACCCGGCCCCCGCCAAAATTTTCCCATTTTTCGCAGGAGACCCCCCGGCCCGCCCCTCACGAGTGATGTCAATATGGGACAACACTTTTTTCAAATTTTCTAAATCCGTGTATTTGCAAGGGGTTCAGGGTTCTTGTAAAAACCTGTTTGTATAAAACGAGTGATTTATATTAGGGACAACATCCAACATTATTCCCTAAAATCGTGTGTTTTCAATGTTTTCCGCCACGAAACCATCTTGAACTTTCAGTATGTTGTCCCTATTATCACTCACACGTCATATCCGGGATGTCAAAGGCTTCCTTGTAATTCCACATGATGTTAATGATCCCGTCCGGATATACTGTAATACTCTGGACAAATTCTCTTAAAAGTTCCGGTGTCAATTCTTGAATGCGGATGTGCCGACACAACGGATTAGCTGCCTGAAGCATGGATGAACCGCCCCCTGTGGAGTAGACAGATGAAAAAAAGAAAATTAGGTCACGAGGGTCTGGTTCCAGAAAGCAAGGGGAGCCAGGCCCTTTAACTTAGCTTGCAGCCGTCTTGTGTTGTAAAAAACGATATATTCGTCGATGGCTTTCCCCAATTCCTCAAAGGAATGAAATA
>CAJUFJ010000082.1 GCA_910585815.1 uncultured Oscillospiraceae bacterium | reverse complement strand
GACCACCACGGCGTCGGAGTGCTCGCTCATGCCGATGCCCGCCCGGTGGCGCATCCCCAGGTCCCGGCTCAGGTTCACGTTGCCTGACAGGGGGAGCATACAGCCCGCCCCCACAATCCGGCCGTCCCGGACGATAACCGCCCCGTCGTGAAGGGGGGCCTTGTTCCAGAATATGTTCTTTAACAGCTCGCTGGACACGCTGCAGTCCAGGGCGGTGCCCGTTTTAATCACGTCGTCCAGCAGGTTCTGCCGCTCAAAGACCATCAGCGCCCCCACCTTGTCCCGGGACAGGTCGGTGTAGGCCTCGGTGGTCTGGAGGATGGCGGTCTCCACCTCCTGGCCCGCCTCCTTGGTGGAGGCGAAGACAAGGCCCAGCCGGCCGCTGCCCATCCGCTCCAGAAAGCGGCGAATCTCCGGCTGAAAGAGGACCGCCAGCACCACAATGCCCCACTGCACCACCCGGTCCAGCAGCCAGCTGGTGGCGGTGAGCCCCAGGAAGTTGGAGGAGGACAGCGCCATTGCCAGCCCCAGAATCAGCAGCCCCCGGAGCACCCGGCCCGAGCTGGTTTTACGCAGCATCCACAGCAGCTTGTAGATGACAAAGGACAGGATGGCAATGTCCAGAATATCTGTCAGCTGGAGCTGAAGCAGAGGAAAATTGGACTGTAAAAATATCTGTATGTTGTGAAACGGCTCTGCCACAGGTCCCACCTCGTCTTTTATCCACGGAGCGCAAAATACTTCATCATCGTATTATACGATATTTCCAAAGGTTTGGCAACCATAAAGACAAATTCCCCCGTGAAAATTTTAGGAACTGTCTCCGGCAGCAAATGAGGGCGGCTGTCAGCCGCCCCCATTCCGGCAGATTGCGCTCAGGCCCCCGCAATCTCCCCCAGGGCCCGGAGGAACTGGTCAATTTCCCGCTCGGTGTTAAAGGCGGAGACGCTGGCCCGCAGGGTGCCCGTCTCCAAGGTGCCCACCGTCTCGTGGGCCAGGGGGGCGCAGTGGAGCCCGGCCCGGAGGGCGATCCCCCGGCCGCCCAGGGCCTCCCCCACCTCCTCGCAGTCCCGCCCCTTCACGCAGAAGGAGAGCACCCCGCTCTGAACCGCCGGGTCCTCCGCCTGGAAGGCGGTCACGCCGGGGATGGCACACAGGCCCTTTCCCATGCTTCGGATGAGCCCGGCCTCCTGGGCGGCGATATTCTCCACCCCCAGGTTGTTTACATAGCGCAGGCCCTCCAGCAGGCCGGCGATGCCGGCCACGTTGTGGGTGCCCGCCTCCAGGCGGTCGGGCAGGAAGTCGGGCATGGACTGCCGCCGGGACTCGCTGCCCGTGCCCCCCTCCAGCAGGGGAGCGGGGTCCACACCGCACAGCAGCAGGCCGGTGCCCTGAGGGCCGTACAGCCCCTTGTGGCCCGGCATGGCGATGAAGGCCGCCCCCAGCCCGGTGAAGTCCACGGGCACGCAGCCCGCCGACTGGGAGGCGTCGATAATCAGCGGCACCCCCCGCACCCGGCACAGGGCGGCGATGCCCTCGATGGGCAGGATGAAGCCGAAGACATTGGAGACATGGGTGCATACCGCCAGGTCCGCCCCCTTGTCCAGCTCCCGGCGGAAGGCGGCCAGCACCGCCCCCTGGTCAAAGAGCGGACCCCGGGCCACCCGGATATCCGCCTTCAGGGCGTGGAGGGGACGGGTGACGGCGTTGTGCTCATAGCCGGATATCACCACCCGGCTGCCCGGCCTGGCCAGGGTCTTGATGGCGATGTTCAGCCCGTGGGTGGCGTTGAAGGTGAACACCACCCGCTCCGGGTCTTTCACATGAAACAGTTGGGCGGCCTCCTCCCGGCAGGCGAAGGCCTTTTCCGCCGCCGCCATGGCGGGCCAGTGTCCTCCCCGCCCCGGGCTGGCCAGGTGGTTGATGGCCCAGGCGGTGGCCGTCGCCACGGCGGCGGGCTTCTGCATGGTGGTGGCGGCGCTGTCCAGATAAATCACAGGGCCACCTCCTGATAGCTGCCGTCCCCGGCGGTAATATACACCCGCTTGGGGGTGAGCCCCACCCGCTGGAGGATACGCAGGGAGTCGGGCAGATTGCGCTGGGATATTTTTACCGAGTGGCTGCACCCCTCGCCGGAGATGCTCTTAGGGGAGCGCAGCACCCGGGCGGTGATTCCCGCCCGCTCCAGCGCCGCGGCGGTGCGCTGAGCATAGGTCAGCGAGCGGCATACAATTAAATAATAGAGCATGGCATAGTTTCCTTTCTGGGGGGAACTCCATCCGCCCCGCAGAAATAGCCGGGAGGGGAACTTCCGTTCCCCTCTCGCATCAGTCTATGCCGTTGTCCCCGCGGTTGACACTGGGGTAAGCGTTTCCCGTAGGGGCGGCCTGTGGCCGCCCGCCAAAAGAATGTATCTGCTTGTCATAAACGGGCGGCCACAGGCCGCCCCTACAAAGCGTTCCAATTCTTGCAAACGCGATAAATGCACGGCAGGACATTCCCGGCAAGGGCGGAGCCCCACCCCACATCATATCACAAAATCATTCTGTGCCGGGTGGCACCTCCAGGGTGAACCGGCCCAGCTTGCTCCCCCGGTACTCGTCCAGCAGGACCCGGGCCATGCGCTCGGTGTCGAAGTCCCCGCCGGACACCCGCATCCCCCGCTTGGCAGCGCAGGCCTGGAGGAGCCGGTAGCCCCAGGCCACGTCGTTCTCCCCCGCCTCCCGGCTTGGCACCTGGGGGAGCTTGTAGCCGTCCATCAGCGCCTGGGGGTAGCGCTCCCCCAGCAGGGCCATGAAGTGACAGCCAAGGGTCTCCACGTCCATAATTTCGTCCTTCACCGCCCCAGTAAAGGCCAGATTCATGCCGGTGGTCTCGTCCTCGAACTTGGGCCAGAGGATGCCGGGGGTATCCAGCAGGTCCAGCCCCTGGTCCACGTGGACCCACTGCTTGCCCCGGGTGACGCCGGGGCGGTCGCTGGCCTTGGCCGACTTCTTTTTAGCCACCTTGTTGATAAAGGTGGACTTGCCCACGTTGGGCACCCCCACCACCATAGCCCGGACCGGACGGCCCACCTGGCCCTTCTCCCGCCATTTGGTAATCTGGTCCCGGAGCACCCCCTGGACCACGGCGGAAAACTGATTGATCCCCCGGCCGGAACGGGCGTCGGTCTCCAGCACGGAGTGGCCCTGGCTCCGGAAGCAGGCCCCCCAGGCCCTGTTCTGGGCGGGGTCGGCCTGATCCGCCCGGTTGAGGACAATCAAGCGGGGCTTGCCGGCGCAGATGGCGTCAATGTCCGGGTTGCGGCTGGAGGCCGGGATGCGGGCGTCGATAATCTCCACCACCACGTCCACCAGCTTCAGGTCGGCCTCGATCTGACGCCGGGTCTTGGTCATGTGGCCGGGATACCATTGGATGTTCATAGGGGACCTCCTGAAATTCAGAAATTTGTAAGAAACCTGACCGCTTTTTTGTAAGAAATATCTGGTATCCTTCCGGTATCTCAAACAGAAAGGAACCTGATTGTCTATGAGTTTTTTCGCGTTAAAAGTCGTCGCCCTGCTGTCCATGCTGTGGGACCATGCGACTTATGTCTGGCCTCTGGACCTGCCTTTTGCCGCAGACTACATCGGCCGCATCGCCGCTCCCATCTTTCTATTCTCCATCGCCAACGGTTACTGGCACACCCGGAATTTGAAACGGTACGCCCTGCGGCTGCTGATTTTCGCCTGTCTGGCGGAGTACCCCTATTATCTCCTGTTCGGCTTCCACGGCAGCATCATGTTTACCCTGCTGCTGGGCCTGCTCACCCTAAAGCTCATGGACTGGGGCAACGGGAAGCGGGCGGGGCTGGGGTATCTGCTGGCCGCCGGGGTGGTAATTGCCGCTGAACATTTCGCGCTTGCCGAGGGCAAAGGGCGCTACATCCTGTTCATCCTCGCCTTTTATCTTACGGACCACTGGCCCGTCCGAAAAAAGGCCTTGCTGTGGCTGTTTCTCATGCCCCTGTCCCGGTACAGGCTGATCTGGATGTTTTTCTCGGAACAGTTCACCTGGCGTTGGTTCCATATGCTGTGCATCAACGCCTTGGGCCCCCTGCTGGGGGTGGCGTTCACCTTCTGCTACAACGGCAAAAGGGGCCTTGCCTTTCCGGGGGACAAATACCTGTGGTACGTCTTTTACCCCGCCCATTTGCTGTTGCTGGGGCTGGTCAACGCCAAAATACAGGGCCTATGGTAGGCGGAGATAGACCCCCTCCGGCTCCACCCTGTCCACCCACATCCCCATCAACATAGCAAAGTCCTCGACGGTGACCCAGTAAAAGTACTCCGCGCCGGTGTGGGTGCCGGACCGCTCGTGATAGTACCGGATTGGCAGCTCCCGGCCGTTTTTCCAAACGGTCAGGCTGTTCCGCCCCCGCTGGACCTGAAAGCGGTCCGCCCCGATCTGATAGGTGGTGGTCTGGTCCTCCATGGAGATTTTATACCGGGCGTCCGGGTAATAAGCCTTTATAATCTCCCGCTGCAGGTGGTCCTCCACCCCGCCGTTGTAGCTTATTTTGATGCCAAAGCCCACGGGGGCGTAATACCGCCCGTCCTCCAGGCTGTAGAGAAAGCGTATCTCATACCGGCTGGATACATAGGGCTCCCCGTTGATGTACAGGGCCCGGATAAACTTTTTAGGAATGGCGTCCAGCCGCTCCTGACACAGCGCCACATCCCCCGTCAGCCCCATGTCCGCCGCCGCCTTGAAGTTCAGATACAGCCGCCGCCGAGTCCAGGAAGGGTCCCAGTCCCCCCGCTGCTCGATGGAGTCGCGCTGCCGCTCCCCGTAACGGGTCCAGAGCGCCAGCTCGCAGGAGAGCCACCTCAGCTTTTTTCGGGGGATGTAGTCCTCCAAAAGGGCGTACAGCTCCCCCAGGGCGTCCACCCCGGCGTCCAGGTCCTCCATGGCGGCAACATCGTTGCAAATGCTGATGCCGCACAGCTCGTCGATTTTTACCCCATACTTTTCCCCGATCTCCCCGATCTCTTGGGAAAAATGCCGAAAGAGCTGTTTGCAGTAGTCGTCATTAGACATGGCGGATTTTCCGGCGAAGAAAAAGTTGCCCGACTGGTAGCTCTCATAGGTAAATTGGATGTCCCTGTAGGCTATGGTAAAGATTTTGAACTTATAGCCCTTGGACCGCGTGCCGCTCTCCACGCTGAGGACGGACGCGCCGGGCAGGGCCTCCCTCAGCCCGGTCTCCACCTCCCGCCTGGTCTTCAGCTTCGCCGCGGTGGCCAGCATAAAAACGCCCTTGGCGACGTCCGCCAGCGTGATACCGCCCTGTTTTTTCTTTCTGGCCACACCGCTCCCCCTCCCCACACCGTTCTCTTATAAAAACACGTAATTTAAGAAAAAGGAGCGGCAAAGCCGCTCCTTTTTTTGAATCACAGCAGTTCCTTGACCTTGGCGGCCTTGCCCACGCGGTCGCGCAGGTAGTACAGCTTGGCGCGGCGCACCTTGCCCCGGCGAACCACCTCGACCTTCTCCACAGAGGGAGCATGGAGGGGGAACACCTTCTCTACGCCGATGCCGTAGGAGATGCGGCGGACAGTGAAGCTCTCCTCGATGCCGCCGTGCTTCTTGGCAATGACGGTGCCCTCGAAGACCTGGATACGCTCACGGTTGCCTTCCTTTACCCGCAGGTGGACGCGGACGGTGTCGCCGATGTTCACCTTGGGAGGCTCAGCCTTTTTGTACTTCTCGGTAAATGCTTTCATCAGATCCATGAAAATTTCCTCCTGTTGTATAGGCGTTCATTCCGGCCGAATTGTCTCTCTGGAGACGCCGCAGAGGACCGCCCGTTATTCAGACCAAGATAGTTTACCACAAGACTTTCCAGATTGCAAGGATTTTTTTCGTTGTTATATCATCTATTTTTCTTGCATATCGGGGCGCAATCCTGTATAATGAACGGTCGAGAGGACGGGGTCGTCCTCGCCCTCTTAAATATTGCGCTGCATCCGCTTGGAGCGGAGCGGCAGCAGGAGGTAATGTAAATATGAAAACCCGTAGGTACGACACCCGATGGATTGCCCTGATGGCGCTGTTCATCGCCATCCAGCTGTTCCTGAACCTGTCCGGAATCGGCTTGATTCCGCTGCCCGTCATCAAGGGGACCACGCTGCATATCCCTGTTATTGTGGGCGCGGTTATCCTTGGTCCCATGGCCGGCGGCATACTGGGCGGCGTGTTTGGTCTGTGCTCCATCTGGAACAACACCATGAGCCCCGCGCTGCTGTCCTTTGCGCTCTCCCCCTACATCGCGGCCCAGGAGCTTGGCGCGGCAGGGGCGGCGAAATCCCTGTGGATTGCCCTCGGGTGCCGGATTCTGATTGGCGTGGTGGCCGGCTGGCTTTGGATTGGCCTGAAGCGGCTGAAGGTAAACGATTTTGCCGCCCTGCCGATTGTGGGAGCGGCGGGAGCCATGACCAATACCATACTGGTTATGGGGAGCATCTACCTGCTGCTGAGCCCGGAGTACGCCGCCGCAAAAGGGATCGCCATGGACGCGGTTCTCGGGGCGGTGCTGGGCGTGATAGGCTCCTCCGGCGTGGTGGAGGCCATCGGCGCGGTGATTCTGGTTACCGCCATCTGCAAGGCGCTGTTCCGTGTTCCCAATGTGCGGGCTCAGGCCACGGCGGGATAAGCGTTCCCCGAAATTAAACAGAGAAGTCAGGTGAGCGCGATGCTCTTAGCCATTGACATCGGCAACACAAACATTGTAATCGGCGGCATCAACGACGGCGCCATTGCCTTTGAGGCCCGCATTGCCACCGACCGCATCAAGACCTCCGACCAGTACGGGGCGGAGATTAAGAGCATGCTGAGCCTGTTCGAGGTGCGGCCCCAGGATGTGGAGGACTGCATCATCTCCTCGGTGGTGCCGCCGGTGTTCAACTCGGTGCGCACCGGTGTGGTAAAGGTCATTGGCAAGCAGCCGATGGTGGTGGGGCCCGGCATCAAGACGGGGCTGAACATCCAGATGGATAACCCCTCCCAGGTGGGCAGCGACCGCATTGTAATCGCTGTGGCCGCCCTGGCGGAGTATGAGCCCCCCCTCACCCTGCTGGACCTGGGCACCGCCACCACCATCGAGGTGGTGGGGAAGGGAAGCACCTACCTGGGGGGCTGCATCATCCCCGGCGTGCGGGTGTCGCTGGAGGCCCTCACCTCCCGCACCGCCCAACTCCCCGGCATCAGCCTGGACCGGCCCAAGCGGGTGATTGGCAAGAACACCGTGGACTGCATGCGCAGCGGCATCATGTACGGCACCGCCGCCATGCTGGATGGTATGCTGGACCGGGTGGAGGAGGAGCTGGGCTTTTCCACCACCGTGGTGGCCACCGGCGGGATGGCGCAGTTTATCGTCCCCCTGTGCCGCCGGGAGATTCGCCTGGAGCGGGACCTGCTCCTCAAGGGGCTGAATATTATCTATCAGAAGAACGTGAAAAAATGAGCGGGAGGCCGGCGCGGCTGCGCCGGCCCCTTTTTGTCCTCTGCGGCGGAGGCGCAAACAAAACCCTTTCCATTCCCGCCGCTGTGTGCTATAATTATCCTGTAGTATTGTGGTCAGGGGGGAGTATATGATTGTTCTGGGCATCGACCCCGGGGTGGCCACCATCGGCTTCGGGGTCATTCGGGCGGAGCGGCAGAAGAATACCCTCCTGCGCTACGGCGTGATTACCACCCCGCCAGGTATCCCCCTCTCCCGCCGTCTCCTCCAGATTTCCGACGACATGGAGGAGCTCATCCACGCCTTCCACCCCGACGAGATGGCGGTGGAGGAGCTGTTTTTTACCAAGAATATCACCACCGGCATCGCCGTGGCCCACGGCCGGGGGGTGATTCTGCTGGCGGCGGAGAAGCTGGGGGTGCCCATCTTCGAGTACACCCCCATGCAGGTAAAGCAGGCTGTCGCCGGCTACGGCGGGGCGGACAAGCGGCAGGTGATGCTCATGACCCAGCGGCTGCTGTCCATGCGGGAGGTCCCCCGGCCCGACGACGCCGCCGACGCTCTGGCCATCGCCATCTGTCACGCCCGTTCGGCCACCAGCCTTTTGAATACAGAGCGGATTTTTGACCCGGAAAAATACGATACGAGGTAATGCCACGCATGTAGGGGCGGCCTGTGGCCGCCCGCCAAAGTCCAGATGCAGATATGACGGGCGGCCACAGGCCGCCCCTACAACAAAAACGAGGAGACCTGACCATGTTCTACTATCTCAACGGCACCGTGGCCCACATCGAGCCCTTTCTGGCCGTCATTGACTGCAACGGGGTGGGCTACGCCTGCCGCACCACCAGCTACACCCTGTCCGCGCTGAAGAAGGGTGACAAGGGAAAGCTCTTTACACATCTCAACGTCCGGGAGGACGCGGTGGAGCTCTACGGCTTTGCCACGGCGGAGGAGCTGCGGCTGTTCCAGCAGCTAATCTCCGTCTCCGGCGTGGGTCCCAAGGCGGCCCTGTCCATCCTGTCGGCCAGCACCCCGGCCAATTTGGCCCTGAGCATCATTACTGGGGACGAGAAGGCTCTCACCTGCGCCCAGGGCATCGGCAAAAAGATCGCCCAGCGGGTGATTCTGGAGCTGAAGGACAAGCTGGCCAAGGGCCAGTCCGTGGGCGCCGCCGGGGAGAGCTACGGCGGCACCGGAGTGACCGTCATCCCGGAGAACAAGCTTTCCGAGGCCACCGCTGCCCTGGCCGTGCTGGGCTACTCCCAGGGGGAGATTAACCTGGCCCTCAAGGGCATTGACCTGGACGGCCTCACCCTGGAGCAGGTGATTAAGCAGGCGCTGAAAAAGATGGTGAAAGGATAAGGGGGAAGCATGGGCAAAAAGAAACGCCGCTGGCTCTGGGTCCTGGTTGCGGTATTGCTGGTGTGGGCCTCGGCCGGGTACATCCGCGCCCAGTATTTCGGCCCCATGACCTGCGGCACCAGTGAGGAGGACATGACCCGGTATGTGGAACAGAGTGTGGAAGAAAAAGGAGTTTATGACCTGAAAATCGCGGTGCGAAAAACTGCCCGCAAGGGTCGGATGCAGGCAATCCTGTATGAGGAGTACCGGGACAGCGACCCGGACTGGCAATATGGCTATGTGATTTTCTTTGAGCGGCAGCTGTTCGGCCTGCGCCTGCGTCATGTCGGGATGAACAGCTGGAAGGAAGGGGAGCTGTACCGTTCCGGGAGCTGGCACATCGGCGGCCGGTGTGATATGGCGGTCTACGGCGACAACCGGAACGGCAGAGCGACCGGCTATTACATGGCCGACGCGCCCGGGGTCCGCCGGGAGGACCTGGAAAGCGACTACATTCTGGACCTCTATATTTTAGACGGCATTGACCATCTGCCCGACGAGCTGCGGCAAATGGACGCGGAGAGGAGTTAATATGGCAAAATTTGAGTGTACCCTCCAAGGCGACTACGACCAGGCCCTGCGCTACTTCCACGACGGCATCCTCAACGGCAGCATGTCCGCCAGCTTTGAGGACGAGAGCTATTTTCAGACCTTCGGCGTGCGGTGTACCGTCCGGGTCTACGAGCGGTACAGCATGACCGGCGGCAACCGCCTGTCCATGACCCTCACTTTGGTGGGGGACGGGGACAAGATTTATCTCTCCGGCATCACTGCCGGCGGCAGCCAGGGGATGCTTTTCAAATTCAACACCTTCGGCGAGGAGGCCTTTCTGGATACCCTCCGGGAATTGGCGCAGAGGTGGTAAAAAAGCCCGTCCCGCCGCAGTGGCAAGCCTCCTTTTGAAAGGAGGTGCCCCAGTTCGCAAACTGGGGCGGAGGATT
>CAJUFJ010000081.1 GCA_910585815.1 uncultured Oscillospiraceae bacterium | reverse complement strand
GCGCTGTCCCTTTTTCCCTCTTTGACTTCCTTTAACTCTGCGTTTGGACACTCCCAAAATTTTTCAAGAATGAAAAATAATTGTCGGAAAAGTTGGCATGTTTTTGTTTTTAACTACTGGCGATATGAACCAATAAATTTAAAGAAAAACAGCGGCACAACCGCTGTTTTTACTTTTTTATCGCATTGTTCCCACTCTATGGAGCAGTTTATCTCCAAACTGCTCCACCGCAAACTCGGCAGCACCCAACGCGCAGGAGTACTCCTGTTGACCACAGGGAAAAATATAGTTGATATCCCGTGCAAATCGGTCATATTGGGCCGCTTTTACCAGCAGAGCATCCAGCTGCGGCCTGATTTTGATTCCGACTTGGCCGCCGATCACCAAATCCATATTCAGAAGCATTCGAAGATTGGTTATAAAAATAGCAAGGTGACCCAAATAAGTTTCCCATCCGTCCTGCTCCAAAGCCTGGGGAGACAGATAGGCGTCCGCGCAACCCTGCTTGCCGCAGTAGCAGCGCCGCCCTCCGGGAATCAGGATCATATGCCCAAGCTCCCCGGCCTGGAAGGTATCGCCCATCCAAAGCCTGCCATTGAGCATGATCGCCCCCCCTACGGACTCGTTGAGGGAGAGGTAGACATAGCTGTCCCGGCCCGCGCTTCGTTCGGCAAAGCAGGCGCAGTTGGCGTCATTATGAAAAACGGCGGGACAGGGGAGGGCCTTTTGAAAGCGTTCCAGCCCCATGTGCTCCACTCCGAGAATATGAGAGCGGACGACCTGATTCCTCTGGCCGTCAATAATACCGGGGAAGGAAATCCCGGCCCCTAGAATCTGGCTGGAGTCAACCCGGTATTGCTCAAAAAAGTCCAGCAAGGCACACTGAAATTGGGTGTACCAATCCGGCTCATCCCGGAAGGGGAGAGAAATGGAGCTGGACTGCAGGAGATTTCCAAGAAGGTCGGTAGTCACAAACTCAATCAGCCGGATACCTATGTTGATCCCTAAGACATAGCTGGTTTCCGGACGAAGACGAAGTGTTTTTGCTTTTCGTCCCCCGTTGGACTGCGCGGTGCCCCACTCCTCCAGGATACCCGCCTCTATGAGCTGGGTCACATGCTGGAGTACGGTGGGCATGCTCAGGGACAGCTCCTCTGCAATATCCTGTCGTGTCATGGTCTGTCCGCCCCGCATCAGCTGAAAGATACGCTCCTGAGCAGTCTGCGTCATTGCTGCACCCACTTTACGAAAACATTTTATTAAAGTATAGCAGGCAACTTGACAAAATTCAAGCCCGATTTCTTGTATAGAATGCAGCCTTGACAAGCCGCAAATGGCGGCTTTATACTATAAATACTTCAATAAAATATTTTATTAAATATATTATATATTAGTTTTGCACAAAACAGTGCTTTAAATATTGTGTAACCTGGACACATCGGCCAGACTTTTTCCGGGCATTAGAAAAAAGGTAAACTAATACTTTTCCGAGGCCCGGAAAAAGTCCGTATTAACGATGACCCTCTTTTTTCTTACAATGGGCACATAAGAAGCCTCAAACCGTGATTCGAGGCAAGAAAAAGGAGGAAATTGTTATGGAAAAAGGTTGGCTGGGTCTGGAGGACCATGTTGTCATTGTTACGGGGGGCGCCTCCGGGATCGGCAAGCACGTGGTGCAGACTCTGGCAGCGGCCGGAGCCAAGGCGGTGGTGGCCGACATGACGGTGAACACCGGCGACGAGATGGACGGCGCTTACTGCGTCAAGTGCGACGTGACCAGTCCCGACAGCGTTCAGGCCATGGCGGACGCTGTGGTAGCCAAGTACGGCAAGATCGACGCCTTGGTGAACAACGCCGGCATCAACATGCCCCGGCTGCTGGTAGACGCCGCCGGGGAGCGGCCCGAGTACGAGCTGAACGAGGCCTCGTTCGGTAAAATGTTTGACATCAACGTAAAAGGTGTTTTCCTCTGCGCCCAGGCCTGCGCCCGGCAGATGCTGAAGCAGGGGGGCGGGGTCATCGTGAACATGTCCTCCGAGTCGGGCAAGGAGGGTTCTCAGGGTCAGAGCGCCTACTCCGCCACCAAGGGGGCGGTGGACAGCTTCACCCGCTCCTGGGCCAAGGAGCTGGGCAAGCATAACATCCGTGTGGTGGCCTGCGCCCCCGGTATCATGGAGGCCACCGGCCTGCGGTCCCCGGCCTACAACGACGCCCTGGCCTACACCCGAGGCTGCAAACCGGAGGAGCTGTCCACCGACTACAGCAAGGTGATCCCTCTGGGCCGGGACGGAAAGTTGGACGAGGTAGGCGATCTGGTGGCCTTCCTGGTCTCTGACCGGGCCAGCTACATCGCCGGCACTACGCTGAACATCTCGGGCGGCAAATCCAGAGGGTAAAACAGAAAAAGGAGGAGACCGCTGTGGACAACACCGACAACCGATTGGCGTACATCCTGTTGACCCTGTGCAGCACGCCGGCGGCCTCCCATGGCGTCCTGGCGGAAAGGCTTCGGGTCAGTGAGCGGACGGTCTCCAACCACATGAAGCAGCTGGAGGGGGAGCTGAAGGACTGCGCCACCATTCGTAGCAGCCAGGGCAAGTACACCTTGCACATCTTTGACGCTGAGCGGTTTCGCGCCGTACGGGCCAGAATCCTGGCGGAGGAGAGCGGATTCAACTCTCCCGGCGGGCGGATGGACTACGTGTTTGGCCGGCTGGTACGGTCCCAGGTCCCTCTGCTTACGGATGAATTGGCCTATGAGATGAACATGGGGCGCAGCACTCTGGTCAGTGATCTAAAACGCTTGCGTGCTGCCCTGGAGCCCTATGGCCTGTCCATTCAGGGCAGGACCAGCCAGGGGTTGACCCTGCAAGGGCGGGAGCAGGATATCCGGCAGTACATATTGGAGCGGTGCTATGACACGCTTTATCGAAACTACCCCTTAGACGTGGAGATTACCGGTCTGGTGCGGAAAGCCTTCGCTGCCAGCCCCGTGGGGCGCAGTACACAGCAGCGGTTTGAACGATCCCTTACCGTCATGCTGGACCGATTTCTCACCGGCCACCCCATCGGAGAGCTGTCCCCCGCCTTCTATCGGCTGACCATCCGCCCGGAGTTTGAGACTGTCAACGCCCTGATGGAGGAGATCGGCAGCTTCCTGCACACCGATATCCCTGTGGAGGAGCAGCTGTTTACCCTGCTGCCCGTCGTGGGGATGCGGACCCCGGCGGATGTGTCGGAGATGCGCTCCATCCAACTGGACCCGGCTATGAGGGCCCTTCAGGACAAGATCTTTCAGCAGATTCGGCTTGAGATGGACCTGTGGATCGAGGCCCCGGAGCTGAAGGAGGAGTTTCTCTACCACCTGATGTTCATGCTCAACCGTCTGCGCTTTCGGGTGCGGCTGAAAAGCCCCATGGTGACCGAAATGCGGGAGAAATACCCGCTGGCTTGGCGGATGGCCTCCATCGCCGCCCAGGTAATCCAGAGAGAGAGCGGCCTGGAAGTCACGGAGGACGAGCACAGCTATCTGGCCTCCTATTTCAGTGTTTTTCTGGAGGAGCGGGGGCTGAACGGCGGCAAGCCCTTCCGGGCGGCGGTTGTGTGCGGTACGGGCCGGGTGACCGCCCGGCTGGTGGCCGCCCAGCTGCGCCGGGTGCTGGACAGCTCCTCAGAACTGACGCTGCTGTCCCGGGACAGGGTCACCTCGGAGGCGCTGGAGAACTTCGACCTGGTGTTTACCACAGTGGAGCTGCCATGCTCCACAGAGAAGCCGGTGATCCTCATCCGCGAGGTCTTCAACGAACAGGAGCTGCGCCACAAAATCGAAAAGGCCAAGTATTGGAATCAGGTGGATGTCCCGATTCTGGACAACAACTGGTTCGTTATGGTGGGCCTTCTGGACGAGAGCCGCTTCTTCCTGCTGGACGGCGTGGATACCTACGACCAGGCCCTGGAGCGGATGGCCTCCTCCCTCGTCGCCCAGGGGCAGGTGGACCCGGAGTTTTTGTCCCGTCTCCGGGCCAGGGAGCGGATCGGTTCCACCGTTTTTGACCACCAGGTGGCCATCCCCCACACGGTGCAGCGGGCCGGGGACAGGCTGGTGCTGGCCGTTGGGGTCTGCCCCCGACCCGTGCGGCAGGGGGACCGGGAGGTCCGCACCATCTTCCTCATGGGCCTGCCCGAGGACGCGGGGCGGGACACCCTGCTGGTAAGGGTCTACGAGGAGATCATCAGCATCACCCGGGACGGGGCGCTGCTGGATGAGATTGCAAAAGCAGACAGCTTTCAGGCCCTGCTCCGGGCGCTGTACCGGCAGGCGTAATAAGGAGGTTTTTACCGTGATTCAACTTGCGCTGCTCTTAGGGGCCATGTTCCTGCTGCAGGGAGTGCTCAGCGTCATTCAAATGCGCCATTTCTCCAGGGAGTTCGTCAAGCTGCGGCGAAAGGGCAAGGTGGCCTGCGGGCGGAAGTCCGGCGGGTTTCATGCCGGGGCCATCGTTATGTTCCGGATCGACGAGAACGGTGTCATCCAAGAAGGCAAAAAGCTGATGGGAGTCACCTGCTTTGCCCGGGTCACCAACCTTCCCGGCTTCGAGGGCAAATATGTGGGCGGGCTCACCCAGGCCGACCTGCCCAAATACGGAAAAAACCTGCGCAAGGCGATTCTGGACGCCAGCAACACCTACAACAAATTTATGGCCGGCGAGGTGATCCCTGAGCCGCCCTCCCCCTTCCAGCGGGCAGGTCGGACCCTGGCCGGTGTGATCAAAACCTAAAACAAATACGAAAGGCGGATATCTATGGACTTTATCGTCAATTTAGCCGCCGGCTTCATGAACCTGTTCACTCTGGGCGGACAGCAGTTCATGAGCTGGGTCACCGGCATTATCCCCACCATTGTCATGCTCCTGGTGCTGATGAACGCCATTATGGCCATCGCCGGAGAGAAGACAGTCACGAAACTGGCCACCGTCTGCACCGGAAACCCGGTCCTGCGGTATGCGGTGCTCCCCTTTGTCAGCGCCTTCATGCTGGGCAACCCCATGGCCCTGTCCATGGGCAAGTTCATGCCCGAGTTCTACAAGCCCTGCTTCTATGCCTCCGTCACCTACCACTGCCACACCAACAACGGCCTGTTCCCCCACATCAACGCCTCCGAGCTGTTCATCTGGCTGGGCATCGCCAACGGCATCACCGCCCTGGGCCTGGACACCACTCCCCTGGCGGTACGGTATTTGCTGGTGGGCCTTGCGGCCAACTTTATATCCGGCTGGGCCACCGAGTTTACCACCAAAATGGTAGAAAAGCAGCAGGGTGTCACCCTGAGCCGCGCGTTTAAGACCGCAAAGTGAGGAGGAGAGAAATATGGCTGATTATCGTTCTATCCGGATCCAGCGGGGCCCCGGCGGCTTCGGCGGTCCTCTGACCATCACTCCCACCGCAGAAAAAAACAAGGTCATGTACATCACCGGCGGAGGCGCCGAGCCCGAGTGCCTGGCCAAGATCGTGGAGCTCACTGGCCTGACTCCGGTGAACGGCTTTAAGACCAAGTGCCCCGAGGAGGAGATCGCCCTGGCCATCATCGACTGCGGCGGCACTCTGCGCTGCGGCATCTACCCCAAGAAGGGCATCCCCACCGTCAACGTTATGCCCGTGGGCAAGTCCGGCCCCATGGCACAGTACATCGTGCCGGAGATTTATGTCTCCGCCGTCACCAGCGAGCAGGTCTCCCCCGCCGACGGCTCCGCCGCTCCTGCACCCAAGGCGGAGGCCAAAAAGGACGAGGGCGTGAAGTTCACCGCCAACCAGAAGGTGTCCGAGACCCTGGCCAAGCAGGAAAACAAGTCCCTGGTCACCAGGATCGGCCTGGGGGCCGGCAAGGTGGTCAACACCTTCTATCAGGCCGCCCGGGACGCCATCCAGACCTGTATTACCACCCTGCTGCCCTTCATGGCCTTCGTGTCCATGCTCATCGGCATCATCAACGGCTCCGGCTTCGGAGATGCCTTCGCCCGGATCCTCACCCCTCTGGCGGGCAACATCTTCGGCCTGGTGTCCTTGGGCTTGATCTGCTCCATCCCCGGCCTGTCCGCTCTGCTGGGGCCTGGCGCTGTGATAGCCCAGATCATCGGCACTCTGGTGGGCGCCGAGATCGGCAAGGGCAACATCGCCCCCCAGTTGGCCCTGCCCGCCCTGTTCGCCATCAACTGCCAGGGGGCCTGCGACTTTATCCCCGTGGGTCTGGGCCTTGCCGAGGCCGAGACCGAGACCATTGAGGTGGGCGTGGTGTCTGTCATGTATTCCCGCTTCGCCACCGGCTGGCTCCGAGTCCTGCTGGCTTACGCGGCCAGTTTCGGGCTATACGCTTAGGCGTATCTCCTTTCCTTTGGCATTCCCCTGCCCGCTACCGCCCCCACAGCGGCGGCGGCAGGGGGATGCCCCATCACAAACAGGAGGTTTTGATATGAAGATTATCTATGAAAATACCATCAAAGACAAGGGCGAGTTCGCCGAGGAATTTCTGGAAAATAACATGTTTGTTCTGTTCGGCGACAGCGCCCCGGACGAGATTAAGGATTTCTGCTTTTGGGTGGATGTGGCCCCCATCAACGGGACCATCTCCGTGGGCCAGACGGTGAAGATCGGTGGGCAGTCTTACAAGATCACTGCCGTGGGCAGTGAGGCCCCCACCACCCTGGCCGGACTGGGTCACTGCACCTTCAATTTCAGCGGCCAGTCCGAGGTGGACCTTCTAGGCACCATTTATGTGGAGAACAAGCCTCTGCCCGAGCTGACGGTAGGGACGGTAATCCAGATCATAGAGGAGTGAGGAACATGTCCATCAAACTGAATTATGAGAATGTGGGGCTGCGAGACCATGAGCTGGAGTATGTCCGTCCTCTGGCTGAGGCGGCTTTCGGCACTCTGACACGCCACACCGGACCGGGGCATGAGATGCTGGGCTGGCTGGAACTTCCTTACACCTACGACAAGGAGGAATTTGCCCGGATCAAGGCGGCGGCCAAGCGTATTCAGGAGCAGAGCCAGGTGTTGGTGGTGATTGGCATTGGCGGCAGTTACCTGGGTGCCCGGGCGGGGCTGGAGTTTGTCAAAGGCCCTTTCGGCAACCAGCTCCGGGAGAAGGGCGTAGAGGTCTACTTTGCGGGTAGCAACCTCAGCGCAGACTATATGCAGGATATCCTCAACATCATCGGGGAGCGGGACTTCTCCGTCAACGTGATCTCAAAATCGGGTACCACCACCGAGCCCGCCGCCGCCTTCCGTATCTTCCGGGCGGAACTGGAGCGGCGCTACGGGATATCTGGGGCCCGGGATCGCATCTATGCCACCACCGACAGGACTAAGGGGGCCTTGCGGGAAATGGCGGAGCAAAAGGGCTACAAAACTTTCGTGGTTCCCGACAACATCGGCGGCCGCTTCTCCTGTCTCAGCGCTGTGGGCCTGCTGCCCATGGCGGCGGGCGGTATGGACATTGACAGGGTGATGGAGGGCTGTCTCCATTCCTGTGAGGTCTATGAAAATCCCAATTTCCTGGGGAACGATGTCATGCTCTACGCCGCCTTGCGCTTCCTTATGCTGATGAAGGGCAAGCGGGTGGAGCTGCTGGCCAGCTATGAGCCCGCCCTGACCATGTTCGGCGAGTGGTACAAGCAGCTCATGGCCGAGTCCGAGGGCAAGGACGGCAAGGGTCTGTTCCCGGTGTCCGCCAACTTCACCACCGACCTGCACTCCATCGGCCAGTTTATCCAGGACGGCTCCCGGATCATGTTTGAGACGGTGCTGTGGGTGGAGCATACCCGACATACCCTTACCATCCCCAACGATCCGGTCAATGCAGACGGTTTGAACTTCGCTGCCGGGGTCTCTCTCCAGGAGATGAATGAAAAGGCCATGAAAGGTACCCTTCTGGCCCATGTGGACGGTGGTGCTCCCAATCTGATCATTACCCTGGACCGGCTGGACGACTACACCTTCGGTGAGCTGGTCTATTTCTTCTGGAAAAGTCTGGCCGTTTCCGGCTATATGATCGGAGTGAATCCCTTTGATCAGCCGGGAGTGGAGGCCTATAAGAAGAACATGTTTGCCCTGCTGGGCAAACCTGGCTATGAGAATATGCAGGAGGCACTGGAGGCCCGCCTGAAATCATGAAAAAAGGTGCGATCTTTGATATGGATGGCCTGCTGTTCGACACGGAGCGGCTTTTCCGGGATAGTTGGGTGAAGATGGCAAAACAGTTCGGTCAAGTTCCCCCGGCTGGACTTCCCAGCGGCGGTAGCAGATATCGGCGGAGTTGGAATGCGGGAAATCTTGACTTCCTTTCGAGCGCAGGGCGTGTATTTCACGTTCCCCCATGGTAAACTGTTACCTGTAAAAAGAACAGGAGCGGGCAATCAAGTTGGGACTTCTGCTCTTTGAGGTGTTCCCTGCGTTTTTGGGTTTGACCCACACCGTGACCCACACGCGGAAAAAAGCGGACGGAGTCAACGGACAGGAAAGTGCTAGAGACTATACGCTTCCGCAACAAAAAGTGCCAAACAGTGGCACTCCCGAGGTTTCCAATCACTTGGTAAGGATGAGGTCCCGGAGTAACATAGTTAAAGACATCAATAAATCTTGCCGACAAAGCGGTAAATGATTTCAATTTCTTGTGTTCGGTTGCCGTCTGCGTCCTTAGTGGCTTCATGAACAAGGATTTTTTCAATCAAGGTATTAAGTAGTTCGGCGGTCAGCTCCGTGGGGCTGGAAAACTGCTTGATTAACTCCACCCACTTGTTTACACTGTCCTCTTGTTCCTTGGTGCTGGCAAGCTGGGCCGTCAACGCTTCTATCTTGGTTTCAAGTTCGCCTTGCTCCTGCTGGTATTTCTGGGACAGCATAGAGAAATTGCGCTCGTTGATTTTCTCGTTTAGTCTGTCCTCGTAAATCTTGGCTAACAGGTTGTCAAGTTCATTGAGCCGCTTTTCTGCCCGTCTCTTTTCATGCGTGGCCCGTTTCATGGCGGCGGCTTGCTCCGTGATAGAGGACTTGGAAAGCCTATCTAGTATGGCTTGCTCGTCCTGCTGTACGGCTTCAATCCAATATTGCAGACGGGAGAGAACGAAGCTATAGAGAACATCGTACCGGACATAGTGCATGGAGCATTGACTGAGACCCTGTCCATTTTTGACACAGTGATAATAACCATAGGGAGTGTGGCCACACTCCTGAAAAACGGCCCCTTTTGGCCCTGCCGGGCCATGTCCGTTTTTGCTTGTTGGGATAGTCCCAAACCCTTATGCCGAGCGGAGGCGATATTGGCGGAGGTATGGCAGACACAGCGGCATACCCTGACAGTCCAACGAAGAAAAGGCCGCCTTGATAATGCGTCAGTCAGGAGTGGGGCAAAAATTGGGGTCAGGCGTAGAAAAAGTAGCTCCCAGAGGCATTGAAAACACAGGCTTTTTTCGTGGGTATCGGAAAAGGGTAAGGTGTTTATATCTGTTCTCCCGAAAATGGGGGTAACTCTTTCTACATAGCTCCTCTATCCGTCACTTTGGCTGACAGCCCTAAATCTGCCCGCCAGCCTACGCATTTAGGTCCCATCCAACGGCCTGTTTTCAGGACGTTCAAGAGGCGGTCGCACAGGGGGTAATACGATCTGACCTGCACCCTCAAAAATGGGTTTCTAATTGCGTAGAAATGGACGGGGGGACCCCGCCGCAAAGATAGGGCTGATATGTAACGCTTTAGAGGCAAAACAGCCCTGCTGTTTCAAGGCTTTCCGGTTGCGGTCGATAGGGGGGCAGTACGATTCGACCTGCACCCGCCAAAACGGACTTCTAACGGCGTACAGAAGGACACAAAAAGCCAGGGCGGGAGGCCGACACTCCG
>CAJUFJ010000080.1 GCA_910585815.1 uncultured Oscillospiraceae bacterium | reverse complement strand
TCACCCCGGGACGGTATGTGGGCATCGAGGAGCAGGAGGACGACGGCGAGCCCTTTGAGGAGAAAATGGGGCGGCTGACTTCTGAATTGTGGGAGTTGTTCGCCAAGTCCCACGAACTGGAGAACGAGATTCGGCAACGGCTGGGGGAGATTGGGTATGAGATCTGAATGGAAAACGTGTAAAGCAGAGGATTTTATAGAGTTCAATCCCCGATTAACAATTCGCAAAGGCGAAATCGCAACAAAAGTCTCAATGGATAAGCTGCGACCATTTACAAAAGCGATACCAGAGGTTGAGCAAGCGGCTTTTTATGGTGGCTCCAAGTTCTGCAATGGTGATACCATTATGGCAAGAATAACCCCATGTCTGGAAAACGGAAAAACCGCCTTTGTAAACAATTTACAAGATGGTGAAGTGGCGTTTGGTTCAACTGAATTTATTGTAATGAGGGCAAGACCTGGAATTAGTGACCCGCAATTTGTATATTATCTTGCAATAAGCCCATTTTTTCGTGATGTTGCGATTAAATCAATGGTTGGTTCTTCTGGCCGCCAACGTGTTCAGCAAGGTGTTCTAAACGGATTGTCGTTAACGCTCCCACCACTCGATGAGCAGCGTCGTATAGGTGCATTTCTGGCTAAGCTGGATTATAAAATCGAACTGAACCAGCGGATTAACGAGAATTTGGAGCGGCAGACCTTTGCCCTATTTGACAACCTTATGCAAGAAAATCAAGATGGAGAATATGCTGTTTCGGATATTGCGATACTTAATCCTAAGCGTTCTTTGCAAAAAGGCTGCCCCGCGAGGTACATAGATATGGCACGTCTCCCCACATCAGGTACATTTCCCACAGGTTGGGAAACTAAGCCTTTCAACGGTGGGATGAAGTTTTCAAACGGTGATACTCTTTTAGCAAGAATAACTCCTTGCCTGGAAAATGGAAAAACTGCATTTATTAACTTTCTGGAAGATGGGGAAGTTGCTTTTGGGTCAACGGAATATATCGTTTTATCGCCCAAAGATGGTATTCCACCCGAATTTTTATACTGCCTTGCCCGCTATCCTGTTTTCGTTGATTATGCTGTAAAAAATATGAACGGGAGCAGCGGCAGACAGCGTGTTTCAGCGGAAACGATTGGACAGTATTGTTTGCCAAAATTGAACAGTGAAGATTTTTCAGGCTTTAGTAAAGTTGTAGCACCACTGTTTTTAAAAATGCGGTATAATTCTCTTGAAAATATGAGGTTGGCGGAAATGCGGGATGCACTTTTGCCGAAACTTATGTCTGGGGAGATTGATTTACAGGAGGTTTGATACCATGGAAACAGAAGAAATTATTGTGGCGATTCAAAAAGCTGCGGAGACAATAGCGAAGCCAAATTGTGCTGCATGGTTGTCAATTTTGTTGTCACTTTTAGCAATTGTTGTTGCCGGATATGTTGCATTAAAACAAGCTAACATTTCTGAACAGCAGAATAAAATAGCCCTATTTGAAAAGAAATATAAGGTATACTGTGAACTTTTCAAAATCGTTAACATAGGTGACCAATTGGATTATCCAGGACCCCACACTTGTTTTTCGCTACTTCACGAAGTAGAGGTTATCTGCGGTATCAAATTTACTGATAAAGATGATGTCAACGCCCAATTAAGGGAGGTACTTACCCAAATCAAACAGTCAGAATATATTATCAAGCAATCAGCATTTTTATTTAATTGCATAGACGAGGAGGATATTTCCAAATTAATAGATGCTTTGATGGACTGTATGATATTTATTTTGAAAGGCAAGAAAAAAGAGATCAACATAAAAGATTCCGAAATAAGTGAGTTTATAAAAGTAAGCAAATCATTTAATTCAAAATATCTGGATAGCATAGAAACAGAATTGACATTGAACTGAGGTGATTTTATGTCCTTCACCGAACCCACCTATGAAGCCGC
The DNA here is from genome assembly GCA_910585815.1 of uncultured Oscillospiraceae bacterium. Taxonomy (GTDB): domain Bacteria; phylum Bacillota; class Clostridia; order Oscillospirales; family Oscillospiraceae; genus Lawsonibacter. The sequence goes on along the minus strand of CAJUFJ010000080.1, from coordinate 8,030 downwards.
CGTCATCGAGCTATTCACCCAAATGGGCTACACTCACGTCTATGCCCCCGACCTGAACCGGACGGACTACACCTCTCCCCTGCTGGACTCGGTGCTGTTGGACAGCCTGGTGTGCCTGAACCGTGACCTGCCTGCGGAGGCTATCCACGAGGCCATATCAAAGCTGAAAAACTTTGACGGCGGCAGTCTGGTGGAGAAGAACCGGATTTTCACGGGGTATCTCCAAAACGGCGTAGAGGTGAAGTATTTCGCCCAGGGGGAGGAGCGCTCCGCCCTGGTCCGTCTGGTAGACTACCAGCGCCCGGAAAACAACGCCTTCTATGTGGTGAATCAGTATACATATGTGGAAAACGGCAGCACCCGCCGCCCGGACGTGATTCTGTTTCTCAACGGCCTGCCCCTGGTGGTGATGGAGCTGAAAAGCCCCTCCCAGGAGGACGCGGGGGTGGAGAACGCCTACAACCAGCTGCGCAACTACATGCAGGACATCCCCTCCCTGTTCATCTACAACGCCATCTGCGTCATCAGCGACCTGTCCGCCAACCGGGCGGGCACCATCACCTCCGGCTTGGACCGCTTCATGGAGTGGAAGACCAGGGACGGACGCTATGAAAATACAGCCTTTGCTCAGTTCGAGACCTTCTACGAGGGAATGTTCCAGCGGGATCGGCTGCTGGACATTTTGAAGAATTTCATCCTGTTTTCCGGCGACGCACAGAGGCTCGTCAAGATTCTGGCCGGCTATCACCAATATTTCGCCGTCCGCAAGGCGGTGGAAAAGGCGGTGACCGCCACCACTACCGACGGCCGGGGTGGCGTGTTCTGGCACACCCAGGGCAGCGGCAAGTCGCTGTCCATGGTGTTCTACGCCCATCTGCTCCAGGAGGCGCTGGACAGCCCCACCATTGTGGTCATGACCGACCGCATCGACCTGGACGACCAGCTCTACACCCAGTTTGCCCGGTGCGCGGAGTTTCTCCGCCAGACCCCGGTGCAGGCAGAGAGCAAGGAGCACTTAAAATCTCTGCTGGAGGGCCGGGAGGCCAACGGGATCATCTTTACCACCATGTTTAAGTTTGAGCGGGGCGAGGCCGCCCTGTCTACCCGCCGGAATATCGTGGTCATGGCGGACGAGGCCCACCGGGGGCAGTACGGCCTGAAGGAGAAGGTGATGTACTCCGAAAACGCCGACGGAGAGCGGGAGGCCCGGGTGGTGGTAGGCAGCGCCCTCATCATCCGGGAGGCATTGCCCAATGCCACTTTCATCGGTTTCACCGGCACGCCGGTCTCCATCAAGGACCGGAACACCCGGGAGGTGTTCGGGGACTATATCGACGTCTATGACATGACCCAGGCGGTGGAGGACGGGGCCACCCGCCCGGTGTACTACGAGAGCCGGGTCATCCACCTGAAGCTGGACCAGAATACCCTGAATTTGATCGATGCCACCTACGACCTTCTGGAGCGGCAGTCCAATGCTGAGACCATCGAAAAGAGCAAAAAAATGCTGGGCCAGATGGAGAGCGTCCTGGGGGCGGACTCCACCATCCAGTCCCTATGTGAGGACATTATCAGCCATTATGAGAACTACCGGGCAAATCTGCTCACGGGAGAGGCCATGATCGTGGCCTACTCCCGGCCCATCGCTATGAAAATCTACCGGAAGCTGCTGGAGCTACGGCCCGGATGGACAGAAAAAGTCGGGGTCGTTATGACCAGCGGAAATAACGATCCGGAGGATTGGAAAGCCATCATCGGCACCAAGAGCAATAAGGAGGAGCTGGCCCGGAAGTTCAAAGACAACGGCGACCCCATGAAAATCGCTATTGTGGTGGACATGTGGCTGACGGGGTTCGACGTGCCGTCCCTGGCCACCATGTATATCTACAAGCCCATGCACGGCTACAATCTGATGCAGGCCATCGCCCGGGTCAACCGGGTGTTCCAGGATAAGGAGGGAGGTCTGATTGTGGACTATGTGGGTATCGCCTCCGCCCTGAAGGCCGCTATGAACGAGTACACCGAGCGGGACCGGGGCAACTATGGCGATATGAACATCGCCAGGACCGCCTACCCCAAGTTTCGGGAAAAACTCCAAGTCTGCAAGGACCTTATGTACGGGTTTGATTACAGCAAGTTTACTGGCGGCAGCCCTCTGGAGATGGCTCAGGCAATCTCTGGCGGCGTTAACTTTGTTCTGGACGCCGCAGTCCCTGACCGCAGGGAGCTGTTCGCGAAGGAAGCGCTGCTGCTCAGGCAGGCCCACTCTCTCTGTGCCAGCCTGACAACCGCCCAGGAGCGCCACGAGGCCGCCTATTTTGAGGCGATGCGCTCCTCCGTGGTCAAGCTGACTATGGGAGGTGCCGGAGGCCGGTTGCTGTCCTTGCAGGAGATCAACACACAGATCAATGAGCTGCTGAAAGCCAGCATCCAGAGTGAGGGAGTCATCAATCTGTTTGACAGCAAGACGGTTGGAGAGAGATTCAACCTCTTTGATCCTGAGGTGCTGGAAGAAATCGCAAAGCTGAAGGAAAAGAATATCGCTGTGGAAATTCTCCGCAAGCTGATGGCAGAGCAGGTCTCTGTATTTAAACGGACCAATGTGGTACAGTCTCAGAAATTCTCCGAAAAACTTGCCCGGTTGATGAACGCCTATTACAATGGCCTGATTACCAACGAGGAGGTCATCAAGGAACTGTTGGATGCCGCCGCCCAGATCGCGGCGCTGCATCGGCAGGGAGAGACGCTGGGGCTGTCCCAGGAGGAGATGGCCTTTTACGATGCGCTGACCAAGCCGGAGGCCATCAAGGACTTTTATGAGAATGACCAGCTGGTAGCCATGACCCGGGAGCTGACGGAGATGCTCCGGAAAAACTGTACCATTGACTGGCAGAGAAAAGAGACCGCCCGGGCGGGGATGCGGAGGATGGTCAAACGGCTACTGAGAAGATATGATTATCCCCCCGAGGGCGTAGAGGATGCCGTCAATACAGTAATCAGCCAGTGCGAGATGTGGACAGACAATACACTGGTATGAACAGGCTAAATACGACTATTCCTTTTCTGGTTTATATGAGGATGCTGGTGACTGTTTTCCATACTTCTCCCGCAGACTCTGATGCCCCTCCTGATCTTTCTGAATTAAGTCCTCCCTTGTGAAATACTGCCACTGAGGATTGTCCGTAGGTTTGCTGAGATCAAGCACCATAAAAGAAGCCGGATATTTCTGCTTGGGATCGAAGTCCAAGTCGGCGGCCATCCGTTTCTGCCAGAAACTCTCCTCCGATGGCAGTTCCTGCTTGACAGTATCATAACTGGTCAACTCATGGGTGGTGTCGATGCGCCTCAGAAATTCCTCTGCCTTGATTTTTCCTGCCACATAATCCCGGCGCGCCTGACGGGCGGTTGTCTCCCATTCGTCGTACCGTGCTGGTGTCATGGGAATCAGCCGCCCACGCTGATTCTCTGGCGCATCCTGATAGCGGAGCATTCGCGCGTACATCCGATCCCACAGCTGCTTGAACAGCTTCAAAGCATCGTCCTGCTCCGGGCCCTTTCTGCGTTTGAGGTTGGCCCCCTGTTTTTTACAGGATTGCCCGTCAGAAATTCGGTCGCAGTAGAGTGCTCTAGCTTTAAGTTTTTGGTATAAAGTAATTCCAGCAGTAGTCGCATCGGGCAATACGCTGCTTTTTCTGACGGAAGTACAGCATCAGTTCCACCAGCCGCAGCTGATACACATTTTCCACTGGGAGTGACAGGATCACATTCTCATATCCATCCAGCTGGGCAGGGTCACAGAACTTCGCAACTTGAGGATAAACACTGCGTAATTTCTCGAAACGCTCCTGCTGGGTGACTCGCTCCATCCCGTCGAAGGCCATCTCCATGATGTTGCGAAGCCGGATCTGTGTGTAGATGGGAACCTCCAGAGTTTGCAGTAAACGCTGCCCGACACGGATGCGGAACGACGCAGAACCGTCGTCCCGCATCCGAAGATCTTTGTCCAGCAGGTTTCCCAGTTCAAAGAAACCGAGTGGGTCAATCTCGTGGAGCATGGATGGGAGCAACAGCGCCTCGGTAGACAAGTCCTCCAGCTCGGACACCGAAATATCCAGCTTTGCCTCAAACAGCGGATGCTTTTCATAGAGCCGCTGGACTTCCCGGCGGTAGAATGTATAATCCATCTCCACCGCAGCGACCAAATCCTCCGCAGGCGTAACAAAAGGAAGGTGTGTCTCCGGTCTGTACGCCCCAGACATCACAATGCAAATTTTTCCATCATCCCCGGTCTCAATCCAGAGACCGGGGAATTTTTTGTCTGCCATACCGCTCCCTCCTCAAGATCACTTCATGATGTAAAGGCGGCTGAAATTATTGTAGTATGACAGCGAGGGAAAAGAAAGTCCGAACGAACCTCGACAACTGAATACCCACCACCAGAGAGGATATGCCTCCGGCTCAAGTACCGCCACGACCCCGCAGATGCGGATGAGCGTACCAGGGAGAACACTACGTGGCAGAGAAGCCTGGCGCAGGAACGGGTATGGTGTGTGGCCAGATGATTGAAATGAAAGAGGGATTTGCGTTGAATAAGCTAAAGCTGCTCACTATGAGTGACATCCCAACGGAAGATGTGCAGTGGCTCTGGTATCCATATCTGCCCAGAGGCAAGATTACAATTATCCAGGGTGATCCGGGCGAGGGTAAGACTACTTTCGTGCTGGCGCTGGCTGCGTTGCTGACCTGCGGACTGCCAATGCCTGGAGACGCAGAGAGTCTGCCGCCCATGAACATCATCTACCAGACGGCGGAGGACGGACTGGCGGATACAGTGAAACCACGGCTCACAGCGCTGGGTGCGGACTGCTCCCGTGTGCTGGTTATCGACAAGAGCGAGCGGGAACTGACGCTGAGCGACCACCGAATCGCTCAAGCGATCCAGGAAACGGACTCTGGACTGTTGGTCCTCGATCCCATCCAGGCGTACCTTGGGGAAGGTGTGGATATGCACCGGGCCAATGAGGTGCGGCCCATCTTCAAACGGCTGGGGCAGTTGGCAGAACAGACGGGCTGCGCCATTGTGCTGGTGGGTCACATGAACAAAATGCAGGGCGTCAAGTCTGCGTATCGAGGTCTGGGCTCCATTGACTTCCGGGCGGCGGCGCGGAGCGTGTTGCTGGTGGGGCGCTCCAAGGATGGCCCTGAGACTCGGGTGGTGGTACACGACAAGAGCAGTCTGTCTCCGGAGGGGGCGTCCATTTTGTTCTCTCTGCATTCAGATATAGGGTTTTCCTGGGATGGGTTTTGTGATATCACCGCCAGTGAGCTTCTCTCAGGCAGTGGCTCCAGCACCACAAAGACAGAACAGGCGGAACGTCTGCTGCTGGAGCTTTTGAAACATGGCGAGGTCGCCTCTGAGGAACTGCTGAAACAGTCCTCTGCCCTTGGCATCTCTGAGCGAACGCTGAAAATTGCCAAGCAGAACCAGGGAGTGGTATCTGTCCGCAGAGGTGACCGCTGGTATGCCAGACTGCCAGATACTGGTCAAGAGGGTAAGGGGGCAACATGTTAAGGGCGTTGCCCAGTTGCCTCCTTAAATTGGAGGTTCGTGGCCCGCAGGAGCCGCTGTGTGCGCCCGTATGGCGGCGGTCGGGCAGTCAGCCGTCTCATCGGTACGACCCTGTTGCCCTGCCTGTGGCCGAAAGACGCGGAGGGCTCTGGAGGCGGGAATTTCCCTCCCTTGGGAGGGAGCCAGCATCGCATTTGTCTGGACACCGGCTTCCGCCGCCGCTCACCAAATGCCAATGTGGGGCGCTGCCCCATACCCCGTAGAACAGGAGGAACAATGAACAAAGATACCACATTCAGTATTCGGATTGCCTCCAGGGATTTGGTTACCATCAAGAAGAAAGCGAAGCAAGCCAGACTGTCTCAAAGCGAGTATGTCACCCGATGCTGTCTGGGACGTCAGGTGGTGGTGATTGAGGACTTAGAAGAAGTGGCAAAACAGCTCCGGGCTATCGGCAACAATCTAAACCAACTGACCGCGCTGTCCAATATGGGCCGCGTCAGTATCGTCAACCTGGACGGCATGACACGAGAGCTGGCCGGGATCAGTGCCGCTCTGCGGGGGATTCAGGGGCGGGGGAGGTGAAACAGATAGCCATCATCTACTTCACCAACTACCCCAAGGGCCAGAGCTGCGCCTGTATGGGAGCGATGATGAGGTACACACAGCAGGAGAAAAAAACACTGTGGAAGGGCCGCCAGTTGGTCAGCGGCGTCAACTGCCGTCCGGAGAGCGTCTACGATGACTTCCTGCGCACCAAGCTGCTGTACCACAAGGAGGGCGGCACGATGTTCTATCACATGGTGCAGTCCTTCCCGGCGGACGAGAAGGTTGACCCTGTCGTCGCTCACGCCGCCGCACTGAAGCTGGCCGAGTGGTTCCAAGGGCGGGAGGTACTGGTCTGTACCCACTTGGATCGGGACCACATCCACTCCCACTTTCTCATCAACAGTGTCAGCTTTGAGGATGGGAAGAAGCTGCATATCAGCGAGCCGGAACTGGCCCAGCTGCGTCAGCGCAACGACCAAGTGTGCATGGAGTTTGGCCTGCCGGTGTTCCGGTCCCAGGAAAAGAAGCGGGTCAAGTCCATGTCCGGTGCGGAGTACCACACCGCTGTCAGAGGAGAGAGCTGGAAGTTCCGGCTGATGAATACCATCGACGAGTGTATGCGGTACGCCCGCAGCCGGGAGGAGTTCATTGCGCTGATGCGCAGCGAAGGCTATGATGTCCGCTGGACGGATAGCTGAAAGAGCATCATCTACACCACTCCCGGCGGTATGAAATGCCGGGACGACCGGCTCCACGATGAAAAATATTTGAAGGAGAGGATGGAGCTTGAGTTCAGAATCCGACAGGCAGTTATCCATGGAGGAGTTGCGCCGGCGGAATATGCAGAAGCCGCCAGCAGAGACACTGCATCCCACAGCGGAGGAGTGGCAGAGGTTGACCGCTGCACTGACGGTAATGGGAGAACTCCTGACGGAACAGATGATTCTGCTGGAGAAGATAGCCGCAAGGCCCAAGCCCTGGGCGACACAGGAACAGATGGCGGAATTGATTCGAGAGGCAAGGGAGATACACCGCCTGTTGGAACAGGCTGGGAAGAAGAGAGAGCGGCGCTTTTCTCTGCCAACGATCCGACTTCCACGCCCCTCACCGGAGTGGCTATTGATTCCGGCGGTGCTGGTGGGATTGCTGGCGCTGTGGTACGGTTGGGCCGCGCGCTGGAACGGTCTGACAACCCTGTTACCATAAGCGACGCCACAACTGCACACAAGCACGTCGACAGCAAGACACTCCGCAGAGAGCGGGAAAAGAAAATCGCTCTCGGTCATAAAGAGGACGACCATGAAGAGGAGCAAACCTGGCAGCAGACCATGTGATGATGGTCTGCTTTTTGTTAATCCCGTTGGTGTGGAAAGAAAGGAGAAGCCTATCGACAGCCGTATAAATCAGGTAAAATACGGAAATTATTTTATAGAACGGAGGGACAGTCATGTCTGAGCAAAAGTCCACTGAACAGCGCAGGAAGGAGACAGCGGCAAAGATTTGGTTGTCCTACTACAACCGGGTGCTGTATGAAAAGGGCATCATCACGGAGCGGGAGCGCAACAAGATGGCGCTGAAAATCGACGGCTGGAAAATGACCATGACCTGACAGACAGGGGGACCGCAACAATTGCGGTCCCCCTTGCTTTGCTTTATATTCTATGATATACTGAAAAATAGAAAATGATAAAACGAACTACAAAGGAGACGAGACATGGATATACACAGCATTCGTCAGGCCTTGCGCACAAAATCCGTCTACGATATCCCTCTTCGGGTGACCTTCTACGCCCGGGTGTCCTCCGAGAGTGACGAGCAGCTCAACTCCCTGGGCAACCAGGTGAGCTACTACGAGGAGTTCATCCGCAAAAATTCCGCCTGGGAGTATGTGCCAGGCTATGTAGACGAGGGC
>CAJUFJ010000079.1 GCA_910585815.1 uncultured Oscillospiraceae bacterium | reverse complement strand
CGTCTGATAATACAAAATGCTGGGGTAAGACAGCGCACCATCTTTTATGGTTACGTTATCTTACCCCAGCAAAAACGATACCGCTGTAGCCGTCATCTATGCGCTCGGACGCCAGTTCGATTTCCGGATGTTGAACCAGAAAGTCTTGAATTAGTTTTCTTTGATTGGATATGCTGTCACTTTCCGCACTACGGTCGTCTGTGTGGGAGAGCCGCAGATAAGTAGCAGCCTTGTATTTTTTGGGCATGAAAAACACTCCTTGTGCGGGAAATCCCCGTCAAAGAGTGAGTCGGCTGTCCTATTTAATTCTTTTTCCGGGGAACATCATATCATTGCCGCTGAGGTCAGAACCATAAACTATAAGGCTATCTGCTATTCTATCAGCTGCTTCAAGCAATCACTTAGGGAAGGGCCTTCTGACGAATAACATGCGTGGACTTCAATTTGACCACATTTAAAATGATATGGGTCTTTGATTTGCGACAAATATGCAGCGATTCGCTCCTCCTTGGATTGGGAGGGGTCAATAGTAACAGAGTTGATATCGACCAGTTCATCTTGAGAGGAATTCAGAGGCTCAGTTAGATAGTTCATAGCACATCCTCCGGGTACAGAAAAAGCCAGGCCCGCTTTGTCAGCAGGTCTGGCTTCATTGTTCCTGTTTATAGTTTAAGATGATACTATTATAACTCTTTTCATTTCCAACGCAAGAACATCTTTATACCGCTCTGTTCCATTTTTGTACTTGGTACTTAGGGCCTATTTTAGATTCGTTTATAAGGTGACCACCGACCGCAGACGGGGCAGCAAACTGTCCCTCCATAGTTGCGGGCAATCTGCTCTTCCGTCACATCGCCAGGTATCTGACAGCACTCTGTGATAACACTGACCAAATGTGCGGACTTCAACACCTCCGGGTGATATTTGCGGCTATAAGGAACAAAAGAAACCCATTCAGGGTCCTTGTAGAGCCCATGAATGCAAAATCTAAGCGCCAAGACTTTAGGCGACAGGCTCTGGCACTTATCCTGGCTCCGGCTCCGTGAAAAGAACTCCTGAAGGTGCTCTTGCTCTTCCTGCAGGCCATCCCGTTTTATCACATACTCCGCAGCCGCACACCAAACAGAAAACTCAATATCTCCGATAGGGGTCTCTACGCCGTTGCGGTAGGAATAGGTCTTTTGTTTCCCTGTGCCGGAAGCAATGCTGGAACCAGTCTCATATTTCCATTGCAGGTCGTCTGTTGTAACAAGGGATAAGTTTATCATTGCGATGCTGTCGATCCTGCCCGCCATTTCAGTTCAGCTCCATTCTTGATGTTCTTCTGCTTGTATACTACTAAATATAGAAGCTGTACAGGAACCAACGGGCTAAAGCATGACTATGAGTGCATAAACGCAAAAAAGCCGGGCCCACTATGGGCCCGACTCTATTGTCGGAAATATCCTTTATCACTGACATGTCTATTATGGCGGACGGCTCATGCCATGTGTCCGGATGCTTCGTTTCGCCGCACAAACAATTTCCGTGAGGACGACTCGCTCCAAAACGGAGCAGTCGGCCAAAAGTTCCTGAACCTCCGGAAAAAATGCGACCGTATCCTTTTCCTGATTTCCGCTGAGCAGCCGGTCCACCGTAACATCCAGGCTATCAGCCAGCCGTACCAGTACCGCCAGACTGGGCTTTTTGGTACCTCGTTCTAGGTGGCTGATGTAGGGTACGGACAGGTCCGCAAGCTCCGCCAATTTTTCTTGCGTTAGATTTCTTTTCCTGCGAAGTTCCCGAATTTCTTTGCCTAACGCTGTATAATCCATATCGATTCCCTCCTTAGGCAGCGTGTTCCTGAGCAGCATGGGTCTTTGTCACCAGCATTGAGCGGCGGGGCGGGGCTTCTCGCTGGAGCGCCGTAGCCAGTGCATCCGGGTCGCCCACGATGACGACTCGCTTTCGGGCTCTGGAAATGGCAGTATAGAGCAGATTTCTGTAAAGCATATTTGCAAAGCCTTTGGCGATGGGTAGCACAACAGTATCCCATTCGGACCCTTGCGATTTATGAATCGTGATAACGTAGGCCAGTTTCAGCCGGGACAAAGGACTTGTCTCTTCACCAGCCCAGGTTGCTGCCCGCTCCTTGCTACAGATTACTCCATACCTCAAATCCCCGTCTGTCTGTTTCACATGGATATACATACCAATATCCCCGTTACAGACTTCCTGCTCCCAGTCGTTTTTTTGGATGATAACCCGGTCCCCTGAACGGAAAAATACATCCTTTATGGCGTTCTCCGCTGTGGCAGGATTGAGGCATTCACGAAAGATTACATTCATGGCGTCACTTGATAACAAACCGCTGCGGTTGTAAGGTGACAAGATTTGAACATCAGCACCACCCTTATAAAGGTTGATACCGCCCTTGCAGACGCAATCCCGGATGGATTTATCGTCAGTCAGAGAAATGAACTGAAAGCTCTTGTCAAAGCGCAGGTCAACCATTGAACGGCAGGCCCCGAACTCCCGGACATTGTAGGCCAGGGCGCTGTCCGCATCAGACTGGCGATGGAAACTGCTAAGCCGGATATGTGGCACTCCCAGCGACAACAAGTCGGGCAGCACATTACCTGGGCCGACGGAGAGCAGCTGGTGAGGATCGCCAATCAGGACTACTCGGCAGGCGGGATGGACGACTGTCAGAATACCTGCCAACATCTCTACGGTCAACATACTCGCCTCGTCCACAACCACAAGGTCGGTATAACTCCAGTTGATTTTCTCATCCAGAAAATCATCATCTGGAACCTTGCCAAGGGCACTATGGACAGTGCGGGCCCGCAGGCCGGTGCGGTCTGTCAGATTGCAGGCCGCCTTGCCTGTCGGCGCACACACGACCACACCAAAACTTTTTACCGGTCGGTGCTCCGCCAGCGCCCGGATCAGCGTAGTCTTGCCACTGCCGGCGCCGCCCAGGATGACGGACAGCCTGTGGCTCAGCGCCAGCTTCACCGCCTCCCGCTGCTCCTCAGTGAGCTGGATGTCCAGTACAGTCAGCTTTTCCGGCAGATAAGGCTCGCCCAAATCATTGTGGGCCAGGATTTCCGCCAAGGCTTTCGCCGCGGCGTTCTCATACTCCCAGATGTTTTTTCGATAGAGTCGGGTCCCTTCCAAATGTAGGTGGCCCTCTCTTAGCAGAAACGCCCGGTCCGACCAGAACTGGTCATAGGTCAGGGCCTTGTGACTGCGCTTGGCAAAGCGGTAAAGCTGGTCTCCGGAAACATAAGCGTCCCCGTTCATGGTCATCTCCTCCATGGCATTCAGCAGATACTGCCCCCGGAGGTCTTTTTCATATGTTCTCTTCACTGTGTCTCTTCCTTTCTCATGGGAAAACAAAACACCGTGCAGGTACAAGAGCCTACACGGTGTCAGGGGAGACACGGGATGGACCGTCCAACCGCAGGATTTTTCTTGCGTATTTCCCGGAAAAAGGGTATACTGGTCCTGCGGTGTGGACGCTGTCCATTGTGTAGGTGGTGAGTTCACCTGCGCAGGTGCAGAGGAATTGCCGTTCCTTTGCACTGCCGTATTTTGTTTTCAGTTCCAGTAGGTACGTGCGTCTGGTTTGGCAAATTTTGCTTTGTTTCTTACGTAACATCTCCTTTCTGACCGCGGTCCCAGCGGCCTTATTTTGCTTGGGATATGGTTGGAAAAAGAATAGGGACAAGTCCGATCCTCCTTGATTTTCAAGGGGTTTCCGGATTTGTCCTTATTATAACATATGGGCACACATTCGCGACTCTGGCCCTCCAGAACGGCGTGGACGTAAAAACGGTCAGCAGTATGCTCGGACACTACGACGCAGGCTTCACCCTCCGTACCTACACCCACGCCACCAGGCAGCAGCAAAATCGGGCAGCAGAGACGATGGGAAATTTTATGGCGCTGGTCATGTAGGACAGGAAAAGTCACGAAAAAGCCAGACAGGAAAGCAGAACTTCCTGTCTGGCGCTCTCTGTCCCTCTCCGGACATTTCGGCGTGTGGGTCACGGTGTGGGTCAACCCGCAAACCTATAATTCTGTACGGTACCGCTGTTCCAGATACTCGCCTACATCTCCACAGAAAGTCACCGCACCGGAAAATAGCGCATTGGTATCTGCGACAGAGCAGATATAAAAATCCTCGTAATCACTGCGGTTTCGAATTAGTGAGGCATTAGAGATCAATTTGCTGTACTCTCTGGGCAATATTTCAGGTTTCAAATAATTCAGGGTAAACCGGGCAATCACCGCCGAGTGCTTCCTGAAGTCTTCGCCATCCAGAGCCAGCACCGCCCGCATCGCATGAAAAATCGCATAGTACGCCCGGTTGTTGGCGGAAGCATAATCCCTTGCTTCCATATCCCGTTTGGCAGATGCCAGCATTTCCTCGGCTTTCTGAAAACGATACCGTGATAGGTCAACTTTTGTGATATTAGGCACTGATCCTCACTCCCTCACGCTCAATACTGCGGTAGAATGGGAACAGCTGCAAATTTTGGTTGAAATACTCCCGGTTTTCCACAAGAGGTGACACCGCAATACCGTGATCCAGCAAGAGCTCAGCGGCCAGGTCTCCCACCTGCCAATTTCGGTCTGAGATATCCTGGCGGGAGGCATCTACCAAAATCAGCACATCAATATCCGACCCAGGATCAGCGTCTCCTCTGGCATAAGAGCCAAAAAGGATGGCCTCTATTTTATCCTGCGGAAACAGCAGGGCGATCCTGCTGCACAATTCCGCAACAATCGTGGTCACTTCCTGCCTGGTACGCATAGGATGCCCTCCTCTCTCCAAGCAAGGTTTTTTGACACTATGAGTGTAACACAATGGGCAGTAAAATACAAGCGGACCTCATGCAGAAATTGCTACGCAGTAAACAACAGGGAAGCTGTAGGCGCTGTGTAATTCGCTTTATTTTTATCTCTGCATTTCTTCATTGCAAATCACAGTTTCCTATAGGCCATTTAATCGACTTTCAAAATCAGCTCTAATACCCGACCGGCGCAAATCTCCAGGTCACGGTGGCTGACTGCCCCCAGCTTCATGGCCTCCTGTACCCGCTCCAGGTAGCCGTTGGCCATTTTCAGGTCATTGCCGGCCAAAATTTCTTTGTAATGCTCTCCCCGGGTCCACCAGTCGGTCATCACCATGCCGGTATAGCCCCAGTCACCCCGCAGGATATCCGTCAGCAGCTCCCGGCTCTCGGAGGCGCGGCGGCCGTTGATCACGTTGTAGGAGCTCATAATGGCCCAGGGTTTCGCCTCCCGGACGATGATTTCAAAGGCGTGCAGGTAAATTTCCCGCAGGGCCCGCTGGGACAGGCGGGAGTCGCTGTGCTTGCGGTTGGTCTCCTTGTTGTTGCAGGCGAAGTGCTTCACCGTGGCGGCCATGTTTTGGCTCTGAATGCCACGCACCTCGGCCCCGGCCAGCTTTCCGGTGAGCAGCGGGTCCTCGGAGAAGTACTCAAAGTTCCGGCCGCACAGGGGATTGCGGTGAATATTGACCGCCGGGGCCAGCCAGACAGAGATATTGTTCTCCTTGACCTCCGCCGCCGCGGCGGCGCCCACCCGGGAAACCAGCTCCCAGTCCCAGGTAGCGGCCAGCAGAGTGGCGCAGGGCCAGGCGGTGGTACACACCCCCACCTCGGGCCGAATCCGCAGACCCGCCGGGCCGTCGGCGGTAGTCAGGTTGGGCACGCCGTACTCCGGGAGGTTGCCCAGTCCAAAGGTGTTGGACACTCCCACGTTGGGCTGTCCCCCCAGCAGGTGGATCAGATCGCCGTCGCTGAGCTGGGCCACAAATTCCTCCAGGGTCAGTTTCCCCTCCGCCACGGCGGAGAGGGGCTGTACGCCCTCGGCGTAGGGTTGGGTCAGCAGCCAGCGCCCCCGGCCAGGCGTCGCGGGGGCAACCGCCTCGGCCTGACCAGCGTGGATGGGCCGGAGCAGATTGATGTCGGTGTCCGCTACCGGGGCGGCGGGCAGCTCCTCCCAGCCCCCGTCCGCCAGCAGGCGTTTAGGAAGGTGGGACGGGGACAGGCTGTCGCTGACCGTGCGAGTAACCTCCGTTTCAACCTGCTCCCAAGCCCAGTCCAGCTCTGCCGCCTCCCGCACGGAGGTCCCCATATATAGGGCGTAGCGCCCCTGCTCCAGCACCCAGGCGGAGGGGGCGATCTTCCCCAAATCGTCGAAGCTGGCCATATCCGAGACGGCAAAGGTCAGCTCTACCGTTTCACTCTCGCCGGGCCCCAGCAGCTTCGTCTTCTGGAATGCCGCCAGACAGCGTTTCGGCTTCTGGAGCAGCCCCCAGGGGGCCCGGTAGTAGAGCTGGACCACTTCTTTCCCCGCCCGGCTTCCGGTGTTGGTCACCCGGACGGCAACCCGAATTTGACCGTCCGACCCTCCGGCGTTCACCGTCTCCAGGGCAAAGGTGGTGTAGGACAGGCCGTAGCCGAAGGGGTAGCACACCCGCTCCGCCACCCCGGGGATGGTCTCGAAATACCGGTAGCCCACATAGATATCCTCGGTGTACTCCACATAGTGGGGGGAGTCGTGAAAATGCTCCGTGGAGGGGTAGTCGGACAGGTCCCGGGCGAAGGTGTCGGGCAGCTTGCCGCAGGGGTTGGTCCTGCCGGTGAGCAGGGCGGCGACAGCCGCGCCCCCCTCCATCCCGCCCTGATAGGCCAGCAGGACGGAGGGGATGCGGTCATCCTCACAGAACCAGGAGACATCCATCACGCCGCCCACGTTGAGCACCAAAACCACCTGCGCAAAGGCGGCGCAGACCTGCCGCACCATATTCTGCTCAGCGCCAGTCAGATAGAAATCCCCCTTAGGGAAAATCGCTTTTGCCTTTTGGGGCATCACCAACTCATCGGGCCAGGGATAGTCTGGCTCCTGGTACAACACCGGCTCCCGGTCCCAGCCCTCCCCGGAGAAGCGGCTGAGGACAATCACCGCCACGTCCGTATTTTCCTTTGCCCCGTCCACCAGGCTTTGGGGCAGCTCCGGCTCGGCCATCAGGCCGGGCACGTCCCCGGCCTTGTACCGCCCGGCCACATAGTCCCGGTAAAAATCGGACAGGGGCTCGCAGAGGGGCACCCCCTCTCCTTTTAGTCCGTCGTACAGGTTCCGGACATAGGCCACGGTCACGTCGCCGCTGCCGCCGCCCCCCTTCACATAGTCGAAGCTGCCCTTGCCGAACAGGGCCACCCGGGTCTCCGGAGCCAGGGGGAGCAGTCCCCCGTCGTTTTTCAGCAACACCATGCCCTCCTGGGCCGCCTGCCGGGACAGGGCGACGTGCTCTGGACTGGCCGTTACACGCCGGTCCCCCTCCAGGGGCAGATTGGGCTGATAGCGGGCGCGAATCCACTTTTCCATAATTTCCTCCTTGAAAAAGCGCCGTCAAGCCGACGGCGCTTTGTGTGTTGATTTACTCCTTGACGCCGCCCAGGGTGACGCCTTCCACAATAAATTTCGACAGCAGCAGATAAATGATAATGATGGGCACGATGGCGATGGTAATCATCATATAAATTTTACCCATGTCAAAATTCATGTAGTCCGCGCCCCGGAGGGTGGCGATCATGATGGGCAGTGTCTGCTTGTTCTTGGAGGTGATGACCAGGGCGGGAATGAAGTAGTTGTTCCAGGAGCCCACGAAGGTGAAGATGGCCTGCACCGCAATGGCGGGCTTCATGATGGGCAGCACGATGCGGTTGAAGGTGCCGAACTCTTTAGAGCCGTCGATCCGGGCGGCCTCAATCAGCTCCCTGGGCAGGGAGGACTGCATATAGCTGTGCATGAAGTAGAACACGGCGGGGGAGGCGATAGAGGGGATAATCAGAGGCAGCAGGGAGTCGTCCAGCCCCATGCTGGTAATCAGGCGCAGGAAGCCCAGAGCGGTCACCTGGGTGGGCATGACCAGGATGGCCATGATGAAGGTGAAGGCCGCGCGCTTGAGCTTGAAGTCGTAGGCATAGATGCCGTAAGCCGTCAGGGCGGAGAAGTAGGTCACGATGGCGGCGCAACAGCCGGAGACAATCAGGCTGTTCTGGATGCCCTTCAAAATGGGGATGGCAGGGTCGTTGATAACACTGTTCAGGTTGGTCAGGAAGCTGGAGCCGGGCAGGAAGGAGAAGCCCAGCTGGAGCTGCGCATGGGACCGGGTGGCGTTGATAATCAGGATGTAGAAGAAGAACAGGCACAAAAAGGCCAGGATGATCAGCACCACATGGGCTAAAATCGTCCGTCCGTTGGATTTTTTGCTCTCCATTATGCCTTGCCTCCCTTCCTGGCCCGCCTGGCCGCGGATTTGGAGCCGTCCGGGTCGCTGTCGGTGTTCATCTTAAAGACCATCCAGCAGAGAATGGCGCTGATGATGAACAGGAAGACGGACAGGGCGCCGGCGATGCCGTAGTTCTTGGCCTGCAGGTGCTTGTTCAGGTACATGATCAGGGTCATGGTGGTGCGGTCGGGGGCGCCCTTGCCGGCGGTCAGAATCTGGGGCACGTCGAACATCTGGAGGCCGCCGATGAGGGAGGTAATCAGGGTGTAGGTCAGCAGGGGCTTGATCTGGGGCAAGGTGATCCGGAAAAATTTCTGAATGTGGGTGCAGCCGTCCAGCTCCGCCGCCTCAAAAATGGAGGGATTAATGCCCATAATGGCCGCCATAAGCATAATGGTGGTGTTGCCGAACCACATGAGGAAGTTCATCAGCCCCACCAGGGTGCGGGCGCCCAGGGTGGACTCCATAAACCGGATGGCCTCTCCGACGATCCCCATGCGCAGCAGGATGCTGTTGATAGGCCCGGCGTTGGAGAACAGAGCGAAGAACAGCATGGCGAAAGCGGAGGCCATGATCAGGTTGGGCAGGTAGATGACCACCTTGAAGAACTGCTTGCCCCGGATTTTCAGCCGGGCGTCGGTGAACCAGGACGCCAGCACCAGGGAGATGATGATCTGGGGCACAAAGCCCAGCACCCACATCACAAAGGTGTTCCAGGCGTACTTGGGCAGATCGGAGGAGAGCAGCGAGATGTAGTTGGACAGCCCCGTCCAGTTGGGGCCCACGGTTTTCAGGCCGAAGGCGTAGTACTCATAGAAGCTGTTCCGGATGGTGTCCGCCAGCGGGATCAGGGAAAAAATGGCGTAGGACAGGAAGAAGGGCAGGATGAAGATATAGCCCCACTTGGCATAGCTGACGCTTTTGATTATATTCTGTTTTTCCATAAAAAGTCCCCCTCTCTCTCATTTTTATGGCCATTCCACGCCGCCGCCTACCAGCCAGGGGTAGCGCTCGGTGATGGACATCTCAAAGTTGGCCTTGGCCTTGTCCAGGCTGATCTTGCCGTTGAAGTAGTCGCCGAAGGTGTTTTGGAACTCCTCCACACAGCCCTGGTCGTAGGAGGAGATGTTGGACAGGTCCACCGTGGCCGCCACGTCGGAGAGCACGCCGATGTAATTCTGTCCGCCCAGCAGGTCGATGCCGAAGTCGGGGGACTGGGCCAGCTCCTCCATCAGGGGCTGGTCGTTGCTCATCTCGCCGTAGTTCAGTGCCAGGGTGCGCAGGAGCTCCCGATCGGCAGTCATGGTCAGCATGATGTCCCTGACCTGGGAGGCGTTGTCGGTGCCGTTGGCAGCCACCAGCCAGGTGCCGCCCCAAAAGAAGCTCTGGGGGCTGGGGCAGACGGCCCAGTCCTGGGCGGCGGCGGTGTCCTTCACGTTGGGGGCGATGCACACGTCCAGGCCCCAGGCGGGGAGGAAGAAGCAGAACACCTTGGAGTCGGGGCCCATGTCCTTGTTCCACTCGTCGTTCCACTGGCCCGGCACGTTGTGGCTGACGCCGCTGGCGATGTCCTCCATGGAGCGCTCCACCCAGTTCATCATGTTGGGGTCCACCACCACGGTCTTGTCGTTCTTCACCCAGGGGGCGGAGACGTTGTTGGAATACACCCGGGCGGTGTCGGCCCGGCCGGAGTACAT
>CAJUFJ010000078.1 GCA_910585815.1 uncultured Oscillospiraceae bacterium | reverse complement strand
AGGAGGAAATCCGAATGAGAAACCTGAAGCGGGCCCTCAGCCTCACTCTGGCCTCCGTCATGCTCCTGGGCATGATGGTGATTGGTACCAGCGCGGCTGCGGGCTACTCCGACGTTGACGCGGAAGACAACGTCGAAGCCATCGAGGTTTTGCAGGCTATCGAGGTCATGGTTGGCGACGACCGTGGCTTTGGTCCTGACCGTCCCGTCACCCGTGCGGAGATGGCCGTGGTCATGGGCAAGCTGCTGAGCCTGGATTACAACTACTATGTAAGCACCTGTCCCTTTGCCGACGTGAGCGGCAGCTTTGACTGGGCCAAGGGCTGGGTCGGCGCTTGCGCCGCCAACGGCATTGTGTCCGGTCGTGGCGATGGCATCTACGATCCCGCCGCCACTGTCACCGCCGTCGAGGCCGCCTCTATGATGATGCGCGCCCTGGGCTATTTCCGCTATCAAAACGACTATGCCGACGGCTTTATGGTATCCACCGTCCGTCAGGGCACCAAGATCGGCATCTTTGAGGGTGTAGGCACCGACGCCGCTACCCCCATGACCCGTAACCAGGTGGCCCAGATGGCTCTGAACGCCCTGAAGACCGGCATGGTGGAGCCCGACGGCCAGACCATCAACCTGACCACTCCCGACGGTCAGGTCATCACCGGCAAGGTCAACTACGTGAACGTCACCAGCAGAAAGGACTTCGCCTACGCCATCAGCGACGTTGAGGCCACCTCCATCGGCTCTCAGAACAGCGGCGCTATCGTGGAGCTGGGCGAGCAGCTGTTCAACGGCAACCTGGAGCTGGACGACGCCCGCGACGACTTCGGCCGTCCCGCCCGGGAGTGGAAGTTCCGGGGCGCTGAGGTTGGCACCTACGTGAAGAAGGAGCTGATCCGCAAGGAGTGGACCACCGAGGTCACCGGCAAGGAGCTGTATGACGAGATCACCAAGTCCGTCATTGAGGACCGCAACTATGACAAGAACGTCTATGTGGACGGCCAGGACGACGCCGATGTCAACGACCAGGTCTTTGCTCTGGACACCACCCTGCGCAACAACAAGGACGGCGTGGGCGCCACCGGCAACGGCGTGCTGACCCAGCTGTTTGTCGACCCCAAGTCCGGCAACGACCGGGATCAGAAGGACGTCACTGTGGCCATCATCAACACCTACCTGGCCAAGGCCAAGGCTGACTACAGCGAGAAGAAGGATGAGGTCGACTTCAACGTCTACGGCATTAAAGAGACCACTGTCAAGAACGAGTTCATGAAGCTTGTGGACGCGCGCAAAAACACCGACGATGACAAGGAGACCCTCACCGTTACCGGCGACGACTTTGCCATCGAGGACATCAAGAAGGACGACACCTTCCTGGTGACCGTGGCTGACGGCGCGATTCAGACCATCGAGGAGCCCGAAGTCATTGCCAAGGCTACCATGACCGCTTTCAAGAAGGACAGCAACGTGGTGGTCGAGGGCACCAAGTACGACTACTCCGACACCGCCGAGTGGAACTACAAGGTTCTGGACCGCTACACCGGCAGCGGCCGCGAGAATCTGAAGGACAAGAAGTATGACGTCTACCTGGACAAGTACGGCTACGCCATCGGCATCGACCTGGTGGATGAGGTTGACAATTACATCTTCATCACCGGCGTGGACGACGCCCTGAGCAACCGCTATGCCAAGAACATTGAGGCCAGCGGCATCTTCCTGGACGGCACCATGAAGGAGATCACCTACAATTCCACCGACAGCGATGATATCCTTGACGGTGTTGAAAACTACGGCCTGGTAAACACCTGGTGCACCTACACCGTGAACAAGGACGGCATCTATACCCTGAAGCAGATCGCCAATAAGATTGACGCTGACAATGGGGACGACGTGGCCCAGAGCCATGATACTTCTCTTGCCGGCGAGACCATCGATAAGAAGAATATCGACATGGTGGGCGGTACCGGCGAAGGCGATTACAAGAAGGTTTACGGCAACGACAACACCGTGTACCTGAACGCCAGCGTCAAGACCATCAAGGTGGATACCCCTGACGACGGGTGGCACGGCATCATCGACGACGTGGACAGTGTGACCACCGGTATCGACAATGTGAGCCTGGATGTGTTCACCGAGGAAAATGCCAAGACCACCGCCGACACCAATGGCAAGATCACTGTTCCCGCCAATAAGTGTACTGTTGTCGCCTACGGCGCCTACGCCCTGTATGACGACGACGGCTACATCATCGCCGCTGTTACCGTGGCCGACGACGGCTCCACCTCCGACAACTGGGTCTATGTGACCAGCGACGGCGTGACCCGGGAGTCCTACGACGGCGAGGCCGACCAGTGGACCTGGTCCCGCGAGGTCGCTCTGGACGGCGTTGAGACCGAGATCAGCTACAAGGGCGACGCTCTGAAGTACCTGGATACCATGAAGAAGTACAACTGGTACGAGGTCAAGTACAAGGGCGACGGCAACGTGAAGTCCGTCACTCTGGCTGTGGACGCTCTGGCGCACTATAATTTCCACGGCATTAGCGGTATCGGTGATGCCAAGTACGAGGGCAACATCAATACCCTGGAGGATACTGTCCAGGAGGGCAAGGACACCATTCTGTATGAGGCGTCCAACTATCAGGGTACAGATGCCCTTACCAGACACAACCCCACTTCTTCTACACCTGCCGATAAGCACACCGGTTACGGTGCGTTCGAGAATCAGAGCGGCCAGCCCTACCTGAAGGCCGGCAAGACCTTCTACGTGAACACCACTGCCACCACCGGCTTCCGCATCAAGGACAGCACCAAGGTAGTCTTCATCCAGACCAACAAGCAGAAGGAGACCATCGAGTACTACGAGGGTCCCGACAAGCTGGAGGATGTGGTTGAGGACCTGAACAAGGGCGCCGATGGCTTCTATGACTACGAGATCAGCGCCATCCTGGATGGCAATGTGGCTCGCGTGGTTGTGGTCCGTGACCTGAACAAGGATAACGGAAGCAGCGACACCAAACCCGTTAACAAGAACCTGAAGGTTACCATTGACACCACCAACAGCGGCTGGAAGGGCGAAGAGTGGGTAGTTACCGATGTGAAGTACAACGGTGCTGTTGCCCCCACTCACGACGAGATTCTGGACGCTGTGAAGGCTCAGATGGCCAGTAAGGGCCTGGAGTTTGTGGACGCTACTGTGTCCGCCGGTGTGATTACCATGGAGTTCAAGGGTGCCAACGGCAGCCGCTTCGTGAAGTACACGCCCGCCTCTGCCCCCTCTATCAGTACTGTTACCAATAGCGAGGACCTGGAGAAAGCTCTGGAGAGCAGCGCCGACAAGGTTGTGCTGAATGGCGACGCCACCCTGAGCGACGGTATCCCCGCCGACACAGCAGTGGAAGTGACCGCGGGCAAGACCCTGACTTTGACCGGCAATAAGACTGTCAGCAGTCCTGTCACTGGTAAGGGTACAACCGAGATCACTGGTACGATCAAGGCTGGAAGCAATATCATGACCAGCGAGGTAGTTGTCGGTCCGAAGGCTTCCGTCGATGGCACCATTGGCGATGCCGACTCTGGCAATCCGTCTAACCTTACCTTCTCCAAGGATGTTGACGAAATCACCTCTGCCTGGAATGTCAGTGGCAGCATCACCATTGACCATGACATTACTGTGGCCGGTGGCGGCACCCTGAACGCTCCTGAGCTCGTGGTTGAGAAGGGGAAAGAGCTTACATTTGCCAAGAAATCCACTCTTACCACCGTACACGTAACTATGGAGGCTGGTTCTATCCTGACGGCCGCTATAGGCGACGGAGTGAGCTATACCTTTACGAAGCAGGTTGAGCTCTGGTTTGTTGGGGTAGATGAGGACGGAAATACTCTGGATGATCCGTATGTCCAGATCAGCTGGGCCGGCGGAGATACCGCTTGCCAGCAGTCCAACGAAACTCGTAAGACTATCCGCAACATTATCAACGCAATGATTGCACTGGATGAGTCTGGCGACTAATTCCCGACAGTATGGACTTACCCCCCGCGCCGCAAGGCGCGGGGGTCCCTTTTCATTCAGTCCATTGCGAAAAAGGCCACTACATTGTAGGTCTTACCCTCATCGTTCATCTGGGCCAGCGGGTTTCTGGTATTATACCAGGAGACAGAGTTTCCCTGCCATGTGGCGATACAGACATAGTCGTTGGAGTCCAGATGGAAAATGGACTGACAGCCCTGAATCATCGCGATCAAGACGCCGTATTCAACCCCGCCGATGATGACCAACAGCGGCTTGCGGGGAAAGGACAGCGTATTAGAGTGCTCCTGACCGTACTTTCCTTTCCCCACATAGCTGGTGGTGTAAATTTGGCAGTTGCCCAGCCTGGACAGGGCGGCGCTGTGGGCGGAGAGAGTGGTGTTGATGGTGCTGTCGGCCGCAGCGCGGGCCTTCGCTTCCGCAGCCAGCGCCGTGTCGATTTTGACGTTGTCCGCGTTGAAGTCCTCCATCAGGATGCGGTCGTCCCGCTCCCACTGGTTGAGCGCGTAGTTGGGTGTTTGATTGCTTGGCATGAGTTTGTTCCTCCTTTAAATGTTCGTAATGTAGGGCAAGGGCTCTGCCCTTGCCTTTTCTGCCACGGTCAAGGACGCGCCAAAGCCTTCCCCCTTCCAGGGGGAAGGTGGCACGGCCGAAGGCCGTGACGGATGAGGGTGCGCGGCAGGTTTCCGCCCCTTGTCGTAAAGGACAGCAGCCCTAACCGCCCCCTCATCCGCCCCAGTGTGCGCACTGGGGCACCTTCCCCCCGGAGGGTGGAAGGCTTTTTTCCCCTCCACCCATACCGTGTAATCCCCCCAAAGTGGTACGTTTCCATACACTTTATGGAAATGGCGGCGCAACGCGCCCTTTTTTCTTGACACTCACGCTTTAAAGGGATACTATAGTAAGGAAACAGAAAAATCAGGAGGTCAACCCTTATGCGCTCTGATGTAGTAAAAAAAGGCATCCCCGCCGCGCCCAACCGCTCCCTGCTCTACGCCCTGGGCTACACCCGGGAGGAGCTGGAGCGGCCGCTGATCGGCGTGGTCTGCTCCTATAACGAGATCGTCCCCGGCCACATGAACCTGGACAAAATCGCGGAAGCCGTCAAGGCCGGCATCCGGGCCGCCGGAGGCACCCCGGTGGAGTTCCCCGCCATCGCCGTCTGCGACGGCATCGCCATGGGCCACGTGGGCATGAAGTACTCCCTGGTCACCCGTGACCTCATCGCTGACTCCACCGAGGCCATGGCCATGGCCCACCAGTTCGACGGCCTGGTGATGATTCCCAACTGTGACAAGAACGTGCCCGGCCTGCTTATGGCCGCCGCCCGGGTGAACGTGCCCGCCATCTTCGTCTCCGGCGGCCCCATGCTGGCCGGACGGCTCAACGACGGCCGCCGCACCTGCCTGAGCCACATGTTCGAGGCGGTGGGCTCCTACTACGCCGGCAAGCTGGACGAGGAGGGCGTGGAGGAGTATGAGAACAACGCCTGTCCCACCTGCGGCTCCTGCTCCGGCATGTACACCGCCAACTCCATGAACTGCCTCACCGAGGCCATCGGTATGGCCCTCCGGGGCAACGGCACCATCCCCGCCGTGTGGTCCGCCCGCCTGCGGCTGGCCAAGCACGCCGGCATGAAGATTATGGAGCTGGTGGAGAAGAACATCCGCCCCCGGGACATCATGACCGAGGCCGCCTTCCACAACGCCGAGACCATCGACATGGCCCTGGGCTGCTCCACCAACACCATGCTCCATCTGCCCGCCATTGCCCACGAGTGCGGCGTGACCCTCAGCTTCGACATGGCTAACGAAATCAGCGACAGCACCCCCAACCTGTGCCACCTGGCCCCCGCCGGCGACACCTACATGGAGGACCTGGAGCGGGCGGGCGGCGTCTACGCCGTGATGGCCGAGCTGGCGAAGAAAAACCTGATCGACACCTCCCTGCTCACCTGCACCGGCAAAACCATCGCCGAAAACCTGGAGGGCGTGGTCAACCGGGACCCGGAGATCATCCGGCCCATCGACAACCCCTATTCTCAGACCGGCGGCATTGCCGTCCTCAAGGGCAACCTGGCCCCCGACGGCTGTGTGGTAAAGCAGTCCGCCGTGGCCCCCGAGATGATGGTCCACACCGGCCCCGCCCGGGTCTTTGACAGCGAGGAGGCGGCCATTGAGGCCATCTATGCCGGTAAGATCAAGGCGGGGGATGTGGTGGTCATCCGCTACGAGGGCCCCAAGGGCGGCCCCGGCATGCGGGAGATGCTCAACCCCACTTCCGCCATCGCCGGCATGGGGCTGGACAAGGACGTGGCCCTCATTACCGACGGCCGGTTCTCCGGGGCCACCCGGGGCGCGTCCATCGGCCACGTCTCCCCGGAAGCCGCTTCCGGCGGCAACATCGGCCTGGTGGAGGAGGGCGACATGATCGCCATTAACATCCCCGCCCACACCATCGCCCTGGCCGTCACCGACCAGGAACTGGCTGTCCGCAGAGCCAAGTGGACCTGCCCCGAGCCCAAGATCAAAACGGGCTATCTGGCCCGCTACGCCAAAATGGTGTCCTCCGCCGATAAGGGCGCGATTTTGAGCTGATGCGCTTCCCAAGGCCCCCCTTTTACAAGGGGGGCTTTTTTTCTGCAAATATGTAAAGCCCCCTTGACATAGAATGTAAAGCGTGCTATACTCAAAGCGGTAAAGCGCACTTTACATTTTTGCTTTGACGGAGGTGGTCCGGTGACCAATCGAATTGCGGAGCTGCGCAAGGCCCGAAAAATCTCCCAGGCGGAACTGGCCGACGGGGTGGACGTCACCCGGCAGACCATCATCTCCCTGGAGAGCGGCCGGTACAACGCCTCCCTGCTGCTGGCTCATAAGATCGCCAAATATTTTGGCATGACCATTGAGGAAGTATTCTTGTTTGAGGAGGAGACGCTATGAACGAGAGAAAAGCCAAGCCCCTACAGGTCGAGCTTTCCACCTGTATCGCCGTTACGGTCTGCGGGCTGAATCTGCACAAATCCTTTCTGCCTGACACGGTCTGGGCGTGCCTGTTCCCCGTTGTGGCTATATTGGGGCTGATCCACTGTATTGTGGTACTGTTTTTGGATATGGAACAGGAGCTTGCGCGTGAGGAGCGGGACGAACGTAACCTGATGATCCAGGACCGGGCCTCCTGGTTCTGCTGGCGGGTGGAGAACGTGCTTTTGATTGTAGTGTGGGCGTGTTTTGTTCTGTTTTCTCCTCTGGACCGGGTCAACTATGTCCTGTACTGGATCATCATACTCCGCTATTGGCTGTTCTTTGCCACCCGGTGGTGGATGAACCGGAAATATTAAGAATGTGAGGTTTTTGCTATGAAAGACTTTTTGAAAAAGACATCGCCCTATGTGATGTTCGCGGCGGCTTGGACCTTGATTTTTGCCGCGATTCTGCTGGGTGAGCGCGTCCCTGCGCAGATCAGCCTTGTGCTGTTTACCCTGGGCGGTGTGCTGATGGGCTTTGGCGCGGTGGGAATCGCGCTGAGCCGCATCCGGCTGTCCCCGGAACAGCAAAAGGAGTATGAACGGAGCGAGACCGACGAGCGCAATGTGACCATCCGGGAGAAGGCGGCCATGTCCTCCTGGTACTGGACGCTGTACATGCTGTGGGCGGTGTTTATGGTCGCTGAGATTTTTGTAGGCGTCCTGTGGGGCGTGGCGATTTCGGTGGTGATCGTCCTGCACTGCGCCTTCTATATGGTCAACATCCACCGCTGGAATAAAAAGCTGTGAGCCGCCGGCTGGAGCTGGTTGTCACCCCGGAGCTGGCAGGTGTAAAGGTAGATACCCTGCTCAAGCGCCATTTACACCTGTCCGGGACGGTGGTCCGCCGGGTGAAATGGCTGGAGGACGGCATCCTGGTGGATGGCCTGCGGGTAAACACTCGGTTCTGTCCGGCGGCGGGACAGGTGCTGTCGGTGCGGCTGTCCGACCCCGTTCGGAACAGCGGCATCGTCCCCGCCCCCGGCCCGCTGGATATCGTCCACGAGGATGACGACCTGATCGTCCTGAACAAGGCCGCCGGGGTGCCGGTCCACCCGGGACCGGGGCACTTCTCTGATACGCTGGGTAATTTTCTGGTGGATTATTACGAAAAAACGGGGCAGGAGGCGGATTTCCACCCCGTCCACCGGCTGGACCGGGGGACCAGCGGCCTGCTGGTGGCGGCCAAGCACCCCCACGCCCAGGAGGTGCTGAAAAATCAGCTCCATACAGAGGACTTTAGGCGGGTCTACCTGGCGGTGTGCGAGGGCGTGCCCGCCCCGCCCTCCGGGGTGATCGACGCCCCCCTGGGCCCGCGCCCCGGCTCCCTCATGGAGCAGATGGTCCGGCCCGACGGCAGGCCCGCCCGGACAAAATACGGGGTACTGCGCCGCTGGGGCGGCCGGGCGCTGGTGTCCCTGGAGCTGGAGACAGGCCGCACCCATCAAATTCGGGTCCACATGGCCCACATCGGCCATCCCCTCACCGGCGACTTCCTCTACGGCACGGAGGACCGAGCCCTCATTTGCCGCCCCGCCCTCCACTCGGGGTATCTGTCCTTCCGGCACCCCCTGACCGGGGAAACCATGCAGTTTTCGGTCCCCCTGCCCGAGGATATGGCCCGGCTGAAGGTGTAATTTCCGGTTTACAACCACCTTTCGCTATGGTAGAATAGGGGGACTTAAAAAAAGGAGCGTTTGAACCCGTGGCCTATAACTTTTTCCCCATGATTGCCCGGATGCGGTATATCAACCGCTGGGGCCTGATGCGCAACACCCGGCTGGAGAACATCCAGGAGCACTCCCACCAGGTGGCGGTGCTGGCCCACGCCCTGGCCGTCATTGAAAACCGCTATTTCGGCGGGCAGATCGACCCCGGCGCGGTGGCGGTGGCCGCCCTGTACCACGACGCCAGCGAGATTTTAACGGGCGACATGCCCACCCCCATCAAGTACGACAACCCGGATATCCAGTCCGCCTACAAGGATGTGGAGGCGGTGGCGGAGCGCAAGCTGCTGTCCATGCTCCCCCCCGACCTGCGCCCCGACTTTGAGGAGGCCGTCACCATCCCCGACCCCGAGGTCCACGCCATCGTCAAGGCGGCGGACAAGCTGTCCGCCTACCTCAAATGCGTGGAGGAGCTGAAGGCGGGGAATACGGAGTTTAAAAAGGCCAGGGAGCAGACCTACGCCGCCCTGTGCCAGAACCAGAGCCCCGCCCTGCAATACTTTATGGAGCACTTCCTGGACGGGTTTGAATTGACACTGGACGAGTTGAACTAAACGGACGGGCGGCCACAGGCCGCCCCTACAACACGATATCGCCGTAGGGGCGGCCTGTGGCCGCCCGCCGGTTATGGAAAGGAACATCTCTATGAAAGCCATCGTCACCGTCATCGGCAAGGACCGGGTGGGCATCACTGCCGCCGTGTGTTCCCTGCTGGCCAAGCACAACATCAATATTCTGGATATCACCCAGACCGTTTTGCAGGAGTTCTTCACCATGGTCATGCTGGTGGACACCGCCGCCTGCGAGAAGTCCATCGGTGACCTGACCGACATCCTGGCCCAGGCCGGCCAGGAGGAGGGCCTATCCATCCGCATCCAGCGGGAGGACATCTTCAATGCTATGCACCGGATCTAACGCCATGTAGGGGCGCACATTGTGCGCCCGTGGCCTAACACGACCCCGAAAGGACGGGCGCACAATGTGCGCCCCTACAAAGGAGGCAACATCAGTGCTCAACCAACACGAAATCATGCAGACTATCCAGATGATCGACCAGCAACATCTGGACGTGCGCACCATTACCATGGGCATCTCCCTGCTGTCCTGCGCCCACAGCGACGTAAAAACCGCCTGTGACAAGGTGTACGATAAGATTACCCGATACGCCGAGAAGCTGGTGGCCACCGGCGAGGCCATCGAAAAGGAGTTCGGCATCCCCATTGTCAACAAGCGCATTTCCGTAACGCCCATCGCCCTGGTGGCCGCCGCCGCAGAGACAGGCAGCTATGTCCCCTTCGCCCAGGCACTGGACCGGGCCGCCAAGACCTGCGGGGTCAACTTCATCGGCGGCTTCTCCGCTCTGGTCCAGAAGGGCATGACCGACGCCGACCGCATCCTGATTCGCTCTATCCCCGAGGCCCTGGCCACTACGGATATCGTCTGCGCCTCGGTCAATGTGGGCTCGACGAAGGCGGGCATCGACATGGACGCGGTGGCCCTTATGGGCCGGACCATCAAGGACCTGGCGGAGCAAACTGCCGACAAGGGAGGCTTCGGCTGCGCCAAGCTGGTGGTCTTCTGCAACGCCGTGGAGGACAACCCCTTTATGGCCGGTGCCTTCCACGGGGTGGGGGAGCCGGAGAAGGTGATTAACGTGGGGGTCTCCGGTCCCGGCGTGGTGTATCACGCCCTTCAGGGGGTAAAGGGCCAGCCCTTCGATGTGGTGGCCGAGACGGTAAAGAAGACCGCCTTTCGCATTACCCGCATGGGCCAGCTGGTGGCCCAGGAGGCCAGCCGCCGGCTGGACACCCCCT
>CAJUFJ010000077.1 GCA_910585815.1 uncultured Oscillospiraceae bacterium | reverse complement strand
CAGAAGGTGATCCTCCACGGCGGCGAGAGCAAGACGCTCACTTTTTTCAACGAGCCGTTAAACGCCATTGTTGTGGAGAAGTATGACAGTGTGACCCACGAGGCCCTACCCGGCTGCACCTTCCAGCTGAAATATCTGGGCGGAACCAGCGGCACTGGCGGCACGGTCATCGGCACGAAGGTGACGGGCAAGAACGGGACCGCCATCTGGACCGGGCTGACTGCCGGCACCTATATCGTGGAGGAGATCGACCCGGCGGACGGGTACTCCATCATCAACGCCTCCGAGACCGTCTATATCTCCGACAAGGGTGAGCAGAATGTGGTCACGGTCTCCTTCGACAACGCCCCGGACGGCATCCTGCTCATTAGGAAGGTCTGCGCCACCAACCCCAGCGTGACCCTCCAGAACGCCGAGTTCAAGGTCATGTACGCGGACGGGACCCTGATCGGCGACTCCAACGGCATCTACCGCTCCGATGAGAACGGCGAGATCCGCATCCCTGGCCTGAAGCCGGGAAAGAGCGTGGTAGTCACCGAGGTACGTGCCCCCGCTGGTTTCCTGATCGATACCCAGAGCCAGACCGTCCAGATCCAAGCGGGTAAAACCGTGTCCCTTACCTTTAAAAATCAGCCGAAAGGCAGCCTGATTATTCAAAAGCGGGACAGCCAGACCAATGAGGTGCTTCCCGGCGCGGAGTTCAGAATCACCACTGCCGCAGGGTGTGAAGTGGGCCTGGACGGTGTCATTGGCTCGTCTACCCTGACGCAGAACGGCATCTTCACCACTGACGCCCAGGGTGAGATCAGGATCACCAATCTGGCCCCCGGTGCCTACGTGATTAACGAAATCAAGGCCCCGGACGGCGGGTACGTCATCGATACACCCTCCACCAACGTGGTCATCGGGCAGGGCGGAGACACCCAGACTGTGGTGATCAAAAACACCCGCAAGGGTGGTCTGATCATCGAGAAGTACGACAGCGTCACCAAGCAGCCCCTCGCCGGCGCACAGTTCAAGGTGATGACTGCCAACGGTGAACTGACCCCGGACAACGAGGGGATGACCTCCTCCAACGGACTCTACACCACCGACCAAAATGGTCAGATCGTTCTGTCCAAGCTGCTCCCCGGCACTTATGTGGTGTCTGAAGAAAAAGCTCCGGACAATTACCGCAAGGACCCCACGCCCCAGACGGTCGTGGTCAACGCCGGAGACACCCAGACCATCCGGTTTTACGATGATCCCCTCTGTACCCTGACCATCCTGAAGCGGGACGCTGTGACCAAGAAGCCCCTGCGGGGCGCTGAGTTTATGGTGCGGGACAGCTCCGGCCATGTGATCGGCCCCAATAACGGCCTCTACACCACCGGCACAGACGGTACTGTCACCGTCACCGGGCTGGCTCCCAATTCCACTGTGGTCGTCTCCGAGAAAAAGGCCCCCAACGGGTACATTCTGGACGAGACGCCCAAAAATATCGTGGTGCGCACCGGCGTGGCCAACACCCTGATCTTTGACAATGAACCCGGCACCACATTGATCATTCGGAAATTTGTGGAGGGAACCGAGAACGAGCCGCTGTCCGGCGTGGCCTTTAAGGTCGTAGATGGCAACGGCGGCGCTGTCGGTCCTGACGATGGCGTGTATTACACTGACAAGGCTGGAGAAATCGTTCTGGAGGGCATCGAACCCGGCACCACCGTGAAGGTGCGGGAGATCAAGACGGTCGAGGGCTTCGTTTTGGATGGAACTCCGCAGGACATTCTCATCAAGGGCGGCGAAGCGCAGCAGTTGACGTTTTGGAATAAGCGGGCCGGGACATTGGTCATTCAAAAGAAGGACAGCGTGAGCGGCGCATTCATCGCAGGCGCGCAGTTCCAGCTTACCTACGCCAACGGCGGCTATGTGGACAATGACAACGGCCACCTGAGCAGCAACGGCCTCTACACCACCGATGATAAGGGAGAAATTCGGATTTCCGGCATCACCGGGACAGTGGTGGCCAAGGAGGTCAAGGCAGCCCCCGGCTACGTCATCGACCAGAGTACTCAGACCCAGACGGTCACGGTGAACGCCATGGACACCCAGACGTTGACCTTCCTGAATGAACCCCTGTGCAGCCTGACGCTGACCAAGCTGGACTCCGTCACCGGCAAGCCCATTCCCGGCACCGAGTTCACGGTACGGGACGGAAGCGGCACTGTGCTGGGCCGCTACACCACCGGCAAAGATGGGACTGTGACGGTCACCGGCCTTGTTCCCGGCAGCACCGTGGTGGTCACCGAAACCAAGGTGCCGGACGGCTATGTCCTCGATCCCACGCCCCAGACCATCACCGTCAAAAATGGCTCCAATTCCGTGAACAGCGGCACCGTGGGCGGGACCACCAACGGCAATCCGGGCGGCAGCACCAATGTGGGCGGCGGAACCAACGGCGGCAATGATTTGGTGTTCGAGAATGATCCCATCGGGACCTTTGAACTCATCAAAGTGGTAGAGGGGAACAAGGAGAAGCGCATCCCCAACGTGACCTTCGAGATCCGCCGCGCCTCCGATGATGCCCTGATGGAGACAGTCACCACCGGCAGCGATGGCCGGGTGACCCTCAAGCTGAACGCCGGGGACTACTACGCGGTGGAGACCGAGGCGGCGAAGGGGTTCAAGCTGGACGCCACACGCCACTATTTCTCCATGAAAAACGGCAAAAACACCACTCTCACCGTGGAAAACAAGCCTTTCAGCGGGATACTGATTCATAAGACCGACAGCGTCACCGGCAAGGGCATCCAGGGCGTGACCTTCCTGCTCTACGACAGCACCAACACACCTGTGGGCCAGTACACCTCCGACAATTCCGGGTATGTTTACATCGAGAACCTGACTGTTTCGGGCCGGTACTACCTGCGGGAGCTGGAGAACGAGGGCTATGTCCCCGACACCCAGATGAAAACCGTGTATGTGACCGCTGGCGAGACCACGTTGATCGAATGGAAAAACATCCCCATCACCGCTCAGATCCAGATTGTGAAAAAGTCCGCCGACTATAACTCCACCAACGGCCTGCCTGCCGGTACTCCGCTGGAGGGTGCTGTGTTCGAGATCTACGACAAGGCGGGCAATCTGGTGGACACCATCAAGAGCGACAATCGCGGTCTGGCCTCCTCCAAGCCCCTGCCTCTGGGCCGTTACACCATCCGGGAGACCAAGGCCCCGGCCAACTACGGCGTGAGCGATACCGAACTGACCGCCTACCTGGAGCATGAGGGCCAGATCCTCCGCTTCGAGGTGACCAACAAGAGCCTGACCACCGGGGTATCCATCACCAAGACCGGCCCCAAGGAGGCCATGGCGGGCCAGCCTGTCAACTATGTGCTGTCCGGCATCGCCAACAATTCCAATGTCATGCTCCAGTCCTTCTACTGGCGCGACACCCTCCCCTCCCAGGTACGGCTGAACACCATCGTCACCGGGACCTACAATTTCCCCGGCGTGTACAAGATCACCTACCGGGTAAACGGCGGCGAGTACCGGACGCTGGCGGATAACCTGAGTACGCAGAAGAACTATACCCTGCAGGCGTCCCCCGCCGCCCTGGGCCTCGCGGCCAATGAGCGGGTGACGGAAGTAATGTTCGTGTTTGGGCAGGCCCCCGCTGGCTTCGCCCAGGTAGAGAAGCCCCAGATCAAGTGTACCGCTGTGGCTGACGGCTGGCAGCAGCTTCGTCAACATCGCGGATGTGGGCGGCGTGTACAACGGGGTTTGGGTTCAGGCCATCTCCCGCTGGGTGACCACCGTCTACGGCAAGCCCACCCCGCTGCCCAAAACCGGGTACTAAGCGCCCCCCTGGAGGCTCCCTCTTCGGAGGGGGCCTCTGGCCCTATACATTATAAATAATACCATCAAACCATCACTTTGAAAAGGAGAAAAACTATGCTGAAGATCACTGCAACCGGAAACCTGACCAATGATGTGGAGCTGCGCTCCCATGAGGACGGCAAGCCCTACGCCATCCTGCGGATCGCCTCCGACCGCCGCTACCGGGACCGGGACGGCAACAAGCTCACCGACTTCATCTCCATCAAGGTCCGCGGCGCTCTGGCGGAGCGGTGCGCCGCCTTCGCCTACAAGGGCTGCAAGCTGGCCGCTTCCGGGGACTTCGAGACCATCTGCTTCGCGGAGGACCCCACCCGCCAGCCGGGATTTCTCATCAAGGCCACTGAGGTGGAGTTCCTGTCCCCCCGGAAGGTGGAGGAGGCCGCTGGCGCGGCCAGCGAGGATGGCAGCGCCGGTGAGGCAGCCTGATGCGGAACACCGGCACCATCTACAGCAGCGCCGAGCGCACCCCCACCATCCTGCCTGAGATGGCGGAACTGCTCCCCCCGCTGACGGGGGAGCAGCTTGCCGCCCTGGAGGCGGACATTCTCAAAAATGGCTGTTACTCCCCGGTGATCGTCAACGAGGACATGGTGGTCATTGACGGCCACAACCGGCAGAGGCTGTGCGAACAGCACGGCCTGCCCTACCAGATGGCCGTGTTCTCGTTTGAGGATATGCTGGAGGCCAAGCAGTGGGCACTGGACACCCAGAAGGGCCGCCGCAACCTGGACAAGTGGGAGCTGGGCAAGATCGCCCTCCGGCTGAAGCCAGACATTGAGGCCAGGGCCAGAGAAAATATGTCCGCAGGCGGCGGAGATCAGAAAAGCGAGAATGCAAAATCGGGTTTGACAACATTGTCAGACCCGATTTCTCCCGTCAGTACCCGCAAGGAGTTAGCAGAGGCTGTTGGTATTGGCGAGGTGACGATGGGCAAGGTCATGCAGATCGATGAACACGCCCCTCCAGCGGTGAAGGAGGCCCTGGACAGCGGCGATTTGTCCATCCACCAGGGCTACAACATTACCCAGCAGGTGCGTGAACTGCCGGAGGAGCAGCGGGATGAGGCCGCTGCCCAGGCGGTGGAGCTGGCAAAAGCGAAAAAGGAAATCCAGGCGTTTGACGCCGAATCGGATCGCCGCCACAAGATCGCGGGGCTGTTCTGTAAGGCGTTTGAACGGGCCGTGCTGCTGGAACCTACGGAAGAAAATGTGCGTATCTGGACGCAATGTACCCGCATGACGCCGGAGGAGATAGAGGACAGCGTCAAGGAGGCCCGTGAGCTGGCGGAGGTGTTCTCTTCCATTGCTGGCATCCTGGAAAAAATGCTGCCCGTGGAAGCAGACAGTACGGAAGGGAGGTACGAACATGGTCAATCGTGAATGGGTCAAATCTTTACGGGAGCAATACCCTATCGGCTCCCGTATTGAACTTCATGAGATGGTGGATGACCCCTGCCCCATTGAGCCGGGGACCAAGGGGACCCTTTATGCCATTGATGACATCGGCCATTCAATGTCAAGTGGGACAATGGCCGGAATCTGGGGCTGGTGATGGGGCATGACCGTTTTTCTGTCACACCGCCGGAGCAGAGCAAAAAGCTCGATCACAGCGCCCACACCAAACTTGATCCGCAGCGCAAAGCAAAACGCGGCGGTTCGGAACGATGATCAGAGGGCCTGCGAAGGTCAGCGCGATACAGCAAATCTATTGGGCCGGGTTATCCCCTGCCCATAATTTTGAGGAGAGGAGGCGTAATAATGCCGGATGAGTTGTCAGTCCGCCAGTGGCAGGAGCAGTTCCGAGCCGGGGCTTTTAACCTCCAGGACAGATACACACAATGCAGGGCAGGCTGGTACGACTGGTTCTGCCAGGACCATGCTTTGGCCGGACGGCTGAAGAAGATAGGTAAAGTGGTCATGGGCATCACCGACCCCTTTATCCTGGACAATTACTACGTCTGGTTTAAGAACAACTGCCCGCTGTCTGGGCCGCTGTATGACGATGTCCGCTTCGAGCCGCTGTCCGGGGAGCGCGGCGGAAAATATTTTGTGATTTCTCTGGACAGCCCCCATGAGCGGATGAAGTGGGCGCTGGTCACGGAACGGTACGGTTTTGACGCACCTGAGTTCGACTGCCGGGATATCCGGGAGATGATCCGCTATGTCAACAGCATCGGCCCGGAACTGCGGCAGGGCATCATTCCCCAATTTGTTGCGGAGAAGGACGCTGTGACCGCCTATGCCCAGCGGCGCGGAGAACCGGAGGGCATCCACATCTATCGGGACGGAGGACATCAGTACAGCTACACCTCCCGTCAGGACCGGCGCAAGCGGACGGTCCTGGCGGCGGCCAGCCTGGAGGACACACCTGCTGGTTTTGTCTCGGATCAGGCCCATGCCATCAGGGGGATGTATGTCTACTGCCCAGAGGATGCGGGGATACCCTTGCCCGAACATCAAAAGGCTGCGGACAACGCGCCCAAAAGAAAAGAGGCGGAGCGATGACGCCGAATGAGATCTCCATTCGCCAATGGCAGGAACGGTATCAGGCCGGGGCTTTTGACAGTAAGGATACTGCCGTCCAGCGTGAGGCTGGCTGGTGGGACTGGCACTGCCGCTATGATGCTCTGGCCGGACGGCTGAAGAAGATCGCCCCGGCCATCATGGGGATCGAATCCCCGCTTATTTTGGATCACTACGCTGTCTGGTTTGTTAATGAGTACACGGAAAACAAGCTGCTGTATGACAGCGCCCGATTTGAGCGGCTGGGCGGGCCGATCAACGATCTGATTTTTATGGTCGATCTCAACGACCCCCGCCAGCCGGATAAATGGACGCTGTACACTAAGCGGTTCGGCTTCCACGCGCCGGAATTTTGCTGCAACCATGTGCGGGATATGACTGAGTACATCAACAGAATGGCGCAAGAATTGGAACAGGGACTCATACCGCCGTTTTTGGCTGAGAAAGCGGCGGCTGTGGAATATATCCTGCATCGTCCTGTTCTTTACCCCTCCAGGGCCTTGCGCC
Source organism: uncultured Oscillospiraceae bacterium (assembly GCA_910585815.1). Classification (GTDB taxonomy): domain Bacteria; phylum Bacillota; class Clostridia; order Oscillospirales; family Oscillospiraceae; genus Lawsonibacter. Next base: position 3,844 of record CAJUFJ010000077.1, on the reverse strand, counting down.
GGGAGGGAGAACACAGCTACAGCTTCTTAGACCGGGATGATGGCCGCAGGAAAATGGTCCACGTTGCCTGCAGCCTGAAGGATGTTCCTCCTGAATTTACATCCGGGGTCAGGGAAAGCGGTGGACTGTATGTCTACTGCCTGGAGGATGCTGGAAGCCCTCTGCCGACTCAGCAGCACCCCCCGAAAAAATCTCAGAAAAGAAAGGAGCCGGAACGATGAGCAAAGAACATCCCGCGCGGGCGGCAGGGCCTCCCGGCAGGCCCGCCCTGCCCTTGGAGGCGGAGCAGGAGATCATGGATATGCTGTCCGCCAATATGCGGATCAGCTCCGGGGAGATCGCCGCCATTTTGAAAAAGCACGGTGTGTCCGGGGACATGGACGCCCTTCAGGACAGCTACCGGAAGCGGCTGGGCCAGCGGCTCATGGCCAGTATCCGGGACGAGAGCGGCAAACGGGAGGTGCTGGCCCGCGGCAGCGAGTACATCGTGGTGGAGTGCTGCGCCGACCGTCAGGCCCTCAAGGCCATCCGCCAACGCATCCAGAGCCAGATGAACGGGCTGGACGATTCCGCAGGCAAGGTGCGCTGCCGCATCCGTGTGCTGGACCACCTGCTTTCCCGGTTCAGAAAGGCGGGCTGACCATGGGCCTGAGAGACATCATCCGGGCCATCCGGGAGTACTCCGCCGCCCGCGCCGAGTTAGAAGCAGCTCAATTCGAACTGCGGCAGGCCCAGCAGGCGCTGGAAAAAAGCGATCAAGATCGGGAATCGCTGTCATTCGAATTGAGCGAACAAAAGGATTACACAGATTTTCTCTCCTATAAGGCGGAAGCATTCCAAGACGCCCTGAAGGAGTTCTGTCCCCGGCTGTCCACGCCGGAGGAGATGAAGCGGTTTTACGATACCATCTCCCCCAGCATGGACGAGCAAGGCTTTACCTTGTACCGCGTGGCAAAGGAGCTGACGGGGATCGATGTCCCCTCCTGTTTTCCTTACGAGGACAATCGGGGACTGTTTGAGGAGATGGATGGACATCAGCTGCTGGACTGGCTGACCGCCGTCCGTTTTCAGGCGGTGGAGTGGGAGATCATCCCTAACAGCACCTACGAATACGCCACACTGCTGGAGGTGGATACCTCCACCCCCGAATACTGTGCGTTTGAAAAGCAGCTCTATAAGAAGGTGTTGGAACGGATGGGATTCCAGGATATTTTAGCGCCGGAGCAGGAGGTGAGCGCCATAGAGGATAAAACAACAGAACTGAAGCTGTACAGCCCGCTGACAGCCGACTTATACATGGAGCCTGACCCGGACAGTCAGGAACACGCGGATGGCACGGAACTGTTGGTGGATCTGTATGGAGAAGATATAACAGATTATAAAAAGATCATTTTGCAGGCTATCAAAGATGAGATGCTCCCGGAGATGGAGGAACAGGGGCTGATGTTCGCCTTTTCCGGCTCCGGGACACTCAGCGAAAAAGTTCTTTCGCTGTTCCCAACCGTGGAAGAAGTGGACGGTGTGCTGTGTGGTGTTGCGGTCTGCCAAGTCAAGGGATCGCTGACACCAGCTGAGTTGAAGGAGTTGAAGGACTTCTGTACCAGCCAGTACGCAGACGGCTGGGGTGAGGGCCATGCCCAACGTCCCCGGCATACGGAGGATGGCGAGTTATATGTGAATTTCTGGCAGGACAATAACTTTTCCATCCTCACAAAAGAAGAACTGGAGACTGCGAGAGCGGCCAGCCGCCCTCTGCGCCAGCCAAAACGGGGAGGTGAGGCACGGTGAGCGGTATCAGTGAGATCAACAAGGATACCTTCTGGACGCTGATCGACCAGGGGCGGGAACAGTGCGGCCAGAATGTCCATGCGCTTGCTCAATGGCTGGAGGACCGGCTGATGGAATTGGGGCCGGAGCAGGCGCTGAATTTCGATTATATTGCTCACGCATACCGGGCTGCGGCCTACAAATATGGCCTTTGGAACGCGGCCTCCATCATGTGCGATGGCTGCACCGATGACGGTTTTACCGACTTCCGGGGCTGGCTCATCGCCCAAGGCAGAGATGTGTACATGGCGGCGCTGAAGGACCCGGATTCTTTGGCGGATGTTCCCACTGATAGAGACTGCTGCTGTGAAACTCTTTGCTATGTGGGCAGCTACGCCTACGAGGAACTCACCGGGCGGGACATCAATCAGGATTTTGATCCTGACATATCCCGTGCGCTGGCGGAGCAGATCAAACCGGATATTGTGTATGGCGAGGGTATTGGGTATCCCTATACATGGAGTGAAACAGCAGCCTATCTCCCCAAATTGTGCGCCAAATACATGGAGCCGGAGGAATTGGCATGGCGGATCGGACAGCATAACGATACCTGGAATGTGACCAGCCTGGAAATTCAGGAGGCAAGAAAGACCGCTCAGAAAAGCAAAAAAGTTCAGAAGCGAGGTGACGCCAGATGAGCGAGGAGAAAAATCGTCTGAAGTGGTACACCGCTGTTCGTGTGGATGTTGTGGATATGCGCCCCGACGCAGGGCCGCCCATGCAGCTTCCCGACCCGGATGTGTTTATGGATGAAGCGGAACGAAAGCGCTTCTCCGAATACCACAGCGCGGTCCAGACGGCGATTGCGGAAACCCCTGTCACGAAAGACCTGACCAGCCTGTTCAAAGACGATTTTAAGGAGCTGGATGCGTTTCGGCATCTGGCCAATAAGGTCTGTTCCCTGACCTTCGATGTGGAGGATGTAGAGGGGAAATTTTTCGGTACAATCGTGTTCGAACTCCAAGGCAAATTATCCGGCTTGGACGAAACGATCCTGAAAGAATACTGCCGGTGCCTGTGCGATGAGGTGCTTGGGGACGGAACCGCCCATTCCCCGTTTACCCGTACTCACGGAGATATGTCCATACGCATCTGGCGGGACAGAAGCCACTTCCTGCTCACGGAGAAGCAGATGGAACGCGCCCCATGGCGCAAGCCAAAACAGAAAGGGAAAGGAGGCGAGGCCAGATGAGCGAGTCCATCACCATTGGGGTGGATCACGGCTACGCAGCCATGAAAACCACCCACTGTGCTTTCCCCACCGGGCTGGTGGAGTACGAGCATGAACCCTACACCCAGCAGGATGTGCTGGAATATGGCGGCAAATTTTATGTGGTGGGCAGCGGGCGGCAGCCGCTCCAGAAGGACAAAACCGCCACGGAGGACTACTATCTCCTGACCCTCGCCGCCATCGCCAGAGAGCTGGCCCACCGGGGCGTGGACCCCACCGCCGCCGTCCATCTGGCGGCGGGCCTGCCCCTCACCAGCTTCGGGCGGGACAAGAAGAAGTTCCGGGCCTACCTGCTCCGAGATGGCAAGCCGGTGTCCTTCCGCTACGAGGGCATCGCCTATACCGTCACCATCACCGAGGTGTCCCTGTTCCCCCAGGGCTATGCCGCCGTGCTGACTCAGCAGGAACTGCTGGACGAACCCTCTGTCATTGTGGCGGACATCGGGGGCTGGACGGTGGACCTGATGCGGCTGGACAACCGTATCCCCAATGCCGCCACCTGCCGGAGCCTGGAGTTGGGGATGATCCGCTGTCTGGATGAGATCGCGGAGCAGGTGCGCCGTTCCTTGGGCCTGTCCATGACGGCGGCACAGATCGAGAGCTGTCTCCGGGGTGAGTCCGGCAGCACAGGCGAACAGGTTAGGGAGATCATCCACCGGGAGGCCGGAGCCTACGTCCGCCGCCTGCTGTCCGCCATCACGGAGAGCGGCCTGGACGCCCGCGCCATGCCCGCCGTCTTCCTGGGCGGCGGGGCCGCGCTCCTGAAACGCCACGTTTCGGCCACAG
>CAJUFJ010000076.1 GCA_910585815.1 uncultured Oscillospiraceae bacterium | reverse complement strand
GCAAGCCTCCTTTTGAAAGGAGGTGCCCCAGTTCGCAAACTGGGGCGGAGGATTGCATTTTGGCGAAGCCAAAATATGCGGAGCAAACGAGGTTTTGCAAACTTGACTTTACTGCGTATGTTTTGCTTCGCAAAACGCAATCCTCAGTCAGCCTGCGGCTGACAGCTCCTTTCCAAAGGAGCCCTGTCCTGCGGGGGACGAAGGAGTAAGGAAGTGACGTTTTGAGCATTGATTTTTCCGGCGGCGGGCTGGACGCCGAGGAGCTGGAGCCCCTGGTGACCACCTCCCTGACCCGTGAGGATGAGGGGGAGTTTTCCCTGCGCCCCAAGACCCTCCGGGAGTACATCGGCCAGGAGAAGGCCAAGGGCAACCTGGAGGTTTTCATCCAGGCGGCCAAGATGCGCAGCGAGCCCCTGGACCATGTGCTGCTCCACGGCCCCCCGGGACTGGGCAAGACCACCCTCTCCGGCATCATCGCCAACGAGATGGGGGTCAACGTGCGCATCACGTCCGGCCCGGCCATCGAGAAGGCGGGGGACCTGGCCGCCCTGCTGACCAACCTCAACGAAAACGACATCCTCTTTGTGGACGAGATACACCGCCTCAACCGGGCGGTGGAGGAGATTCTCTACCCCGCCATGGAGGACTACGCCATCGACATCATCATCGGCAAGGGGCCGTCGGCCAACTCCATCCGGCTGGACCTGCCCAAGTTCACCCTTATCGGAGCCACTACCCGGGCGGGCCAGCTGTCCGCCCCCCTCCGGGACCGCTTCGGGGTGACTCTGCGGCTGGAGCTGTACACCCCGGAGGAGCTGACCCTGATTGTCACCCGGTCCGCCGGCATTCTGGAGGTGCCCATCGAGCCCGACGGCGCCATGGAGATCGCCCGCCGGAGCCGGGGCACCCCCCGAATCGCCAACCGGATGCTCCGCCGGGTGCGGGACTTCGCCCAGGTGCGGGCGGGGGGCGTCATCACCAAAAAGGTGGCCGACGAGGCCCTCACCGCCCTGGAGATCGACCACCTGGGCCTGGACTCCATCGACCACCGCATGCTGCGGTCCATCATGGAAAACTACCGGGGCGGGCCGGTGGGGCTGGATACCCTGGCCGCCACCATCAACGAGGAGGCAATCACCCTGGAGGACGTGTACGAGCCCTACCTGATGCAGCTGGGCTTTCTGACAAGAACCCCCCGGGGCCGGTGCGTCACCCCCAAGGCGTATGCGCATTTGGGGCTGCCCGTCCCCGGCGAGCCGGGCGGGCTGGACCAGCTCAGCTTTTAGGGAGGTGAGAAAATGGACCTGGATGAAATCCACATTTTCACCCGGGAGGAGATGGACCGCCTGGTGCGGATGCTGAATATGCCCCCATCGGACCGGTATATCACATTTTCGGAAGCAGAAATGAACTGTCTGTCCGCCTACTGCCGGGCGTTTGACGAGTATGAGCGGGAAATCCTGGCGCTGACCGGGGCCAGCCTGGCCGAGGTTTTACTGAGCAAATACTACTGGCGGGGGCAGCTGGAGACACAGGCGGGACACCCGGCGGACTTTGCCCAGTATACCTTCAAGGCGCTTGAGGAACTGGAGCGGCTGGAGGATGTAGACTGGTCCCTGGTGGAGCGGCTGTATAATATAGTAAACTGCGGGTTGGAGGGCTGAACCATGGAACAAAACACCCTGTTCTTTTTCAACGGACACCCGGAGGCGCTTCCCCTTTACAGAGCCTTTGAGGAGCGGCTTTTAGTCGAGCTGGAGGGGGTAATTATTCAGCCTCAGAAATCTCAGATCACCCTGAAAAACCGGCGGGTGTTCGGGGCGGTGTCCTTCCTCGCCGCCCGGAAGGCAAAGGACCGGCCCGACCCCTACATCACCATCACCCTGGGCCTGAACCGGCGGGAGGGCTCCCCGCGCATCGACCAGGCGTCGGAGCCCTACCCGGGCCGGTGGACCCACCATCTGGTCATCGGGTCTGCGGAGGAGATCGACGACGAACTGATGGCCTGGGTCCGGGAGGCCTACGACTTCGCGGCGGCCAAGCGGTGAAACTCCCTCGTCCCGCCGCAGCGAAAAGGCTCCCGCTCCGAGGGAGCTGGCTGACCGAAGGCCAGACTGAGAGAGCTCTCCGGAGGAACCGCAAGCCCTTCCGCAGAACTCCCTCCGACACGGCTTCGCCGCGCCACCTCCCTCAAAGAGGGAGGCTTTGTCCGCCAATCGCCTGCAAAACCTCTTGACGCAGACCCAATCCGTAGAGATAATAGAGGTCGGCGGTGCGGTACAGATAGTCCCATAGGCTTTTTTCAAAGGCATCGTACAGGCTGGGATCAGTCAATTTCTCAATTTGGTCTGCGATTTCGTAAAATCCTTGTTTAGCTTTATGGTATTCCGGGTCGCTGGCGCAGAACGCCTCGATTTCATCGTCGATGGTGTCGTTGAGGAACAGAGAAGGCAGTGTGTTCATAATAATCCCCCTAATTTAAATTAATATACCGTGAGTTAAACTAAGTATATCTTAAATCTATCTTGCCTCTGTGTCAAGAGGGGAAAGGTGTATTTATGGAAAAATTTCCACGCAGGTTGAAGGCAATTCGTGTTGAAAATGGAAAAAAGCAGCACGAGATAGCTGTTCATCTGGGGCTGTCAGATGGTGGGTATCAGTGTTATGAGCAAGGGAGGGGCTACCCGGACGTCCCCCGCCTGTACGCGCTGGCGGAGTATTTCAACATCAGCATCGACTACCTTCTTGGTCGCACGGATAAGCGGGAAGTTAACAAGTAAGCGCAAAAAAGGCCCCTTTTGAAAGGGGCTGTCAGCCGAAGGCTGACTGAGGATTGCGTTTTGCGAAGCAAAACATACGAAGTAAACGCGTGTAGGGCGCGACGACCTCGGCGCGCCGTTCTCCCGAGGGCACCCACGCTCCGTGGACGGCGGGCCGAGTCGTCCCGCCCTACAACGGATATCGCGTCCCCCTTACGGGGAAAAGGAGGCTTTTGGCGGCCTGCGGCCGCCCTATCAATCGGAAAGTTGAGGTGCATCAAATGGGCAAATTATTTGGAACGGACGGCATCCGGGGCGTGGTAAACGCCGGCCTGGATGCAGACTTGGCCTACAAGGTGGGCTTGGCGGCGGCCATTGTGCTGGCAAAGAACAAGAAGCCGGGAGAGAAACCCCTGGTGACCATCGGCAAGGACACCCGCATCTCGGGCGACCTGCTCAAGGGCTCCCTGATTTCCGGGCTGTGCACTGCCGGGGCGGACGTGCTGGACCTGGGCACCCTGCCCACCCCCGGCGTAGCCTGGGTGACGGTGGACGAGGAGGCCGACGCCGGCATTGTGATCTCCGCCAGCCACAACCCCTTCGAGCACAACGGCATTAAAATTTTCAACGGCAAGGGCTTCAAGCTGTCCGACGAGCTGGAGGAGAAAATAGAGGAGATTGTCCTGTTCGGCTCCAACAACGTGCCCATGAAGACCCACGGCGACATCGGCAAGGTGAGCTACGCGGCCCCCAAGGCCAGCGAGGACTACATCGACCACCTGGAGTCCACCATCGACTCCACCTTGGGGGGCCTGCGCATCCTGGTGGACTGCGCCAACGGCGCCGCCTCAGCCACCGCCGCCCGGCTGTTCGACCGCTTCTCCAAGCTGCGCACCGACGTAATTAACGCCGACCCCGACGGGGTGAACATCAACGACCAATGCGGTTCCACCCACATGGACGCCCTGGCCGCCATGGTGAAGGCGGGCCACTACGATATGGGCATCGCCTTCGACGGCGACGCCGACCGGTGTCTGGCGGTGGATGAGCTGGGCAATCTCATTGACGGCGACCAGATCATGGCGGCCTGCGGCCTGGACATGAAGAACAAGGGCCAGCTCCCCGGCGGCACGGTGGTGGCCACCGTCATGTCCAACCTGGGCTTCCACGTCTACGCCAAGGAGCACGGCATGGAGCTGGAGTGTACCGACGTGGGGGACCGGAACGTGCTGGAGCGGATGGTGGCCAGGGGGTACACCCTGGGAGGCGAGCAGTCGGGACACATGATTTTCCTGGAGCACGCCACCACCGGCGATGGTCAGCTCACCGCCCTGAAAATCCTGGCCCTGCTGAAGGAGAGCGGCAAAAAGGCCAGCGAGGTATTCAGCGCCTGCCCCCGGTATCCCCAGGTGCTCATTAACATCCCGGTGGCCGACAACGACGTGAAGAAGGCCGCTATGGCCAGTCCCCTGCTGGCCCAGGCCGTCCAGCGGGAGGAGGAGGCCCTGGCCGGGGAGGGCCGTGTGCTGGTGCGTCCCTCGGGCACCGAGGCTCTGATGCGGGTGATGGTGGAGGCCAAAACCCAGCAGACCGCTCAGGAAACTGCCCAGCGTTTGGCCGATTTAATCCCCAGCCTTTGAGCAAAATGGGCAACGGCCAGGCAATCTGGAAAATTTCAACAAACTTTTTTGGGAAAACCCTTGACAAATCTGAACATTTTGTTTATGATAAATAATAACCGGGATAATAGTATGGAACAGAAAACGCTTAACCCATCCGATGAGGCGCTGTGCCTGGGCGCAGCCCAGGGCGATCCCAGCACGGAGACAGAACTGGTGCGCCGGTATGGCTGGCTGGTTCGGGCCTGTGCCCGTCCCCTGTTTTTGGCGGGGGGCGACAGCGAGGACCTGATCCAGGAGGGCTTTTTAGGCCTGCTTACCGCCATCCGGAGCTTCAACCCGGAACGGGACGCCGCCTTTCGCACCTTTGCGGAGATTTGTATTCGCAGCCGTCTGCTTACCGCCGTTCGGGCGGCCCAGGGCGGCAAGCACGCCCCTTTGAATCACAGTGTTTCCTACGAGCCCCCTCTTTTTGACGGAACCAACGCATATTTGTTTTCCAGTGCCGAGAGCCCGGAGGACGTGGTCATCGGCAGAGAGGAACTGAGAGAGCGCCTGGAGGCGCTCAAGGGCCGATTATCCAAGTTTGAAGCGCAGATATTACCCCCGTACCTGAACGGCCTCTCCTGTGGGGAGATCGCCCAGCGGGTGGGCCGCTCCCAGAAGTCGGTGGACAACGCCATCCAGCGTATCCGCCGCAAAACGGCCCTGCAAATTTCTTCCGGCGTATCCAGCGAGAGCTGATCGCAATATCACACGCCCAGGCCAAGTGCCGGGCAAAGAGTCAAAGAGAGGGAAAATCCAATGTACGAAGACAAAATCCTGGTATGCAAAGAGTGCGGCAACGAGTTCACCTTTACCGCTGGTGAGCAAGAGTTCTACGCAGAGCGCGGTTTCCAGAACGAGCCCCAGCGCTGCAAGCCCTGCCGTGACGCCCGCAAGAACGCCGCCCGTGGCCCCCGTGAGTACTTCACCGCCACCTGCGCCGCCTGCGGCGGTGAGGCGAAGGTTCCCTTCGAGCCCAAGTCTGACCGTCCCGTCTACTGCAGCGACTGCTTCGCCAAGATGCGTGAGCAGCAGGGCTGATTAACAAGCCAGGAAAAAAGTCCGCCTTTCGGCGGACTTTTTCTTTAATTTCCCGGTAAGCTGTGGTATAATATTTGATAATAGACAATCAGGAGGGATTAGTATGGCTCTGCCTAAGGAGGAGCGGTATACCTATACGGATTATCTGGAGCAGGACGGGAAGGAACGAATCGAACTGATTGACGGCGTTCCTCGAATGATGGTGCCGCCGTCCCGAGAGCACCAGGAGATCAGTGGGGAGCTCTACCGGCAGCTTGCCAATTTTTTGGAGGGGAAGCCGTGCCGGGTCTATGCCGCACCCTTCGGCGTCCGTCTGTTTGAGAGGGCGGGGGACGGGCCGGAAGATGTGGATACGGTGGTGGAGCCGGATATCACCGTGGTCTGTGACCGCAGCAAGCTGGACGCCCAGGGCTGCAAAGGCGCGCCCAGTATGATTATTGAAATCCTTTCCCCCTCCACCCAGCGCCATGACAGGCTGACAAAACTGAATCTGTACCAGAGGGCGGGGGTGAGAGAGTATTGGATCGTCAACCCGGAAGACCGAACGGTACAGGTGATGCTGTTGGAAAACGGTATTTATCGGGTAACTGACGTCCGCACGGCCGGGGATGTGATCAAGGTCAACAGCCTGGAGGGCTGCTATCTGGAATTGGAAAAGGTATTCCGCTGAACCGGCATAAAAAGTGAACACCTCCCCTATTCTGGCCGGGACATCGGCCAAAAGCCCACGGCCAGCAGGAGGCAGGACAGCCAGATGGCGGGCAGGTCCAGCAGTTCCACGGCCAAGCTGCCGGCCTCGGCCCCCAGGGCGAACAGGAAAATTACAAAGAAGTACAGCCGGGCCTTCCGCCCCTCCCGGCGGTCTCCGCCCCGCAGATAGGCGCACAGGGCCTCCATGCCGCTGCGCAGATTGCCGATGCACATGGTGCTGGCAAAGGGGAAGCTCTCCATCTTCCGAAAGGACTGGACCTGCATGGCGCAGGAGAAGGAGACCAAGGCGTTGGCCAGCTGGTCCAGGGAGTGGGGGATGAAGCCCACCAGAAACAGCAGGAAAATCTCCCACAGCAGCACCTGCCGCTGCCAGTGGAGGCGGGACGGGCGCAGCCGGAGGAACTCCGCCGCCGCCACTCCCAGGGCAAAGGCCAGCACGGGAAGGAGATAGCGGGCGGCCCGGGACCAGTCCCCGTCGAACAGGCTCTGGCCCAGGAGTACGATGTTGCCCGTCTGGGCGTTGGCGAAGACCTTGCCCCGGCGGAGGTAGGTGTAGGCGTCCTGAAGGCCGCCGGAGAGGGTGAGCAAAGCCACCGGAAAAAGCCGCTCGGCGGCGGGATGGGTGTGCTGGTCCATACGATCAGATCCTTGTCTTTAAAATCACCTGATTATAACGCTGGTTTTTCCAAAAGGGAAGAAAAAAATTCGTTGCAAAAAAGCTGCACATCGGTTATACTATCTCCATCCCAACCATAAACGGAGGAATTGTACTATGAACATTACCAAAGACACCATTATCGGCGATATCCTGAAGATCGCCCCCCAGGCCGCTCCCATCTTCATGGGCATCGGTATGCACTGCCTAGGCTGCCCCGCCTCTCAGGGCGAGACGGTGGAGCAGGCCTGCAAGGTCCACGGCGTGGACGTGGACGAGCTTCTGGCCCAGGTGAACAAGCTCCTCGGCAAGTGAGACCCCAACCGCCCTCGTAAGCCGGGGGCGGTTATTTTTGCCCTTTACAGCGGAGGGGTTTTGTGTTAAAATAAGTACGAATGTTCGATATAGTGAGGTTGCAGCGATGAAATTTTGTGTACTCATGGGCAGCCCCCGGGAGGAGGGCAACACCGCCGCCCTGCTGGCGCCCTTTCTGGAGGAGTGCGAGGCGTTGGGCTCCCAGGTCCAGGTGATTCTGCTCTACGACCGGGCAATAAACCCCTGCCTGGGGTGCATGGCCTGTCAGGATGCGCCGGACGGCCCGGGCTGCGTCCAGGACGACGACTTTGCGGCGGTTTTTCAGGCTATGGCCGACTGCGACGTGATCATCCTGGCCACCCCCATTTACGCCTTTTTCTGCACCGCCCCCATGAAGGCCCTGCTGGACCGGGCCATCTACGCCGGGGTGAAGAACTACGGACGGGAGAAGGGCCCCAAGCTGCTGGTGGGGAAGCGGCTGGCCGCCATCGCCACCTGCGGCTATCCCCCGGAGAGGGGGGCCGACCTGTGGGAGGAGGGCGTTAAGCGCTTCTGCCGCCACGGCGGTCTGGAGTACATGGGCATCTTCTGCCGCCGGGACTGGGGCAGCCGGGAGCCCTTCATGAACGAGGAGCGGGAACAGGCTGTCCGGGACTTTGCACAGGCTCTGACCCTTGCGGTGCGAGCCGACAATATGGTGGAGCTGACATAGAAGGGGGACGGCTGTGAAAAAGATTCATCTTACGCCCCGCCTCCAAATGGCGGCGGACATGGTGGTCCAGAACGAACGGAATGGATGGCTGGTAGACGTGGGCACCGACCACGCCTACCTGCCGGCTTGGCTGCTCCAGAACCGCCGGACGCAATTTGCCTATGTCATCGCCACCGACCTGCGGGAGGGCCCCCTGGACCGGGCCCGGCAGACCGCCCGGGAGGCGGGCTGTCATCAGGACATCGACTTCCGCCTGTGCGACGGCCTGGCGGCGGTGGATGCCCGGGAGGCAGACCTCATCGTCATCGCCGGCATGGGCGGGGAGACGATTGTCCACATTTTGAAAAACGCCCCCTGGTCAGACTGGCGGGGGGACGACCCGATGGAGGACAAGGTACTGGTGCTCCAGCCCATGTCCTCCTTCCCGGACCTGCGGGGCTGGCTTCAGGCCAACGGCTTTTCCATTGAGGAGGAGCGGCTGGCCCGGGAGGGGGAGACGCTGTACACCGCCCTGCTGGTCCGGGCGGGGGAGATGGCCCCTCTCACCCCGGCGGAGCTGTGGGCGGGGAAAAATACCCGCGATCCCCTGCGGGGGGCCTGGCTGGACATGTGGACCGCCCGGGTGAGCCGGGCGCTGGAGGGGATGGCCCAGGCCAGGGGCGAGGGCGTGTCCGTCCGAAAGCAGGAGCTGGAGGCGGTCCTCAGCGGCCTCATTGACATGAAAAAGGAGTGGGAACTGTGGCAACAGTAAAGGAAATTTATGAGTTTATCAATTCCATTGCCCCCTTCGATATCCAGGAGAGCTTCGACAACGCCGGTTTTCTGGTGGGCCGGAAGGACCGGGAGGTCAGGAGGATTCTGGTGGCTCTGGACATCACCCATGAGGTGGCGGAGGAGGCCGCCCGGTTGGGCGCGGAGCTGATTGTGGCCCACCACCCGGTTATCTTTAACCCGGTGAAGTCAGTCACTGACGAAACCCTTACCGGACAGGTTCTGCTGGCGCTGGCAGAGCAAAAAATCGCCGCCATTTGCGCCCACACCAACCTGGATGCCGCCCGCGGCGGGGTCAACGACTGCCTGGCCAAGGCGCTGGAGCTGACAGAAATCGGCCAGCTGTGTCAGGCGGGGGTGGACGCCCAGGGCCGCCCCTACGGCATCGGCCGGGTGGGAACGGTCCACCGGCCTGGGCTGTCCGCCAGGGAGTACGCCGCCTTTGTTAAGGAGAGGCTGAATGCCGCCAATGTCCGCTTTGTGGGCGGGGGAAAGCCCGTCCAGCGGGTGGCAGTGGGTGGCGGCGCCTGCGGCTCCATGCTGGAGGACGTCGTCGCCCAGGGCTGCGACACCTTTGTCACCGCCGACCTGAAATACAACCAGTTCCTGGACGCCAAGGCTCTGGGCCTCAACCTGCTGGACGCCGGCCACTTCTCCACGGAAAATGTGGTATGCGCCCCCATGGCCCGGTGGCTGTCCGAGGAATTCCCGATGGTGGAGGTGCGCCTGTCGGAGGTTCACAGAGAAGTTTACCGCACAGTATGACGCCGTGAGAACGCAGCTGCGGGCAGCTTTAGCCATCCCTTCGGTGACATTTTTAAGGCTTTACAACGAAATGTTAAAGCGATATAATTGCAGAGATATATCATGAGGCGTCCAAAACACGGATCAAGCAGACAGCACTTCGTGAAGCGTTCTGCATCAGGAGGAAACCGCCATGTTAAAGGGAAAAACCATTCTTCTCGGGGTCACAGGGGGCATTGCGGCCTACAAGGCGGCGGCGCTGGCCTCGGCGCTGGTGAAGCAGCACGCCCATGTGGAGGTCATTATGACCGCCCACGCCACGGAGTTTATTACCCCCCTCACCTTTGAACAGCTGACGGGAAACCGGTGCATGGTGGACACCTTCGACCGGAATTTTTCTCACCAGGTGGAGCACATCGCCCTGGCCGACCGGACCGATCTGGTGATTATCGCTCCGGCCACCGCCAACGTCTGCGCCAAGCTGGCCCATGGCCTGGCCGATGACATGCTCACCACCACCGTGCTGGCCTGCACCTGTCCCAAACTCGTCGCTCCCGCCATGAACACCAAAATGTTTGAAAACCCCGTTACCCAGGACAATTTGAACCTCCTCCGCCGCTACGGCTGGGAGGTAATCGTTCCCGCCTCCGGCCGGCTGGCCTGCGGGGCGGTGGGGGCGGGCAAGCTGCCCGAGCCGGAGGTCCTCCTCCAGCACATCCTGCGTCAGGCCGCCCTGCCCCACGACTTGGCGGGAAAACATGTCCTGGTCACCGCCGGCCCCACCCAGGAGGCCCTGGACCCGGTGCGGTATCTCACCAACCACTCTACCGGCAAAATGGGTTACGCCATCGCCCGGATGGCCATGCTCCGGGGGGCGGAGGTGGTCCTTGTCTCCGGCCCCGCCGCCGTCCCGCCTCCTCCCTTTGTGAAGGTGGTGGACGTCACCTCCGCCCAGGATATGTTTGAGGCGGTGGCCGCCCGGCAGCAGTGGGCTGACTTCATCTTCAAGGCCGCCGCCGTGGCCGACTACACCCCCACCCAGTACGCCGACGACAAACTGAAAAAAAAGGACGCCGACCTGTCCATCCCCCTGAAACGCACCCAGGACATATTAAAATACCTGGGGGAGCACCGCCGGCCGGGACAGGTACTGTGCGGGTTCTCCATGGAGACCCGGGACATGGTGGAAAACAGCCGGGTCAAGCTGGAGAAAAAGAATCTGGATATGATCTGCGCCAATAATTTAAAGGTATCCGGGGCCGGCTTCGGCACCGACACCAACGTGATGACCGTCATCACCCGGACAGGCTCGGAAGATTTGCCCCTTATGTCCAAGGAGGACGCAGCCGCCCGGATTCTTGACATTGCGGCCGGATTTTTAAGCAAATAGACAGATAATTTGGGCGTAAAAGAGCGGTCCGGGAGAGCTTAATCTCTCCGGGACCGCTTAGACTGTCAAAAACCTCCGCCCCCGCAGGGCCGACTCCCCCCAACAGGGGGAGATGTCGGCGAAGCCGACAGAGGGGGCAGGCTCCTTTTGAAAGGA
>CAJUFJ010000075.1 GCA_910585815.1 uncultured Oscillospiraceae bacterium | reverse complement strand
TCCTTGGCGCCGGTGTTGTCGGCCACCTTCAAATAAGTTTCCTGCTGAATCATGCTGCCGACACCTCCTTATTTCGCCTTCTCGATGATCTCAACCACGCGCCACCGCTTGTCCTTGGACAGGGGGCGGGTCTCCATGACCTTGACGCGGTCGCCCACGCCGCACTGGTTGTTTTCATCATGAGCCTTCAGCTTATAGGTTCTCTTTACGATCTTCTTGTACAGAGGATGGGCCACGCGGTCGGCGATGGCGACCACAACGGTCTTGTCCATCTTGTCCGAAACCACCAGGCCGACTCTGGTCTTGCGGGAAGAAATTCTGTTTTCCATCTTCTATTCCTCCTCTTAGCGGCCGGCGAGCTGCTGCTCGCGGATGATGGTTTTCACTCGGGCGATATCCTTCTTCACTTCAGCGATGCGCAGGGGATTGTCCAGCTGGTTGGTGGCGTGCTGAAGGCGGAGGTTAAACAGGTCCTTTTTCAGGTCCACCAGCTTGGTCTCCAGCTCGGCGGCGGACAGCTTGCGAACGTCATTAGCCTTCATTACGCTTCACCACCCTTCTCAGTCTCCTCGCGCTTGACGATCTTGCACTTGACAGGCAGCTTGTGGCTGGCCAGGCGCAGGGCCTCGCGGGCCGTCTCCTCGGAGACGCCGGCAATCTCGAACATGACACGTCCGGGCTTCACAACGGCCACCCAGTACTCGGGGGAGCCCTTACCGGAGCCCATGCGGGTCTCGGCGGGCTTCTCGGTAACGGGCTTATCGGGGAAAATCTTAATCCAGACCTTGCCGCCGCGCTTGGTGTGGCGGGTCATGGCGATACGGGCCGCCTCGATCTGGTTGCTGGTGATCCAGGCAGGCTCAGTGGCCTGCAGGCCGTATTCACCGTAGCTGACAAAGTTGCCCCGGCTGGCCTTGCCCTTCAGGCGGCCGCGGTGCACACGGCGGTATTTTACGCGCTTAGGGAGCAGCATTACTGAGCGCCTCCTTCCTTCGGAGTGTTGTCCCCGGCAGGACGGGGGCCACGGTTGTTGTTAAAGTTGCCCTGGCCGGCGGGACGGGGGCCGCGGTTGAAGCCGCCGCCCTGGCGGTCCCGGTTGAAGCCGCCCCGGCGGTCGCCGTCCCGGCGGTCCCGGCGGGGACGCTCCCGGCGCTCCTGATAGGGCTTGCTGGTATCCAGGGTGCGGGGGGTGGTGCGCAGGGCCTGGGTGAGCACCTCGCCCTTGTAGATCCACACCTTCACGCCGATGCGGCCGTAGGTGGTGGCAGCCTCGGCAAAGCCGTAGTCGATGTCGGCCCGGAGGGTCTGCAGGGGGATGGTGCCGTCGTGGTAGTGCTCGGAGCGGGCAATCTCAGCGCCGCCCAGACGGCCGGAGCAGCAGGTCTTGATGCCCTTGGCGCCGGCCCGCATGGCCCGGCCCATGGAGTTCTTCATGGCCCGGCGGAAGCCGATGCGCTTCTCCAGCTGCTGGGCAATGTTCTCGGCCACCAGCTGAGCATTGGTGTCCACGTCCCGGACCTCCACGATCTTCAGGTCAACGGCCTTGCCGGTGAGCTTGACCAGCTGGGCCTCGATCTTCTTGATGTCCTCGCCGCCCTTGCCGATGACCACGCCGGGACGGGCGCAGTGCAGGTAGATGCGGACCTTGGCGTTGTCCCGCTCGATCTCGATCTTGGGGATACCGGCGCCGTAGAGGGTCTTCTTCAGGTAGTCGCGGATCTTCTTGTCCTCCACCAGCAGGTCGCCCACCTTCTCGTTGCGGGCATACCAGCGGGAGTCCCAATCCTTGATGACGCCCACGCGCAGGCCGTGGGGATTAACTTTCTGTCCCATATCGTTCCTCCTCCCTTAGCGCTCGCTCACGGCGATGGTGACGTGAGAGGTACGCTTGTTGATCCGGTACGCGCGGCCCTGAGCCCGGGGCATGATGCGCTTGATGATGGGGCCGGGGTTGGCGTAGCAGGCGGACACGTACAGCTTCTCAGGGTCCATCTGGTGGTTGTTCTCCGCGTTGGCGGCGGCGCTTTTCAGCAGCTTGAGCACGGGCTCAGAGGCGGCCTTGGGGGTCTGCATCAGGATGGCGGCGGCAGTGCCCACATCCTTGCCCCGGATCAGGTCCAGGACGATCTTCACCTTACGGGGAGAGATCCGCAGATATTTCAGATTGGCTTTTGCTTCCATCTCGTCTCTCCTCCTTACTTACCGGTCTTGCTGCCCGCGTGACCCCGGAAGGTGCGGGTAGGCACGAACTCGCCCAGCTTGTGGCCCACCATGTCCTCGGTGACATAGACGGGCACGTGCTTGCGGCCATCGTGCACAGCAAAGGTGTGTCCCACGAAGGAGGGGAAGATGGTGGAGGCGCGGCTCCAGGTCTTCAGGACCTTCTTCTCGTTCTTGGCGTTCAGCTCGTCAACCCGCTTCAGCAGCTCAGGGGCGCAAAAGGGGCCTTTCTTGATACTTCTGCTCATCTTCTACACTCCCTCCTTATTTGCTGCCGCGGCGCTTGACAATGAACTTGTCGGTGCGGTTCTTGGTCTTGCGGGTCTTGTAGCCCAGGGCCGGCTTGCCCCAGGGGGTGACAGGGCCGGGACGGCCCACGGGGCTCTTGCCCTCACCGCCGCCATGGGGGTGGTCGCAGGGGTTCATCACGGAGCCGCGGACGGTGGGCCGCCAGCCCATGTGACGCTTGCGGCCAGCCTTGCCGATCTGGATGTTGGCCCAGTCGGTGTTGCCCACCTGGCCGATGGTGGCCTTGCAGTTCTCCCGGACAAGACGGACCTCGCCGGAGGGCAGGCGGACCTGAGCCATGCCGTTCTCCTTGGCCATCAGCTGAGCGGACACGCCGGCGGCGCGCACCAGCTGGGCGCCCTTGCCGGGGTAGAGCTCGATGCAGTGGATGGTCTCACCCACGGGGATGTTGGCGATGGGCAGGCAGTTGCCGGGCAGGATGTCGGCGTCGGGACCGGTCATGATAACGTGGCCGGCCTTCAGGCCGTTGGGGGCCAGGATATAGCGCTTCTCGCCGTCCTCATACTGGATGAGGGCGATGTTGGCGGAGCGGTTGGGGTCATACTGGAGGTTGACGACGGTGGCCCTGCCCTCCTTGTCCCGCTTGAAGTCGATGATGCGGTACTTCTGCTTGTTGCCGCCGCCGTGGTGGCGGACGGTGATCCGGCCGTAGCTGTTGCGGCCCGCGTGCTTCTTCAGCACCTCGGTGAGGGCGCGCTCGGGCTTGGCCTTCTTGTCAATCCCCTCGAAGGCAGACACAGTCATGTGACGGCGGGAGGGGGTTGTGGGCTTATAAGTCTTAATAGCCATTTCTCAATTCCTCCTTACACCATACCCTCGAAGAACTCGATGGTCTTGGAGTCAGCGGTCAGGGTGACCATGGCCTTCTTCCAGCTGGGCCGGCGGCCGGCGGGGCGGGCGCCCATCCGCTTCTCCTTCCCCTGCATGTTCAGGGTGTTCACCTTGGCCACCTTCACGCCGAAGATCTCCTCGATTGCCTTGGCAATCTCAATCTTGTTGGCGGTTTTGGCAACCTCAAAGGTGTAGCGCTTCATCTCGGTCTGCTCCATGGACTGCTCGGTGATGATGGGGCGCTTGATGATATCATAGGCAGTAGTGGCCATTACGCATACACCTCCTCGATGATAGCCAGGGCAGCCTTGTCGATGACCAGCTGCTTGGCGTTGACGATGTCATAGACGCTGAGGACCTTGGCGGTGGTGGTGACCACGCCGGGGATGTTCCGGGCGGACAGGACCACGTTGTTGTCCACGTCGGCGGTGATTACCACAGGCTTGCCGACCTCCAGGGCGTTCAGGAAGCCCTGCATGGTCTTGGTCTTCACCTCGTCCAGCTTCAGGCCGTCCACCACCAGCACGCTGCCGGCGGCAGCCTTGGCGGACAGGGCGGACTTCAGGGCCAGCCGGCGGGTCTTCTTGTTCAGGCTGGTGCGGTAGCTGCGGGGCTTGGGGGCGAACACGATGCCGCCGTGGGTCCACTGGGGGGCCCGGGTGGAGCCCTGACGGGCGTGGCCGGTGCCCTTCTGACGCCAGGGCTTCTTGCCGCCGCCGGAGACCTCGGCCCGGGTCAGGGCGCTCTGGGTGCCCTGACGGCAGTTGCCCAGGTGGTTCTTAACAGCCTCATGGACCACGGCCTGGTTGGGCTCAATGCCGAAGATGGCCTCGGAGAGCTCGATCTCGCCGATCTGCTTACCAGCCATATCATAAAGGTTCGCTTTAGGCATAACTCAATCTCTCCTTTCCTTACTTGTTGCGGGCGGAAGCCTTCTGCGGGTTGACACGGGCGGAAGCCTTCTGCGGGTTGACACGGCCGCCCTCGGTGGCGTGCTTCTCCAGAATGGTCTTAAGGGTGTTCTTCACATAGACGATGCCGCCCTTGGGGCCGGGAATGGCGCCCCGAACGGCGATCAGGCCCAGCTCCTCGTCCACCTGGACCACGTCCAGCTTCTGAACAGTGACCTGCACGTTGCCCATCTGGCCGGCGCCGTCGCGTCCCTTGGCGATGTGGCCGGGGGTGGTGCCGGGGCCCAGAGAGCCCTGGTGGCGGTGGACAGGGCCGCCGCCGTGGGTATTGCGCTTGACGGCCGCGCCGTGGCGCTTGACAACGCCCTGGAAGCCGTGGCCCTTGCTGGTGCCGGTCACGTCAACGAAGTCGCCAGTGGCGAAGACATTGGCGGTGAGCACGTCGCCCACCTCATACTTGGAACAGTCCTTCAGGGCGAACTCCTTGAGGACCTTCCTGTACTCGGTGAGGCCGGCTTTCTTCTGGTGGCCCAGCTCAGGTTTGGTGAGCTTGCGCTCGGGAATCTCCTGATAACCCAGCTGAATGGCCTCGTAGCCATCCTTCTCGGCGGTCTTCTTCTGCACCACGGTGCAGGGGCCGGCCTGGATCAGGGTGACGGGCACCACCCGGCCGGCTTCATCGAAGATCTGGGTCATGCCGATCTTTTTGCCGATGATCGCTTTCTCCATTGGGATGTTTCCTCCTAATAAAGGTTATTGGTCGGCGGAGTTGGCTCCCATTGGGCTGGGGCTATTGCTCCGGCGACTTGACCCGCCTGTCTCGATTGGCGACAGGCTGCGGGTACAACAAATCCGTTTGCCCGGCGGCTTTGTAGGGGCGCACATTGTGCGCCCGTCTTAAAACATCCAAGCCGGACCGGGCGGGCGCACATTGTGCGCCCCTACACAGGGTCTTACAGCTTAATCTCAATCTCCACGCCGGCGGGGAGCTCCAGGCTCATCAGGGCCTCCACGGTCTTGGGGGAGGGCTTCACCACGTCGATGAGGCGCTTGTGAATGCGGCGCTCGAACTGCTCCCGGCTGTCCTTATACTTGTGGACGGCCCGCAGGATGGTGACGACCTCCTTCTTGGTGGGCAGGGGGATGGGGCCGGAGACGTTGGCGCCGGTGCGCTTGGCGGTCTCCACGATCTTCTCGGCGCTCTGGTCGATGAGCTGGTGGTCATAGGCCTTCAGGCGGATGCGGATCATTTCTTTCTGAGCTGCCATGTGTTTGTTTCCTCCTTAAAATACGAAGTTGAGTAATGGGTCTTGCTCCTCCTTCGTCGGTGAGCGATTTGGATGCACACGCTTTCGTGCGTATCACTCCAGGCCACGAAAAAACCGGCGCATAGACAGGCCGGTTTTCTCCGTACCGGGCGATATACGCCGTGTACGGACTCGCTCAGCCGCCCGATAGTCGGACATACTCCGCGGAAGTTACCTCCTTTCGGAGCAATCTCCCGCATCATCGCAACTGCGCCCTTAAAGACGCCCCGTTATCATACAACACACAGCCGTGTGTGTCAAGGGGGTTTTTAAAAAAATTTTGGCAGATTTTCCGGGATTTGCAGGGGCGGCTTTGTTAATTTCGCGGCAGAAGGAGAGCGCCCCCGCTCAGGGAACGCTCTCCTCTCCCCATTTTTCATGCCGCTCCAGCAGGCCGTTCTCCAGACAGAGCATCCAGCTGCCGTCCTCTATCTGCCGGCCGCCACCGGAAAACGCCTCCCCCTGGCTCTCGTCCCGGATGGTCAGCTCCGCCCGGGCGGTGGCCGTGTCCAGCCTGCTGTCTTTTTTGCCCTCAGGGGGCGCAGCCCTCGTCTCCTCTCCTGTTACCGCCCAATCAGGCCCTGGTTGGGCGGCAGGGTACCGCTCCGAGCCAGGACCTCCGCCTCCCGGGCGTCGGCCAGGGTCAGGCGGTAGGGGTGCTCCCCCACAAAGCCGTAAACCATGCGGGCGTCCCACCCCCACAGGGCGTCAATCGCGCAGGACTCCCGCCCCGGATGGTCCTCGTGGGGGAAGAATTGGAAGAAAAACCAGCCGCTGTCCTCCCGGACCGCCTGGGCGGTGAAGGTCTCCCTGGCTGGGGCAGTCCACACACCACCGTCCACATCAATCAGGTCCAGCTCCATAGTCCCAGACACGGCCTCCTCCGGCGCGCCCCACACGGCCACCGTCAGCGTCCCGCCCTCGCCGGGGCCGGGCAGGGCGGCCACCACAATATCCTCCTTGGGGAGCAGATGGTTGATGCAGGGCTCCGCCTTGGGGAAGGGCAGTCCCCCATAGCGCACCGACGTAACCCGGCCCACGGCGATCCAGTCCTCCCCCTGGGACAGGTAGGCGGTAAAGCTGCCGTCCGCCGCCCGGTTGGTCAGAACGGTCTGGGAGGGGGCCAGCAGCAGCTTGGTCTCCAGACGGCGGTAGGCCCCGTCTGCCATCCAGGCGGGCCAGCCCCACAGCAGCAACGCCAGCGCCGCCAGCAGGAGGGCTGCGGCCAGGTTGCGGACGATCTTCCAGCCCCGGGGAAGCTTGCAGTTCATCCATTTTTTCACGGTTCCACCTCCCGGGTCAGGTCCACAATCAGCTCCGGGCCCACGCCGGAACCGGGCAGGTAGGTCAGCTTAATCCACTTGGCATCCGGGGGGAAGCCCCACACGCAATAATTACACTGCCGCCAGAACAGCCCCGCCTCCCGGCCCCAGCCGGTGCTGGAAATAGACAGCTTCTTTCCCCGGTCGTCCTCCGCCGCTATGTAGCTGAAGGGCGTCCAGCTGGCGTCCCAGGGCCGGTCCCAGGTGATTCGGACCTGGGTGTAGAGAATGTACTCCCCCTGATGGAGCTGATTGCGCCAAAGGGCTGCCTTAGGCACGGAGAGCGTCCCCGGGCCCATTTTCGCCTCCGTCTCCGGGGCCAGCAGGGCCACCCGCTCCCCGGTGGGGTCCTCCTCGCTGAACAGCGTTTCAGACCACTCCCGGCCCTCGGCCAGTCTCTCCCAGCCGTTCCGCAGGTCGTCCGACCTGCCCTCCACGTACCAGTTCACCAATAGTACCAGGCACAGCGCCATCAGCCCCCACACCAGCCACCGGCTGGCCTGCCACAGATACCCCAGCCAAGGGCGGTGGACCCGGGCCAGCTCTTTTTTCAGCTCCTCCGCGTCCCCCATGGTGGACAGAGCCCGGTCCCGGGCTTCGTCGGGGTCCATGTCGGGAAATAGCCGCATCAGGTCCAGAGCCCTGTCCTCCAGGTGGCCGTACAGCTCCGCCCGGACGGCCAGCCGGTCGGGCTTGAAGCGGATGCCCGACACCGCCGTCTCCAGCCAGCGCAGCAGCGCCATATTTTCTCTCATGGTCCGGCTCCCTCACGCCAGGGCGCTGGCCCCGCCGGACAGCACGCTGTCCACCCCCTGCTGGAAGGCTCCCCACTCCGCCCGCTTGTCGTCCAGCAGCTTCTTCCCCTTTCGGGTGAGCTTGTAGTACTTCCGCACCCGCCCGGTGGGGGCCTCCTGCTGGTAGGAGGACAGGCACTTGTTCTTCTCCAAAGCGTGGAGGATGGGGTACAGGGTGCCCTCCTTCATCTGAAACAGGTCGTTGGACCGGCGGGCCAGTTCCTCAATCATCTGGTAGCCGTACATGTCGCCCCCCTCCAGCAGGGACAGAATCAGCATAGTCCCGCTCCCCGCCATCAGGCCCTTGTCGAATTTCATGTTTACCATCCTTTCTGTATTTTTTGTTGTAGGGGCGGCCTGTGGCCGCCCGCTCTCTGTTTGCTTTTTCCTGCCGGGCGGCCACAGGCCGCCCCTACAAAATATTACCTCGATTCTCTAGGTATATTATACCTAGTAAGTCTAGGTATGTCAAGAGCAAAAAATTCCTCCCCAATTCCGGGGAGGAATTCTAAATATTACCGCCGTACCCACTTGCCGAAGAAGTTCTTTTTGAATTTCAGCAGCGCCTCCTGGGCGGGGGCGTAGTTCTTGCACTTCTGGAAGTACTCCACGCCCTTTTTGATGTCCTCGGGTGCCCCCAGGCCCTGGGTGTAGATGGTGCCCAGGCCGTAGTTCAGCAGATCGCTGCTGTAGTCCACCTCCTGGAACAGCATCAGGGCCCGCTGGGGGTCCCGCTGGCAGCCGTAGCCAAAGAGGTAGCAGGTGCCCAACATGTCGTTGCCCCAGGTGTTTTTATGGCCGTGGGCCTGCTCAAAGAGCTGGACAGCCCGGGCGTAGTCCTGGGGGATGCCGTCCTTGCCCAGGAACAGCAGCTCGCCGGCCCGGTTGGCGCAGCCAATCTGCTCCGGGTCCTGGAGGCCCAGCTCGTAGCACTTCATGGCCTGCACGCAGTCCTTGGGCACCAGCTTGCCCTCCTGGTAGGCTTTGCCGATGTAGTACCAGCTGGACAGCTGGCCCTGCTTGGCGGCAGCAAAGTACAGGTTCAGGGCCTCCTGGGCGCGGCCCTCCTGCTTAATCAGGAAGCCGGCGTACCGCTCTTGCCAGTCGGGGTAGCCCAGCTCGGCCCCCCGGCGGGCGATGGCCTCCGCCTTGGACTTGTCGGGCTCCATAACCCCCTCCTCGCCGTCGTTGTAGAGGTTATACATATTCCGCCCGGCAAAGCCCATGCCGCCCTCAAAGGCCCGCTGGAACCAGGGCAGGCACTTCAGCTCGTTCTCCCGCAGCCACTGGCCGAAGGCCGCCTTGCTGGGAAAGTCCTGGGGGCCCTTGTTCTCGATGCGGACCACGTCCAGCCAGAAGTAGGTGTTGCCGATCATGTTCATGGCAAAGAGGCAGCCCGCCTGGGCCTTCTCATAGACCACATTCCACACCTCCTGGAGGCCGGAGTAGTGCTTCTTCATGGCCTCCTCCATCTCCGGGGTGAGCATACCGCACCGCATGGCGCCCAGCACGCCCATGGCGCTGCCCTGGACGATGCTCTGGCGGATGAGGTGCTCCACCGCCTCGTCGTTGGCCTGGAAGGGGTGGTAGTCCCAGCTGTACTGGGGGCCGGAGACGCACCGGGACAGGATGTAGGCCGCGTCGCCGTCGCCGGCGTTGGCCGCGTCGGCCAGGGGCTGGATGGCGGCGGCCGCCTTCTCCCGGTCATAGGTGTAATAGATGGCCTCGATGGCGTTGTCCACTGCGTCGCTGAAATATTTGCCCATGTTGATCCGCTCCTTTTTTATTTCTTCGTTTCCTTTTCCAGTTTTTTCGTAATATCCTTCCACTGGGAAAAATCGGGGTCGAAGGTGCCTTCGGCCATCTCCAGCAGCCAGGTTTGGGCCTGGCGGTCGGTGCATTTGGTCTCGAACACCCGCAGCCTATCCGGGTCGGGCCGGCTGGCGTTGACGGTGACCCGGCCGTCCAGCTTATCCCCCGTCTTTAAGTACAGATACCGTGCCCCGGCAAAGAGGGTCACCACGGTATACTTCCCGCCGGCCAGACCCTCCCCGGCCAGCTCCACATCCCGGCGGGTGAAGGACTCGTAATCCCGGGTGGCTCCGGTGCGGTCGCTGAGGGACAGCCGGGCCAGCGCCGGCCGCCGGGGGGCCTCCTGATTCTTGGGCTGACGGGGGAGCTGGGAGGTGACGGGGGCGCTCCGGTCCCGCAGCCGCTCCTGCTCCTCCGCCTCGGCCAGCCGCTGGTCCCGGCGGCGGCAGAAGTCCCGTTCCATGGCCTGCCAGTCCTCGTCGGACCGATCCAGGAACTGGGTGATGCGGTTGTGGTCGTCAAAATGGGCCTCCGGCGCCCGGAGGCGCAGGCAGGTCACCGCCATCTCCAGCTCGCTGGGGCTGCGCAGGCCGGTGACCTGCACCTGTCTGCGGTCGTCCACAATGTACAGCTCCACCACCCGGGCGGACTGCCGGCGGCCGCCGCTGTAGTGGACCTTGATCTCGTCCCGGGGGAACACCCCCCGGATGCGGGCAATGGAGGTGACGTCGTCCCCCAGGACCCACTCCCTGCCGATGGCCACCCGGTCGAACCACTGGCCGTTGGCCTCGATGTCCCGGTCCACCATGGCGAACAGCTCCTCTACCGGAGGGGCCTCGTCGGGGTAGGGCAGCTGGGCGCGGATGGACTTGGCCAGCCGGCTCTTGGCGGGACAGAGGGCGTCCCGCAGGTCGGTGTAAGTCTCGTAGAGGAAGCAGCCGGTGAACAGCAGAAACGCGCCGCCGCTGACAATCCAGACGGCCCAGTCGGAAATTTCCGTTTTTTCCTCTCCAAAGCCCATGAAAAACACCACACCACCGCCGGCGGCCAGGAGCAGATACAGCACCGACCACAACAGCCGGGCCAGCCGCTTCCGGGTCCGGTCCAGACAGTAGCCTCCCTGAGGCACCGCGTCCGGGTGGCGCTTCTTCTGCCACCACAGGAACAGCGCCGCCAGCAGGAGGCTGAATATGCCGATAAAATACCACGCGGCCGCCACAAATACGCCGCAGACCACCCAGTTCCAAGGCCATTTCAGATGAAATCCGCCTTTGTTCCCCTGGTCCATAGCTCACACACTCCCTTTGCTTCTCTCCGCCGCGCACGGGCAGGGAACCCCCGCCCCGGCACGGCTGGTTTTCAGCTCTAGTGTAGCACTAAGATTTTCCGAAATCAATGTATTTTTTTCGGAGATATCCGGCTTGCGGAGGTATAAAAAAACCTTCCCCCTTACAGGGGGAAGGTTTTGGCGCGCACCTGGACGCGGCAGAAAAGGCAAGGGCAGCGGCCCTGGACGCCAAATCCCTCCGTCCCCCCGCAGGGCAAGCCTCCTTTAGAAAGGAGGTGCCCCAGTTCGCAAACTGGGGCGGAGGATTGTA
>CAJUFJ010000074.1 GCA_910585815.1 uncultured Oscillospiraceae bacterium | reverse complement strand
GGCGGGCGCTCTCACGATCCAGGTGGGCCTTGATCCGCTGGAACAGTTCTTCGTCGATCTGGAAGGCCATGGTCCGATTCTTTCCGTTTGTCATAGCTGTGTTACCTCCGTTTTCCTTCATTTCGTAATATTCGGTGAGTAGGTTGGTGATGTACTCTGCGGTGGTCTGGCCCAGCGCCTCCTTGGCCTCCGTTACTCGATTGTGGAGGCTGATAGGCACCTGAGCACACAAGTTTTTTGTTTCTGTCATGATTACTTGTCCCCTTTCAGTTCTGGTGCATTTTCGATGTAGCTGCATACCATTTCCTGTAAAATTGATTTGAGGGTGCAGTTTCGGTAAATGCTCAAAAGTTTCAGCTTCCTGTGGTCCGCTTCTTTTATCGGAAATTGAAGATATTTGCTGGTCGATGCCATAGTTCTGCTCCTTTCCGCTGATTGCAAAGCAAGTATAGCTGGAAAGCCAAACGAAAGCTATCACTACAACCACCAACGATTCAGGGACAAACCAAGCATAAGCACCAATGTGAACAGAACGGAGGACGAAAAAAGCCCCCAGCCTGCCGGAACATCTCCTATAGGCTGGGGGCGGGCGGCTTTTTCCTTTTGGAAGCTTTCTCTGGTGGGCTGGGCTGGCCCTCCGTGGTGATCTGCCCAGCTACCTGTGTCACAGCCTGACGGGCTCCACGTTCTTTATCGGCAGCGGTTCGGATACCCTCTCCTTGGGATGTTTTGGCGGAGACCAGCCATCCCTTCTGGAGAAGCTGAGCCATCAGACCGGCTACAAATTGCTTTCCTATTTGATTGCGCCTGTCCTTATCGTACAGGCGGCGGACCTCAAATTTCTCCGCGACAGGGGCTACGACGTAGAGGTTGCTTCGCTTTGTTCTGCATTTTTCCAGGATATACCCCGTGATCTCATCCCGCTTTGTCTCCAGCTCCGCTCGGTATCCCTCGTCGCTCAGGTCCCGGTACTCCTCATAGCAGTCGACGTGATAGCAGCGAAAGGCTTGTGCTTTCGACAGCTGTTCCTGCAAAGACTGGATGTTGTCCTCGTCCAGCACACCGCTGAAACTGCTGGGGTGCAGGTAGAGGTCCTGCTGGCCCTTAGTTACGGTGTCGCAGCACCCGTTGTGGCCCAGGGTGAGCGTCCAACCCAATGATTTGAACAGGCGGCGGCTTTCCTCTTTGAAGGCGGCCTTGTCAGAATCACTTGACCAACCGGAGACATAACCCTCGGTGTGGATGCGAAAATATACTTTCCGGTATGCCATGTTGAATTTCCTCCTAAATTTTTAAACTTTTAATTGGCAGACAAATGAAAAAAGCCGCCCTCGGCCCATCGGATCATATCCGACAGGCCGAGGGCGGCTGGTTTTCTTTGTTTGGAAGCTCCAGGGAATCGCTCGGGAGTTCGAACCCCTTCACTTTCTGGAACCCCTTCTAGAAGTGCTGTTTTGCATCTTTTTCACGTTATTTCAAAATAACGCTTCCAATAATTTCAAGTCGCAACTTTTATGCTTTGTTTTTGCTGTATTCTTTTTAAAATATGAAAAACACCGCATTTTTATGCGGTGTTTTTCGCCTGCATCTTTTTTGGCGACACAGGTTGGAGGTGCCACCCAGATTTGAACTGGGGAGTGGAGCTTTTGCAGAGCTCTGCCTTACCACTTGGCTATGGCACCATTTTGTACAGGGTATGCGCTTTCGCGGGAGAATATTACCTAGGGAAAAAACGGGGCAAAGCTTCTTTGCCCCGTTTGGAGCGAGTGACGAGGCTCGAACTCGCTACCTCCACCTTGGCAAGGTGGCGCTCTACCAGATGAGCTACACTCGCATTTGGGTCCCCCGCAGGGAAAACTGCGGGGGATGGTGCCTCCGGTCGGAATCGAACCAACGACACGAGGATTTTCAGTCCTCTGCTCTACCAACTGAGCTACAGAGGCGGGTATTTTTCTTCGTCCCCGAAGGGAGCGAAGAAAAATGGCGACGCGGAAGGGACTTGAACCCTCGACCTCCGGCGTGACAGGCCGGCGTTCTAACCAACTGAACTACCGCGCCAGGCAGTTCCGGGGGATATGGGTCAAAATGGTGGGAACAACAGGGCTCGAACCTGTGACCCCATGCTTGTAAGGCATGTGCTCTACCAGCTGAGCTATGCTCCCCGGTCAGCCGTCTGATTTGCGACGGCTTGATTATTATACTCGACTGAGCCCGACTTGTCAACAGGAAATTGAGATTTTTTGGCGAGAAATTTTTCAGGCCTCCGGCATAAAAAATTGGCGGTGTTTTCCAGACCTGCCGCCCCCCAGCTTCTTGACATTCCAGAAAATCAATGACATAATGGGTACGAATCAGAAAAGCGGCGCCCCAGGCGGGGATAGGGCCGTAAAATAGAAGGAGGCTTGCATTATGAGTGCTAAAATCAGGCGGATTGGTGTGCTGACCAGCGGCGGCGACGCGCCGGGCATGAACTCAGCGGTCCGGGCCGTGGTGCGCACGGCGGTAGGGCAGGGGATCGAGTGCATCGGCATCCGCCGGGGCTGGAGCGGCCTGATCAGCAGCGATTTTGTCCAGCTGGACGGCAATAGCGTCAGCCGGATCATCAACAAGGGCGGCACCATGCTTTACACTGCCCGCAGCGAGGAATTCATGGACCACGCCGGCCGGGAGAAGGCTATCGCTACCTGCAAGCTGCTGGGGCTGGACGGCATTGTGGCCATCGGCGGCGACGGCACCTTCCGGGGGGCGCTGGCCCTGTCCCGCCAGGTGGCGGAGCACGGAAACAAGCTGTCTGTGGTGGGCATTCCCGCCACCATTGACAACGACATCGGCTGCTCCCACTACACCATCGGCTTCGACACCGCCTGCAACACCTGCATCGAGTGCATCGACAAGCTGCGGGACACCATGCAGTCCCACGAGCGCTGCTCCGTGGTGGAGGTAATGGGCCGTCACGCCGGCAATCTGGCTCTGTATGTGGGCCTGGCCGTGGGCGCCACCGCGGTGCTGATTCCCGAGCGGCCGGTGGACTTTGAGCGGGATGTGATTGAAAATATCCGGCGGGCCCGCCTGGCCGGCACCACGCACTATATGATCGTGGTGGCCGAGGGCGCCGGCAAGGCCTTCTATATTGGCGAACAGATTCATGAGGCCATCGGCATTGACCCCCGGGTTACGGTGCTGGGCCACATCCAGCGGGGCGGCTCCCCCTCCGCCCGGGACCGGGAGACCGCCAGCCGCATGGGCTATGTGGCGGTACAGGCCCTGGTGAACGACAAGGGCAACCGCATTGTGGTGTCCAAAGACGGCCGAATCCTGGACCTGGATATGGAGGAGGCCCTGGCCGAGACCAAGGAGTTCCAGATGGAGCGCTACGACATCCTGGAGGCCCTCACCAACAACGGCACCAGCCGCTTCCACTGAACCGTGCAAAGACCCGGACGGGATATCCCGCCCGGGTCTTTTTGCAGTTTGGTCTGTGGGGCGTGACCACTGGGCACGCCGCAGGCTGTAGAGCGCCTTTCGGTATAGAAGCGGCGCGACGGGGCAGCAGCCCTTATTTCCCCGTCTTAAACCCGTCCTTCAGGCTGACCGCCCGGTTAAACACCAGCGCGCCCGGCTTGGAGTCCTTACTGTCGGCACAGAAGTAGCCCAGGCGGAGGAACTGGAACCGGTCGGCCGGCTGGGCGGCGGCCAGGGAGGCCTCCAGCTTGCAGCCGGTGAGGACCTCCAGAGAACCGGGGTTGAGGCACTCCAGAAAATCCCTGTCGCCGCCGTCGGGGTTCTCGTCGGCAAAGAGGTTGTCATACAGCCGCACCTGGGCGTCCACAGCGGTGGCGGCATCAACCCAGTGGATGGTGGCCCCCTTCACCTTCCGTCCGTCGGCGGGGTCGCCCCCCCGGCTGTCCGGGTCGTACTCGGCGGCGATCTGGGTGACATTGCCCGCCTCGTCGGTCTCATAGCCTACGCACTTAATGAGGTAGGCCCCCTTCAGCCGGCACTCGGGCCCGCCGGGATAGAGCCGCTTGTACTTGGGCACGGGCTCGGGAAGGAAGTCCTCCGCCTCCACCCACAGCTCCCGTGAGAAGGTAACCTCCCGCGTCCCGGCGGAGGGGTCCAGGGGGTTGTTCTCCACGGTAAGGGTCTCGCTCTGGCCGGCGGGGTAGTTGGTAATCACCAGCTTGACGGGCCGCAGCACGGCCATCACCCGCTTGGCGTGGTCGTTCAGGTCCTCCCGCAGGCAGTGCTCCAAAAAGCCGTACTCCACGGTGGAGGTGTTCTTGGCCACGCCGATGCGGTCACAGAAGTTGCGGATGGCGGCGGGGGTATAGCCCCGGCGGCGCAGGCCGCACAGGGTGGGCATGCGGGGGTCGTCCCAGCCGGAGACATAATTCTCCTCCACCAGCTTGCGCAGCTTCCGCTTGGACATGACGGTGTAGTTGATGCCCAGCCGGGCAAACTCGATCTGCCGAGGCTTGGAGGGCACGTCGGTGTTGTTGATGACCCAATCGTACAGGGGCCGGTGGTCCTCATACTCCAGGGAGCACAAGGAATGGGTAATGCCCTCCAGGGCGTCCTGAATGGGGTGGGCAAAGTCATACATGGGGAAGATGCACCACTTGGTGCCCTGGCGGTGGTGCTCGATATAGCGGATGCGGTAGAGCACCGGGTCCCGCATATTGAAATTGCCGCTGGCCAGGTCGATCTTGGCCCGGAGGGTGTATTTGCCCTCGGGGAACTCACCGGCTCGCATCCGCTGGAACAGGTCCAGACTTTCCTCCACAGGCCGGTCCCGCCAGGGGGAGCGGGCAGGGGTGTTCACATCCCCCCGGTACTCCCGGAACTGCTCGGGGGTCAGCTCGCAGACATAGGCCAGCCCCTTCTTAATAAGGCCGATGGCCAGCTCATAGGTCTTTTCAAAGTAGTCGCTACCGTAGAAGAACCGGTCCCCCCAGTCGAAGCCCAGCCAGTGGATGTCCTCCTTAATGGCGTCCACAAACTCGGTGTCCTCCTTGGCGGGGTTGGTGTCGTCCATGCGCAGGTTGCAGATGCCGCCGAACTTCTCAGCGGAGCCGAAGTCGATAATCAGGGCCTTGCAGTGGCCGATGTGCAGGTATCCATTGGGCTCGGGTGGAAAACGGGTGTGTACCTGCATCCCGGCACAGCGCCCTCCCTCAGACATATCCTCCTGGATGAACTGGTGGATAAAGTTCTGGCTCTCCGCCTCCTCCAGGCCGGCAGTTTTGATTTCGTCAGACATGGGCTTCTCTCCTCCTTTGTCAATGGGGCTATTTTACACCAGAACGCCCATTCTTGCAAGTATTTTTCAAATGTATCCGGTGGGGCGCAGTCACATAGGCTTCAGGTTTCGATCCAGCCGGTCCACCATCCAGGCCAGCCGCTTTTCCCGTCCGGCGTCGGTTTTGGCATCCAGGTAGGCCCGGGTGTAGGTTTTCCTCGCGGACAGGGACATGGCCTGAAAATTGGTAAAGGCGGGTTCATGGCCCTCCAGCAGGGCAGACAGCCCGGCGATCTGCTCCTCCGTCACCGCCATGGGGTTGGGAGCGTACCACTGACCGTTCCGCTTGGCCTCCTCCACTTTTGCCCTGCCGAGGTCGGTCATAAGCCCCTGCTCCTCCAGCACCTGAACCAGGGCCTTATTTTTCTCCGACCATTTGCTCCTGTCCCGGCGCTGAGAAAAATATTTTCGATAGGATTTCTCGTCGATGCGCTGCATCTGGCCGTCAATCCACCCAAAGCAGAGGGCCTCCTCCAGCGCCTCTCCCGCTTTAAGGGTCTTCGGCCCGCCGGCCTTGCCGAACAGAAGCCAGACGCCGGCGCTGGACTGTCCATGCTCCGAAAGCCAGCTCCTGAATGCCTCCCTGCTGGCAAACTCCATACTGTCACCCATGGTTCAAGCCTCCTTTTTGCTCATTGTCCTGATTTTACCATAGAATTTCAGTTTGCTCAATCCACAGTATCCCCATCCGGGGTGCGTTTCATTTCATCAATTTTGGCCGTCTACAAATAGCAAGGGAGAGGTAACATTCTTTGTTACCTCTCCCACGACGCTCCGTTGTTTTATGGCTCAATCCTGATAATACCCATATTTCCAGACACCGTCTTCAAAGACAAGGGAAATTTCAAAGGAATCAGATGTATCATCATCATCTGGACCATATGACCAGTGCCCACAGAATACTGCTTCCTCAGCGGTCCGGGAGACCATACGGTCAATCACGGCAAAGCCGCCCCTGTCTCCCATGCCGAAGTTCTCGATGATATACACCCCACCGTTGCGCTCCATCCACATCCACTTTATGTCCTCTACATCGAATGTGGGATATTTGCGGGAGAAGGTTCGATACCACAACTCATGTAATTGCTCCTCTAATTCAGAGATGTTTGTGCAGCCGATTGCCCGATAAGCTCTGACGTCCTCGTAGTTAGCGCCCAGAACTTCGACTGCGCTGATGGAGTCGGTCCTATCCTCCTGAGCAAGTCCCCCAGCTGCGAGATAGAAAAACATGAGGTCCATGCGATTAGCTGCCAGTTCAGCCCGGACCATCAGTCCGGCGTCCGAAATATCCCGGGCGGTTTTGCCGGCAGCCAGGCACTCCAGCTCGGCCCGGACCTCGGCGACACAGACGTTCATAAAATGGTCCGAATAGTAGCCGTCCAGCAGTTCCTCCAAAATCCGGTTTTGGGCCCAGACAGTGTTGTACTCCGCCCGGCTGACCTCCCGGTCGTCGATGTAGTAGCTCTGGAAGTCCGAGCTGCCGTCGTCGCTGTGGCCGTAGGACAGACTGATCTGGCGGGTGGGGTAATAGAAGGTGCGGTTGTCATAGGAGCCGCCCACGTTCCGGTACTGGATGCCGCGCTCGCCGGTGACGGCGTTTTTGCACAGCTTCCAGTCCATCTGACCGCCGACCAGTCCGCCCACCTCCCGGGCCTCCAGGCGGCCGTTTTTCCAGGTGTAGAGCTGGACGGACATCTCGCCCATGAGAAGGAGCTCCTTCACCCCGTCGCCGTCCACATCCACCAGCCGGGCGCCGCCGTTGGCGCCCAGCTCCCGGGCCAGGACGTCCAGCATGGCCCGAGCCATGGCGGCTTGGCTGTTGTCGGGCTGGGGCTGCGTGTTGTAGCCCCGGGTGGTGTCCAGGGTGACGGTGCCGGTAGCGCCGTCCCAGCCCACGCCGAAGTCCAGAGCCTGGCCCAGGTCGCGGAGCTTGAAGTAGTTCATGCCGTCGATTTTGTAGACCTCCGCCTGGCAGAGAACGCCGTTAATGTAAATCGCGTCGCTGCTGGCCGTGGCGGTCTTACTGCCGCCGGCGGGTGCGCCGGTCAGGTCGGTGGGCTGTTTGAGGTAGCCCGCCCCGGTGTCGGCGGTGACGGACTTCTTATCCGCGTCATAGCCCACGGAAAACTGCTTGGCCGAACCGTTGAGAATGGCCGCCAGGTCGCGGATTTTGAAGTAGTTGCTGCCGTTGATTTTGTAGACGGTGGGGGTTTGGAGTACGCCGTCACAGATCAGGCTGTCGTTGGTGGGGGCGGCCTCCTCTGCGAAGGCAGTGCCAACGCACAGCGCCGCCAGCAGCGACAGTGACAGCAGGGCTGCCAGGATTTTTTTCTTCATCTTCATTGCTCCTTTCGGCTTAGAACGTGTTTGTTAGTGTTCCAGATATCTCCATTCACCATCCTCCAAAACTAGGGAGAATTCCAAGGAAACATTATATTCTCCATCTTCATACCCCCAATCCAAGTGAGCGGCGAACACTGCCTCCTCAGCAGTACGGGAGATCATTCGGTCAAACACCAGTGTTCCGCCACCGCCTCCGACGCCACCATCTGCTCTTTTATACAGACTACCATTTCGCTCTACGAGCTGGCTCCGCATCATGTCCAACTCATGGTCGCTGACACTGGGAGACTGGCGGGAATAGATGCTGTACCACAGTTGTCTGGCAGCATCTTCCGCTTGAGAAATAGTTTGGTAGCCGATTACACAATAGTACGGCACTAGTTCGTACCCATTATCCACGTTGATGGTATTGTTGTAATCAATTTCAAGGAAATCCGCATTTGCGATACTCAGGCCTGCATAAAAAGCGTCATCCATAAGTTTTTCGGCCAGCTTTATCAGCTCCTGATCGGAGATGTTCTGGGCAGGAGAGGTCTGTGTCTCGTAGCCTTTGGTGGTGTCCAGGGTGACGGTACCGGTAGCGCCGTCCCAGCCCACGCCGAAGTCCAGAGCCTGGCCCAGGTCGCGGAGCTTGAAGTAGTTCATGCCGTCGATTTTGTAGACCTCCGCCTGGCAGAGAACGCCGTTAATGTAAATCGCGTCGCTGCTGGCTGTGGCGGTCTTATTACCGCCGACGGGCGCGCCGGTCAGGTCGGTGGGCTGTTTGAGGTAGCCCGCCCCGGTGTCGGCAGTGACGGATTTCTTATCCGCGTCATAGCCCACGGAAAACTGCTTGGCTGAACCGTTGAGAATAGCAGCCAAGTCGCGGATTTTGAAGTAGTTGCTGCCGTTGATTTTGTAGACGGTGGGGGTCTGGAGTACGCCGTCACAGATCAGGCTGTCGTTAGTAGGGGCGGCCTCCTCCGCGAAGGCAGTGCCGACGCACAGCGCCGCCAGCAGCGACAGGGACAGCAGGGCCGCCAGAATCTTTTTCCTCATTTCTCGTATCCTCCTTTAAAATTATAGAACCTCAGAGACGGTCTCTATCTGTATCTTACACGACAAAGTTAGAAAGTGCAAGAGAAATTTTCCAAAAAACCGGATAAAATTTATTCCGCTGTCCATTTAGCGGACTGAATTTTGAAAAGTCCGGTATAAGGAGCTCCGAGGCTGTCCATACTGTAAGAAAATTACAGCAGGGACGGTGTTCCCGTCCTGAGGAGGACCTATGGACCGAAAATTGAAAACCTGGGAGATTGCGCTGATGTTCGGCGTGTTAATCGCGGTGGTGGCGGGCAGCTGGCTGGGCCGGGAGCAGAGGGAGCTGGCCGACAGTGTGATCCGCTTCCACGTCATTGCCAACTCCGACAGCGAGGCCGACCAGGCCCTGAAGCTGGCGGTGCGGGACCGGGTGCTGGCCCGGGCGGAGGAGATGTACCCGGAGGGGGCCACCCTGGCCCAGGCCCAGGAGGCGCTGGAGGGGCATTTAAACCTCCTGGCCGCCGCCGGCCGGGAGGTGGTGGAGGAGCAGGGGTACGACTACCCGGTGGCCGCCACTCTGGAGGACTGCTGGTTCCCCACCAAGGAGTATGAGGGCTTCGCCCTCCCCGCCGGCAACTACACCGCCCTCCGGGTGACCATCGGGGAGGGGAAGGGACAGAACTGGTGGTGCGTGGCCTTTCCGCCTCTGTGCCTGGGGGCGGCCAGCGAAACGGTGGACCAGGCCCTGGAGGCGGGCCACTTCACCCCCGGCCAGGGGGCCCTGGTCACCGGGGACGGCGAGGGCTATGTCCTCAAATTCAAGGCGATGGAGCTGTTAGGCGAATTACAGGGCTTTTTGGAAGGATAAATATTCCCCCCTCTCCCCACATACTCTGGGAGGAGAGGGGGGACTTGCGTTGTTTGGACAGCTTGTGTACACGGCCGGCGGACGGGGGCGGCCTGCGCCGGGGCGGCTCTACGGCCTGCCCGTCCTGCGGGTAGAGGCCGACCCGACCGGCTTCTGGGGGGAGCGCCGCCTGCGCCGGTCGGCCCGGGGCCTGCGCAGGGGGGGTGCGCTACGGGTGCTTGCGCCGCCGGACTTTGCCCGCTGGCCCGCCCTGGCCGCCTTCGGCCTGCGGCCGGTGGAGCCGGAGCTCTTTGTCCGGGCTCAGTCGGCCCCCCTGGCCCTGGCCGCCCTGGAGCGGCGGGGGCTGGCTCCGGGACGGGCCACCGTGGCCCTGCGGGGGACCCGGGTGGACCGGGACATGGCCCGGACGGCTGCGGCCCTGTGTCCTCTGGTGCGGGGGCTGGTGATCGACGCCCCCCAGGGCGGAAAGGAGCTGGCCCTGTGGCTGCGACGGGAGTTCGGCGTGCCCGTCCTGCCGAAAGGGGAGCGGGGGGAGGTGGCCCTGTCCTTTCAGGAGGGGCGCCCCGTGCCGGAAGAGGCCTCTCTGGAGCTGTGGGGGCCCCGCCCCCGGCTGGCGGGACTGCGGCTGTCCGCCCCGGAGCTGGAGGAGGCGGACCGGGAAAATCTGCCCCTGCTGGCCGCCCTGTGGGAGGGGGGGCGGCTGGCCCCCCAGGCCATAAAAATCACTTGACATACCGGGGGAAAACACATATAATGTCACAGAATATACAATTATGCTTTCGTGGGCTGCCGAGGGCGGCGGCCCCTACGATTTGTACGGCGGGCCGCCGAGGGCGGCGGCCCCTACGGTTTGTGTAGGGGCCGGCCCCTGGCCGGCCCGTCGGTATCATATTTGGAAAGGTGCGATTGTTATGGCGAAGGAGTATAAGCTGAGCCCCCAGCGGCTCAAGGAATTGCAGGATGAGATGACCTACCTGAAAACCGTCCGGGAGAAGGAGGTGGCCGACCTGATCAAAGAGGCCCGCTCCTTCGGCGACCTGTCGGAGAACAGCGAGTACGACGAGGCCAAAAACGAGCAGGGCAAGCTCTACGCCCGCATGAGCGAGCTGGAGGAGATTCTGGCCAACTACGTGGTCATCGAGGAGGACGAGACCGAGGGGGACTATGTCCGCCTGGGCTCCACCGTCACCGTGCTGGACAAGGAGTTTAATGAGGAGATCACCTATAAAATCGTGGGCTCCCAGGAGGCCGACCCCATGAACGGCGCCATCTCAGAGGACTCCCCCTTCGGCAAGGCCCTGCTGGGCAAAAACGCCGGGGACGAGGTGGTGGTGGACGCCCCCGCCGGTCCGGTGGAGTATAAGCTGCTGAAGATCGAGAGATAAAGGAGAAGTCAACATGGCCGATAAGAACAACCAGACCGGGGAACAGGAGAACCTGTCCCAGCTGCTCCAGATTCGCCGGGACAAGCTGAAGGAGCTCCAGGAGAGCGGCAACGACCCCTTCACCATCACCCGGTATGTGGTGGATAACGACTCCGCCAACATCAAGGAGAACTTCGACGCTCTGGAGGGACAGGAGGTGTCCCTGGCCGGGCGGCTCATGTCCAAGCGGGGGATGGGGAAGGTGTCCTTCTGCGATTTACAGGACAAGTCTGGCCGCATCCAGCTCTACGCCCGGAAGGACGAGATGGACGAGGCGGAGTATGCCCGCTTCAAAAAGTACGACATCGGCGACATTGTGGGCGTGAAGGGCGTGGTCTTCCGCACCCAGCGGGGGGAGATGTCGGTCCGGGTGGTGAAGGTCACCCTGCTGAGCAAATCTCTGCTGCCTCTGCCGGAGAAGTTCCACGGCCTGACCAGCACCGAGCTGCGCTACCGCCAGCGGTATGTGGACCTGATTGTCAACCCCGATGTGAAGCGCAACTTCGTTGTCCGCTCCCGGTTTATCAAGTTCATGCGCAACTACCTGGACAACATGGGCTATATCGAGGTGGAGACCCCGGTTCTGAACACCATCGCCGGCGGTGCCGCTGCCCGGCCTTTTATCACCCACCACAACACCCTGGATATCGACATGTACATGCGCATCGCCACCGAGCTGCCCCTGAAGCGGCTCATTGTGGGCGGCATGGACCGGGTGTATGAGATCGGCCGCATCTTCCGCAACGAGGGCATGGACCCCAAGCACAACCCGGAGTT
>CAJUFJ010000073.1 GCA_910585815.1 uncultured Oscillospiraceae bacterium | reverse complement strand
GGGCGTCCATGGAGGACATGGTGGTGTGCAGGTGGAGCTCCACCCGCTTCTCCGGGGCGGTGTCCTCCTTCATTTTCTTCTCCGCCGCGGTGACGGCCACCGGCTCCAGCACCATGTCGCCGTAGAACCGGTCCATGTTGAGACGGCCCTGGACCTTAATGTGCATCCCCTTTTTGATGCCGTCCACCAGGGGCTTGCCCTCGTCGCCGGGGAAGAATTTGTTTACCCGGATGGAGCCGGTGTAGTCGGTCATGTCGAAGGCCACCACCCAGGCCCCCCGCTTTTTCAGCTCCCGGTTGTCGATGGCGAAGACGTCCCCCTCCACCACCACCATGCCCATGTCCAGCTCCAGCTCCCCCATGGGGGTGGGGGCCTTGGAAATGGCTTTGCCGAAGATGGCCTTGCCTTTGGGCTTTTTGTCCCCCTTCGCCGGGGCGGCGGGCCGGACGGCGTTTTTCAGGGCCGCCCGGCGCAGGGCTTCAGTGCGGGCGAAGGGGTCCTCGTCATGAGCAGACCTTTCCTCCGACGCGTTCTGTAGGGGCGGACAGTGTCCGCCCGCGGGCGCGCACTGCGCGCCCCTACAACGCTCCCCGTCTGTCTCCGGGGCAGGGGCCGCCTCAATTTTGACGCTGTTCAGGCCGTAGGCCCGGGCCAGCGCCTCCTCCGCCTGGGCGATGAGGTTGGGCCCCGCCCCAGCGGCCCCCTCCACCGCGATTTTGGCGCTGCGGCTGGCCTTGTCGATGGCGGCGGACACAATCAGCCAGCCCTCCACCCCATTGGACAGCTCGGTCCACTGGCGCAGGGCGGCAAACATCTGTAAAAATGGTATCTTTTGGGACATTTAGTCGGTCTCCTTTGTCCAGCGTTTATCTGAGGTAAACTCACGCCCCCGGGGGCGGCCAGGTCCAGTCGTACATAGGCCGGCCCCCTCTGTGCCAGATTTTGATATCCCGGCGGCCCCAGCCCTTCTCTATGGACTGGGAGGCCAGCATCAGCTCCTCGGAGAAGTAGGTGAAGGCGTTGCGCAGCACCGTCTCGTCGTCCCCCAGGCGCTCCAGAATGGTGACCTCGACAATGTTCTGCACATCGCCGTCGCCATTGGCGTACATATCTTCCACAAAGTCTATATATTGGCGGATCATTCCTGGATTCTCGGCGGCCTCCAGCAGCGAAAAGAGGAGCGCGTTCAGTGTATCCCCGAAAAAGACGTGGCCCACCAGCTCGCCGTATCCTCTCAGATGGTCCTGATATGCTTTCTGGAACTCTGGGAACCGGCGCACCAGCCGCCGAGCGAAGGTCTCCTTGGGCAGCTCCCGTTTCATAGCGTCTCAATCAGGGCGAACAGCTCGTCCACCAGCCGGTCCTGGGGGACCTTTTTCACAATCTCCCCTTTTCGGAACAGCAGGCCCTCGCCCACCCCTCCGGCGATGCCGCAGTCGGCGGCGGAGGCCTCTCCGGGGCCGTTGACGGCGCAGCCCATAACGGCCACGGTGATGGGCTTGTCCACCGTTTTCAGCCGCTCCTCCACCTCATTGGCCAGGGCGATCAGGTCGATTTTCGTCCGGCCGCAGGTGGGGCAGCTCACCAGCTCCGGGCCCTCCTTCCGCACTCCGGCGGCCTTGAGAATCTCCCGGGCGGCGTAGACCTCCTCCACCGGGTCGGCGGACAGGGACACCCGCATGGTGTCACCGATGCCCAGGGCCAGCAGGCCGCCGATGCCCACGGCGGATTTCAGGGTGCCCATCCGCACCGTCCCCGCCTCGGTGACGCCGATATGTAAGGGGTAGTCGCTGCGGCAGTGCATCAGCTGGTAGGCCTGCATTGCGGTCTGCACGTTGGAGGACTTCAGCGAGACACAGATATCGGTAAAATCGTACCGCTCCAGCATCCGGATGTGCTGAAAGGCGGACTCCACCATGGCCTCGGGCGTCACGCCGTACCGGGCCACCACATTGTGGTCCAGGGAACCGCTGTTGACCCCGATGCGGATGGGGATACCCCGCTGGCGGCAGGCGTCGGCCACCTGCTTCACATAGTACCGGCCGATGTTGCCGGGGTTGATGCGCACCTTGTCCGCCCCGGCGGCGATGGCCTCCAGGGCCAGCTTGTAGTCAAAGTGGATGTCCACCACCACCGGGATGGGGCTGCCCTCCTTAATCTTCCCCACCGCCCGGGCGGCCTCCATATCGGGGACGGCCACCCGGACAATCTCACACCCGGCGGCGGCCAGCTCCCGTATTTGCCGCAGGGTGGACTCCACGTCCTGGGTGGGGGTGTTGGTCATGGACTGGATGGTGACAGGGGCGCCCCCGCCGATGGGGACGCCGCCCACGTTGATCTGTCGGGTCACGGTCGGTTCACCTCCTAAAATTTGTCAGCTTAGTTGTACGTTTTCGTGCAATTAGAGCTGCGATATAGATATAGTAATAGATATAGATATAGCTACTGTTATAGTGCCGCAGGGCGCGGCGTCGGAGAGAGAGGAGGCTGTTTTCCCTGTCCCGCTCAACGCCCGAACAGCTTGCCCACGTCGCTGAGGGTGACGGCCAGCATCAGGCACATGAGGAGGGCCAGACCGGCCAGGTGGACGTAGCCCTCATATCTGGCGTCCAGCTTCCTGCGAAACAGCCCATAGAGGATGCCGTTGAGCACCAGGAAGAACACCCGGCCGCCGTCCAGGGCGGGCAAGGGGAGCAGGTTCATCACCGCCAGATTGACGGCAATAAGGGCGGCCAGGTAGCCCAGATTCCAGGCGGCGTCCAGCAGGCTGGGGGCCTGACTGCCCACCTCGCCCATCATGTTGACAATGCCCACCGGCCCGGACAGGTCCCGCAGGCCCACCGCCCCGGTGACGATGTCCCCCAGGCTGATCCACACCACGCGGACAAAGTCGATGCAGGTGTTCCAGGCGTAGCCCAGCTTGCCCAGGAAGGTGGTGGGGTCGGCCATGGAGGCCATGGTCAGCCCCCGCAGGCGGGTGAAATTGCCCTGGGCGTCGGTGCGCTCCTGATAGGGCAGGTGGACGTCCTTCAGCTCCACCCGCTGGCCGTCCCGTTCCACCACAAAGTCGATGGTCTCTCCCGCCCGGTCCAGGAAAAACCGGGCGTTGCCGTACACCAGCACCCGGTGTCCGTCCACCGCCAGAAAGCGGTCCCCGGCCAGCAGGCCGCAGTCCTCCGTGCCGTAGCCCTCCAGAGGGCCGCCGTAGAACTCCGCCCGGAAACCGGCGGCCGGGGCGTAGAGGACGGCCATAATGACCACCCCCGTAACAAAGTTCATGGCCGCCCCGGCGCACAAGATGATGATTTTCTTCCACCAGGCCGCCCGGCCGAAGGACCGGGGGTCGGCGGAGTCGTCGTCCTCCCCCTCCATGGCGCAGAAGCCGCCGATGGGCAGGGCCCGCAGGCTGTACTGGGTCTCCCCCTTGCCCCACTTGAGCAGGGCGGGGCCCATGCCCACCGCGAACTCGTTTACCTTCACCCCCAGCAGCTTGGCCGAGGCAAAATGCCCCAGCTCGTGGGTGGCTACCAGAATACCGAAAATCAGAACTGCAATGATGATGTAGAGCATAGAGTGCCTCCAAAATAATACGTTTCCAGGGGAGCAAAGGCTCCTTTGGAAAGGAGCTGTCAGCCGCAGGCTGACTGAGGATTGCGTTTTGCGAAGCAAAACATACGAAGTAAACAAAGCTTCCGAAACCTTAATTATTTCATACATTTCGCTGCGCGAAATACAATCCTCCGCCCCAGTGTGCGCACTGGGGCACCTCCTTTCAAAAGGAGGCTTACGGGAGCACCCCTACAGCGCCGCCTCCCGCGCGGCCTGGTCGGCGTCCAGGATATCCTGCATGGTGGGGTTCTGCACCGCCGGGACGCTGGCCAGGGCCCTCTCCACCCTGGCGGGGATATCCAGAAAGCCGATTTTCCCCTCCAGAAACAGGCCCACCGCCGCCTCGTTGGCGCCGTTGAGGATGGCGCCGGCGGCGCCGCCGGTCTTGGCCGCCTCCAGGGCCAGGGCCAGGCAGGGGAAGGCCTCCACGTCCGGCGTGCCGAAGGTGAGGGGCCCGCAGTTCCACAGGTCCAGGGGGGTGGCGGGGCCGGGTATCCGCTTGGGGTAGGTGAGGGCGTACTGGATGGGCAGGCGCATGTCGGGCGCGCCCAGCTGGGCAATCATGGCATTATCACAGTATTCCACCAGGGAGTGGATAATACTCTCCCGGTGGACCACAACGGAAATTTTTTCCGCCGGCAGCCGGTACAGGTGCATGGCCTCGATGACCTCCAGCCCCTTGTTCATCAGGGTGGCCGAGTCCACGGTGATCTTGGCCCCCATGGACCAGTTGGGGTGCTGTAAGGCGTCTTCCCTTGTCATGCCCCGCAGCTCCTCCCGCTTCCGGCCGTAGAAGGGCCCGCCGGAGCAGGTGAGGATGAGGCGCTTCACCTCACCCCGGTCCCGGTTGGCCTCCAGGCACTGGAAGATGGCCGAGTGCTCCGAGTCCACGGGGTAGAGCTTGGCCCCGTAGTCCTTGGCCTCCTCCAGCACCAGGGGGCCGGCGCACACCAGGGTCTCCTTGTTGGCCAGGCACACCCGCTTGCCCTCCCGGATGGAGGCCAGGGTGGGCCGCAGGCCCGCCATCCCCACCAGGGCGGCGATGGCTGTGTCGGCGCTGGAGAGGGTGGCCGCCTCCAGCACCCCGCCCAGGCCGCTCAGGACGTGGACATTAGTGTCCGCCAGACGGACACGCAGGTCGGCGGCGGCTTTCTCGTCCGCCAGGGCGGCCACGGCCGGCCGGAACTGCCGGGCCTGCTCCTCCATCAGCTTGACGCTGGAGTTGGCCGCCAGCGCCACCGCCTCCATGCCGCAGGCGGCAATCACTTCT
This sequence comes from uncultured Oscillospiraceae bacterium, assembly GCA_910585815.1. Lineage (GTDB taxonomy): Bacteria > Bacillota > Clostridia > Oscillospirales > Oscillospiraceae > Lawsonibacter. Next base: position 6,978 of record CAJUFJ010000073.1, on the reverse strand, counting down.
AATGACTGCCGCCCGATGGAGCCGGTAGAACCTAATACGGTTATTTTTTTGCTCATGGCATTGTTCCTTTCCACTCTGGACCTCCTGTGTAGGGGCGGCCTGTGGCCGCCCGCGAGGTCTGCGCAAATTCGGACGGGCGGGGCCATGTCCGCCCCTGCACCCGATGCCTCTGCGCGCATTGTAGGGGCGCATAGTATGCGCCCGCGGGCGGCCACAGGCCGCCCCTACGTCCGCTCGTCCTTCCGCCCCATCAGGTAGTCCAGGCTGACGCCGAAGTAGTCGGCCAGAAAGACCAGACCGGGAACGGTTGGATAATTTTCAGCGTATTCGTATTGCTGATAGCTTCTTATTTTCAGACCGCAGATTTCCGCCATTTCCTTTTGTTTCAGGCCGCGCTCTTTCCGCAGCTCCCGCAACCGCTCAGAAAATTTTTCCATGATACCTCCGCCCTCTTGACACGAGTAATAAACTCGTTTATACTAAACGAGTAATAAACTCATATAAAGGGGCTGTTTCCTATGAATGACATTCTCGCCACATTGTTCCTGAATAATCCCTATCTTCCCGAACAGGTCTACGCCTTCTGCAATCAGCTTCCCGAGTTCCGGAAGGCGGAGCAGGACTACAGCACATTCGCCGCAAGGCTACGGGCACAGCTGGGAAGCGCGGAGTTTGACCAATTTGAGGAAATTCTCAACGGGCAGCTTGCCCAATACGCCCGTGCCTATTATCTCTTTGGCCTGGGCCTGCGTCAAGAGATTCTTTCTGCCCTCACCTGATTAGGTTTCCCTCTTGCCCTGCGCACCACGTAACAGAACCCGCCTAAAAGCCTTCCCCCTTCAAGGGGGAAGGTGGCACGGCCGAAGGCCGTGACGGATGAGGGTGCGCGGCAGGTTTCTGCCTCTTATCGAAAGAACTGCTTGCCCGCCCCGCCCCCTCATCCGCCCCAGTGTGCGCACTGGGGCACCTTCCCCCCGGAGGGTGGAAGGCTTGCCCTGCGGGGGACGGGGGTTAAAACGCCGGCAGAACCTCCACCAGCAGCAGCAGCACGGGGGCGGCGAAGGTGGTGGAGTCGAACCGGTCCAGCATTCCGCCGTGGCCGGGCAGGAGGGTGCCGTAGTCCTTCACGCCGTACTGCCGCTTAATCAGGGAGAAGGACAGGTCACCGATCTCCGTGACGGCGCTGCCCAGAAGGCCGTAGAGGGCCATCCGGGGCAGCATGACCTCCACGCCGCCAAACCGCCCCACCAGCCAGCCATAGAGCAGCATACACAGGCAGCCGGTAACGATTCCGCCGATGTAGCCCTCCAGCGACTTGTTGGGGCTCACCTGGGTGACGCCCCGGTGTTTTCCCAGGAAAACGCCGAAGAAATAGGCCCCGATGTCGGTGGTAAAGGCGCAGATTACAGGGAGAAGGACCAAAAAACGGCCGTTTTCAAAGTGCTTCAGCTGCACCAGGGCGGACAGGAACAGAGGGATGCCCACGCCGCCGAACAGGCAGACCAGGATATGTTCAAATTTGATCTCCCCCCCGGTGCCGTACCGCCGCAGGGCGGGGAGAAACAGGGCCGCCATCAGCAGGATGGCCACCGCCCGGGCGGTCCAGCTGCCGTACCCCGCCCCGTGGCCCAGGGGAATGAGGGCGGCGGCGATGGCGGTAAAGGCATACATGCCGTTGTGGTGGGCCACCCGGGTGGCCCGCAGCAGCTCGAAGGAGGCCATGGCCGCAATGGCGGCCGCCACCACCGCCAGCCCCAGGGGGGGCAGGAGGAACAGGGCCGCCAGAAAGGCCGGGCCCAGGGCCAGGCCCACAACGATGCGAGTTACCAAATTACACACCTCCAAACCGGCGGTCCCGGTTTTGATAGGACGCGATGGCCCGGTGGAGCTCCTCCCTGGAGAAGTCGGGCCAGAGCACATCGGTAATGTAGAACTCCGAATAGGCAGCCTGCCACAGCAGGAAGTTGGACAGGCGCAGCTCCCCGCTGGTGCGGATAATCAGCTCGGGGTCGGGCACGCCCCTGGAGTAGAGGTAGCCGCTCAGCTGGTCCGCATTCAGGTGGTTGGGGTCGGCCCTCCCGTCGATGCAGTCCCGAGCGAAGGCCTGGGCCGCCCGGACCAGTTCGTCCCGGCCGCCGTAGTTCAGGCAGATGTTCACCTGACAGCCCTCGTAGTGCCGGGATATCTCCCGGGTGCGCTGGCACAGCTCCCGCAGCTCCGGGGTCAGAGGGGACAGGTCACCGAAAAACTCCATCTTCACCCTGTCCCGCTCCATCTGGCCGATGGCCTCCAGCAGATATTTTTTCAGCAGCCCCATAATGGCCCCCACCTCCTCCTCCGGCCGCTTCCAGTTCTCGGAGGAGAAGGCGTAGACGGTGAGGTAGTCCAGGCCGATGTCCTTGCAGTAGGTGGCGATGGTGCGGAAGGTCTCCGCCCCGGCGGCGTGGCCCGCCGTGCGGGGCAGGCCCCGCTTTTTCGCCCAGCGGCCGTTGCCGTCCATGATGATGGCGATGTGCCGGGGCAGACGGGTGAAATCCACCTCCCCCTGCGCCGGTTGGGTTGTTTTCCTGAAAAGGGCCATCATGGGTCGCTCCTTTTTGCGTTTGTTCTCACGTTCCGGTTTTTAACCAAAGGCCCCCTTGCAAAAGGGGGCTGGCATTTGCGCAACAAATGACTGGGGGATTCCGTTCTACCGGAACGATTCGGTGGACGGAATCCCCCCGCCACCTTCGGTGGCCCTCCCCCCTTTAGCAAGGGGGGCTTTTTGCTCTGACTTCCCGTATGCGGACGCTTCGTGAAGCGTCCCTACCGGAAAATTACACCGCCATAAGCTCCTTTTCCTTCTTGGCAGTGAGATCGTCAATGTCCTTGCAGCGCTTGTCGGTCAGGTCCTGGAGCTCCTTCTCCAGCTTCTTCTGGTCGTCCTCGGTGAGCTCGGACTTCTTGGTCTTCTTCTTGATGTCGTCCATGGCGTCCCGGCGGATGTTCCGCAGGGCCACCTTGCCCTCCTCGCCGTATTTGCGCACCTGCTTGGTCAGCTCCTTGCGGCGCTCCTCGGTGAGCTGGGGGAAGGCCAGGCGGATCACCCGGCCGTCGTTCTGGGGGTTGATGCCTAAGTCGGAGGTCTGGATGGCCTTCTCGATGGCCTTCAGCAGGGACATGTCGTAGGGCTGGACGGTGAGGGTGCGGGGGTCGGGAGAACCGATGTTGGCCACCTGGTTCAGGGGGGTGGGGGCGCCGTAGTACTCCACCGTGATCCGGTCCAGCACGCCGGCGTTGGCCCGGCCCGCCCGGACGGCGGCAAAATTGCTCTTGACCACCTCGATGGTCTTCTGCATCTTCTCGTCATAGGTTACGATTTCAGGGCTCATGGTTGGTACTTCCTTTCTTTGTTACTTCCTTCTCCGGATTATATTTTTCATTGCCGGTTTCAATCCACAATACTAAATCGTTGATTTCCGTGTCAGTCCATCCCCTGGCGCGCAATCCCAAAATAAGCCTTGCATTTTTCATCTGCTTCCGCTCCTTTCAAAATCCGCACCGAAAGCCCGGGGCTGTTATTCCACAATGGTCCCGATCTTCTCCCCCATCACAGCCCGGATGATGTTCTCCGGGTCCTTGAGGGCAAAGAGGAGGACGGGTATCTTGTTGTCCATGGACAGGGAGGTGGCAGTGGTATCCATCACCGCCAGGTGCTGGGCCAACACCTCGTCGTAGCTGATTTTGCTGTATTTGGTGGCGCTGGGGTCCTTCTTGGGGTCGGCGGAGTAGACGCCGTCGATGTTCTTGGCCAGGAGGATTACATCGGCGTCGATCTCGGCGGCTCTCAGCACGGCGGCGGTGTCGGTGGAGAAGAAGGGGTTTCCCGTGCCGCAGCCGAAGATTACCACCCGGCCTTTCTCCAGGTGGCGGATGGCCTTGGAGCGGATGTAGGGCTCGGCCACAGCCTGCATGGCGATGGCGGTCTGCACCCGGACCTCCACCCCCTTCTGCTCCAGCACGTCGGCCACAGCCAGGGCGTTGATGGAGGTGGCCAGCATCCCCATGTGGTCGGCCCGGACCCGCTCCATGGCGTCGCCGCCGTCCTTCACGCCCCGCCAGAAGTTGCCGCCTCCTACCACAACGCCGACCTGCACCCCCAGCTCCACACAGCGTTTGACCGCGTCGCACACCTGGCCGATTACCTTGAAGTCCAGTCCTCTGGACACCTCGCCCGCCAGGGCCTCGCCGCTGATCTTCAGCAGAACTCGTTTGAATTTGGGCTGCTCCATGTATTTACCACTCCTGTCTTTTTTCTTACGCTTATTTTAATATATTTTTTACCGTTTGCATAGAGGGTAAGACAAAGTTTTTCAAATTGTCCATAAATTGCCCGGCAGGGGGAGGCGCAGGACCGCCCTTAACGGAGTTAACCATTAAGAACACAAGAAATGAGGTTACTTGTAAGCAGCTGCGTTTGCTGTTATAATGAGGGTGGCAAATCGGTATTGTATTTTGCAAAGGGTGCGGAGGAAGCTATAATGGTTTTAATGGTTGATACAACGGCAGAGCATATAGGACAAGGGATTGCAGAGGAGCTGCGGCACAGGGATAAGAATGCGGTGAAGCTTGAAGTGATTGACACCGCCGGAATGCATATTTCACACTGTGTGGGATGTAATTACTGTTGGCTGAAAACGCCGGGCGTGTGTGCCATTCACGACGATTATGAGCCGATTTTACGAAAAATGAGCGGGGCTGACCAAGTTTGGTTGGTTTCGGATACGCACTTTGGATTTGTCTCCTGGCAGACCAAAAACATTGTGGACAGGATTATGCCGCTTGTCACCATGTATCTGAAATTCAAGGATGGGCAGATGCGCCATGTCATGCGCTATGACCACCAGCCGGACCTTGGGGTTATCTATGCCGGAGAGGGCGACCAGGAGTATCTGGAACGGTGGTGCCAGCGCACCGCGCTGAATTTGGGGAGCCGTTCGCTGGGTGTTTTTTCTGCCGACAATAGAAAGGAGGCGGTCTCGTGCATGTTGTGATTATCAACGGAAGTCCACGGGTGCAGAAATACAGCAATACGGAGAAGATTATTGCCGCCTTTGCAAAGGGGCTGTCAGAGGCGGGAAGCACCTTTGAAGCACATGCGATTTCCGACCGAAAAACATGGGATATCATTCGTGACGCCTACATGAAAAATGACGAGATTCTCATTGCGCTGCCGTTATATGTGGAGTGCGTCCCCGGGCTTCTTTTGGAATTTTTGGAAACTCTCCCTCAAAAGGACGAGCACACAAGGCTTTCCTTCCTTTTGCAGAGCGGCTTTGCGGAGGGGTGTCAGCTTCGCTGCGGCGAGGCCTTTCTGGAAAAGCTGCCGGGATATTTGGGGGTTCGCTACGGCGGCTGTCTGGTGAAGGGAGGCAATTTCGGGATACGAATTTTGGATGAGGAAAAGCAGGCGCAGGCCACAAAGCCGTATCAGGCGATGGGCAGGCTGTTTGCGGAGGGAGAGGGCTTTTTCCGTGAGGAAGCAAAAAAATTTACCGGGCCGGAATATTTTCCCCTTCCTATGCGCTTGTTGATCGGATTGATCCAAAAGACTCTTGCAAAAAAGATGCTTCAGAAGGCGGCGGAATCGTTGGGGTGCAGTACGCCCCTTGATGCAAAAATATGGGATTAGGAGGGTGGCATGTGAACAGTTACGCAGTTTATCCGTTTCCCTTTGGACAGCTTAAGATTGGGTATCAGGACGATGCGGTCACGCTGCTGATGCGGACCGATGAACCGGCCCGCGACGAGGGGCGGACGCCCTTGACCGAGCTGGTATTTCAGCAGGTCACGGAATATTTGAACGGCGGGCGGCGGGACTTTGATTTTCCTTACTTGCTCCGGGGCACCGAATTTCAGCAGCGGGTGTGGCGGGCGCTGTGCGCCATCCCCTACGGGGAGACCCGTACCTATGGGGAGGTGGCCGCCGCTGTAGGGAGTCCCGGGGCGGCCCGGGCGGTGGGGATGGCCAACCATCGGAACCCTATTCTGATCGCTGTGCCCTGCCATCGGGTTATCGGCGCGGACGGTAGTCTGGTGGGCTATGGCAGCGGGCTGGATATGAAGGAGGCCCTGCTTCGGCTGGAGAAAAAATATGCGTAAAAGTCCCTTTGTCTGAGCGTTTATAGCAGGACGGCGCAGCTTTATGCTGCGCCGTCCGTTTTGTCTATTCAGTTGATGCCATTCAGGTTTTTAAAGAGCTTTTCCGCGTCGGCGGAGGCCACCAGCTTGTCGGTGTCCTCGTCGGTGGAGGCGATGGCCACGATGCGGCCCAGCACCTCCAGGTGCTCCTCGCCCTTGGCGGCGATGCCCACCACCAGCTTGACCTTGTCGCCGTTCCAGTCGATGCCCTCGGGGTAGGTCATGACTACAACGCCGGTGCGCTTGATAAGGGGCTTGACGTCGTTGGTGCCGTGGGGGATGGCTACGTGGCTGCCGATGGCTACTGAGAAGCTGGCTTCACGGTCCAGCATGCCCTGGATATAGGCCTCGTCCACGTAGCCGCTCTCCACCATCAGCCGGCCGCAGGCTTTGATAGCCTCCTCGGGGGTGACGGGGGCGCAGTTCAGGACGATGTTCTTCCGCTCCAGAAGGGTGTCTTCCTGAGTGGGGGCGGGAGCCTCGGCCTTGGGGGCCGCCACAGGGGCGGCAGGGGCGGCGGAGCCCTTCCGGGCCGCCAGGAGCTCATCTACCAGGGCGTCGTATTCCGGCGCGCCCATGAAGTTGTGGATGGGGATAATCCGGGCCTGGGGCGCGCGCTGGGCGGCACGGCCGGACAGCTCATGGTGGGTGACCACAATCTGACAGTCACCGGGAATCTCGGAGACGGGGTGGTGAATAACCTCGATACCGGTGATGCCCGCGTCCTTCAGCTTGTTGCGCAGCATGGTGGCGCCCATGGCGGAGGAGCCCATGCCCGCGTCGCAGGCGAAGACGATC